>JABJHO010000023.1 GCA_018661775.1 Candidatus Magasanikiibacteriota bacterium | reverse complement strand
GCTTGGGCAGTTGAAGCAGGTAAGTCATCAACCAAAAATCACATTTACACCAATCATTATTCGGTCACCCGAGGTAGAAGGGTCTATTGGTAATCCAATAGGTCTCACAGTTGATTCACAGACTGGTGATATATTTTTTGCAGATATTTTAGAAGGTAGGGTGTATGTGGTTTCACCAAAATAGGATAATTAAAGATTAATTCATTATTTATACCGTAAACATATGATAAAACATATTGGTTTGAGCATGGCTTTGTGTGTCATGATTATGGGTACTGGCTGTGCTGGTACAGACACAACACCCAAAAATACAGTGTCCGATGTCACTGGTGGGACAGTGATCACTATTGAGGATTTTTCTTTTTCTCCAAAGACGATTACCGTGAGTCCAGGAGAAGTCGTGACGGTTGTTAACAAAGATATTGCCGGACACTCTGTTACGAGTGATAAGGGTGGTGTATTTGATACCAATATTATTAGTTCAGGTAAAACGGTTACGTTTACTGCACCACAAGAAGTCGGAAGTCATGGATATCACTGCACACCTCACCCAAGCATGCAAGGTACTTTGGTGGTTGAATAAGAAGTGTGGTACATAAAAAAACACACAACGTATTGTGTGTTTTTTTTATTGACTTATGAGTAGCTGTATAGTAGCATAATACATAATATTAATCATACGTTATGAGACTTCCATGTAGAGGGCAATATAGTAAAAACCAAAAACATTTAATGAGAAAATGTGGGTATGCAGAATTTCGGGACCCAGTAACAAAAAAGATGAGTTATGTGCACCTGTTTCAGCCTAGAAATTATTATCCCAGATTTCATGTCTATCTTGAAGACGCACAAGATGGTTTTGTTGTTGACCTTCACTTAGACCAGAAAAAACCGAGTTATAGTGGTTCGTCGGCCCATGCAGGAGAATATGATGGACCGGTAGTGGAGCAAGAGTTAAAACGAATATTTGTGATAATACGGCAACATAGAATAGGGTAGTGACCTGCAGTGTTAGAAACGAAAAAAGAAACCTTTTTTGTAGGTTTCTTTTTTTTCATTATTAAAATCACTGTATTTTTGGTATACTGTAACAATATAATACCTATATATGTCACAAGAAACATGTGCAGAAGTAAAAAAAATGCTTAAAGACATGCAAGAAGAGGTCGATAGGCTGCGAAGTGTTTTTGATTCTGGTGGTAGCATGGAAGACATAAAAAAAGGTTTAAAAAAGCATTACATAAAACACAAGTTTTACGTGTCAAGCTTAGGTTGTGGGAAGAAAGATCAAAAATCTATCAACGAATGTCTGAAATAGAGGATAAGCTGTACAGAAATAAACATGCACATCTTACCATTGACGAGCTACATGTATTGTATACAAAAGAAATTTTGGCACTTGATATTTATGAGGAAGATGTACTTAATTTTACCAGTTATACTGACAGTGATTGGGATTGTGCGGGGTATTTGGAAGAATTGCGTTTGGATAGAAAAGAGGAGGGAGAACAGCAAATGAAAGAGGATTATGCAAGAATATATGGTTGTCGTATAGACCAGGTAACCACCAATTCAGAAGAGTTGTATGACGAGGAAAAAAGTATAGTAGTCTTTATTGGTAGTGTTTTTTTAGAGAGTCCGGAGCAAAAACTTCCAAAAACCCTAAGAAACATAAGTGGTTGTTTGTTTTCTGAAAACGAGGAGGAAGAAATCCCGCAAAACCTTGATTATATTGGTGGTAGTGTAGGCTTTCTTAAGATACATACAGTAGGGCCGAAACTCCCGAATTATGTGAGTAGAATTGTTGATCTTAGAAATCTTAGAGAAATACCTACAGAAGGTTTGGGGTTTCCAGAACATGTTGGAGGTCATCTTAAGATGTTAAATTTGGAAAAAATTCCCCCAGAAGGGGTGGTGCTTCCAAAAACAATAGGAGGAGATCTTACTATTGATTCACTTAGATCAGTGTATGGTGTGCTATTTCCAGAATATGTTTTAGGGGCAGTGAGTTTAGCTTCGCTTGAGTCCATTGGAGAGGATCAGCTTCCCGAATATATTGGAAGAGATCTTATACTTGGTTGCCTTAAGTCTATAGACGGGGTGCAGTTCCCAGAATATGTTGGTGCTGGTGTGTACCTTAATAATATTTCAAGGAATGAGAGAAACAAATTAAGAAAACAAAGGCCTGATTTAACTATACTGCCTACTCCTTAAAAAATGATAACACAGGTGGTTGGTAATAATGTAATACACTATACATAAGTGAAGAACGTGAAGAGCGTGGGGATTATGAGATGCTTTTTAAACAAATTTTTGAGAATGAAAACATAGTAGTAGGAGATCTGAGATATATTTAATAATTATTTTGTCTGTATTGGTAATTGTATTTCTGGCGAAAAACACGTATACTTATATATATACCTTATTTATATTATACTTTTATGACTGGATTATTTTTTCTTCTTGTTATCATTCCTTCGGCTATCATTCATGAATATATGCACGGATGGATGGCAGATAGGCTTGGGGACCCAACCGCGCGGTACGCTGGGAGGCTCTCACTAAATCCAATTGTTCATATTGATCCTATTGGTACCATTGCTTTGCCATTTTTATTATTTTTTAGCACAGGCGGTGCATTTATGTTTGCATATGCAAAACCTGTCCCATTTAATAGTCTTAATTTGCGCAATCAACAGTGGGGTCCTGTGGCGGTGGCGTTTGCCGGGCCAATGTCTAATTTTATTCTTGCCGCGGTGTTTGGGTTGTTTATTCAGTTCTTCCCCGGAAACCCAATGAACCTCTTTTTCTCAATTATTGTATATGCTAATGTGGTGCTTGGTGTCTTCAATCTTGTGCCTATTCCACCACTGGACGGGTCAAAACTTCTCTACGCTGTGCTTCCACAGTCTGCTCATCAAATTAGAGCAATACTCGATAGATATGGCTGGGTAATGCTTATTATTTTCATGCTGTATTTTGTGGACACCATTACTCCGATCATTGGATTTGTTTCAGATTTGTTTACTGGCGGAAATGGGTTATTCTAATATCTTGAATCAACACTTGACATGTATAGCGTTTTTACGTATACTAGGGTCGTCAAGTTGAGTACAAGACAAATCTTAGAGTGTGCAAACGTGGCTGTTTGTACCTATTAATTTATAGTAAGTATTCTGTCCCGGTTTGGGTCAGGATTTTGTATTTATAACAAGAAATTGGATATTATGCCAACAATGAATCAAATTCTTCGAAAAGGAAGAAAAACAAAAAAGAAGAAGTCAGAGTCTCCTGCATTGCAGTTTACCCATGACTCACTTCACAGAAAAAAAACAGTATTGCGCCGAGGTGCGCCATTTAAGCGTGGTGTATGTACAAAAGTATATACTACAACACCACGTAAACCTAACTCTGCGTTGCGTAAAGTTGCTCGTGTGAGATTGTCAAATGGTGTGGAGGTTATTGCGTACATCCCAGGTGAGGGTCACAATCTTCAAGAACACTCAATTGTGTTATTGCGTGGTGGAAAAATAAAAGATTTGTCTGGTGTACGATACACCATTGTTCGTGGTGTGTACGATACACAGGGAGTAGAGGGAAGAAAAAAAGGACGATCACGATACGGTACAAAAAAACCGAAAGCGTAATTTATTTAGTATTTTGAATTATATTATTATATGCCAAGAGGAAAACAGGCGCCAAAAAGAAGTATTCTTCCAGATCCAAAATACCACAGCATAGATCTTGCAAAGTTTGTAAATTATCTTATGTTGGGTGGTAAAAAAACTGTCGCACAAAAAATTGTCTACGATGCTTTAGATGTTTTAGCAAAGAAAAAAGAAGGTAATGCCTTGGAGCTTTTTGAACAGGTTGTTGAAACAGCAAAACCACAAGTTGAGGTGCGTTCAAAACGTGTTGGTGGGGCAAATTACCAAGTGCCAATGCCAGTCCTTGGAAACAGGGGGCAAGCATTAACATACAGGTGGATTCTTGCTGCCGCACGTGCACGTTCAGGGTCTTCTATGAAAGATTGTTTGGCTGCAGAGTTTTGTGACATTTTGGATGGCGTAGGTGGAACAATGAAAAAGAAAGAGGATGTTCACAGAATGGCCGAAGCAAATAAAGCATTTGCACACTTTGCAAGAAGACGGTAAATAGTCTACACGTTATATTTTTTAATTTGTTATTTTATTATTTTATAGTATGCCAAGAGAATATTCATTAGAAGATACCAGAAATATTGGTATTATGGCCCATATCGATGCCGGAAAAACAACCGTTACCGAACGGGTGTTATTTTACACAGGAAAAAAACATAAAATTGGTGAAACGCACGAAGGTGAGGCAGATATGGATTGGATGGAGCAAGAAAAAGAACGTGGTATTACTATTACAAGTGCGGCGACAACATGTTTTTGGAAGGATCACCGAATAAATATTATTGATACACCTGGCCACGTAGATTTTACTGTTGAGGTAGAAAGATCATTACGTGTACTTGATGGAGCCGTTGCGGTTTTTGATGGTTCACAAGGGGTTGAGCCACAATCTGAAACAGTGTGGCGACAGGCAGACAAATATAGTGTGCCACGCATCTGTTTTATAAATAAAATGGACAAGGTTGGTGCCAATTTTACCACATCACTTCAATCAATCGCTGATCGATTATCTAACAAAGCAGTGCCAATTCAGATTCCCATTGGGCAAGAAGGTGAGTTTAAAGGGGTTATTGATCTGGTAGAGAAAAAAGCGTATTCATTTACTGGAGAACATGGAGAAGAGATTGTGGAAATTCCGATTCCAGAAGATCAAAAAGATACAGCAGAGCTTCATCACCAAAAATTAGTTGAAAAAATTGCAGAATCAACTGATGAGCTCATGGAAAAATATTTAGGAGAAGAAGTGTTAACGGTTGAAGATATTAAATTAGGCATTAGAACAATGGTTCTCTCAAATGAATTATATCCGGTGCTCTGTGGATCAGCTCTTGCCAATATTGGTGTGCAATGCATGCTCGACAGTGTTGTGGCTTATCTCCCTTCACCATTGGATGTGCCAGAAATTTCTGCTACTGCAGTTGATGATCCAGAAAAGGCTATTCCAGTAAAAGCTACTGACGATGAGCCATTTGCAGCGCTTGCATTTAAGGTTGCGACCGATCCATTTGTAGGAAAACTTATCTTCTTTAGAGTGTATTCTGGTGTGGTTACTTCTGGAAGTTATATTATAAACTCAACATCAGGAAAGAAAGAGCGTGTTGGTCGTATAGTGCGACTTCATGCAAATTCACGAGAAGAGGTACAAGAGGTGTATGCAGGAGAAATTGCTGCCGCAATTGGACTGAAAGAAACAAGAACAGGCGACACACTTTGTGCCGAAAACAGAAGGCTTGTTTTAGAAAATATTACATTTCCAGATCCAGTTATTTCTGTTGCTATTGAACCAAAAACAAAACAAGATCAAGAGAAAATGGGTCTTGCGCTACAAAAACTTTCAGAAGAAGATCCAACATTTAAAGTACATACAGATGATGAGACATTGCAAACCATTATTTCTGGAATGGGAGAGCTACATCTAGAGGTTTTGGTTGATCGAATGAAAAGAGAATTTAATGTTGAGGCGGATGTTGGTGCACCACAGGTTGCATACAGAGAAACTATCAAAGGAACTGCTGAATCAGAAGGAAAATATGTAAAGCAGTCTGGTGGTCGAGGACAGTTCGGGCATTGCTGGTTACGCATTGAGCCACTTCCAGCAGAAGGTGAGACAACATTTGAGTTTGTGGATAAAATTAAAGGTGGTGTTATTCCAAAAGAATATATCCCTGCAATTGAAAAGGGTGTAAAAGAAACTCTTGCAAAAGGTATTGTTGCTGGATACCAAATGGAAAATGTAAAAGTAACAGTATATGATGGAAGTTATCATGAAGTTGATTCTTCTGAAATCTCTTTTAAAATGGCTGGAAGTATGGCACTTACCGCTGCTGTTAAAAAAGCAAATCCAGTAGTGCTTGAGCCAATTATGGCAGTTGAGGTGGTAACACCAGAAGAGCACATGGGAGACGTGGTTGGTGATTTAAACTCAAAACGTGGCCAAATTCAAGAGATGGTTGACAGAGGTAATGCAAAAATAATTAAGTCACAAGTTCCACTTTCAAGCATGTTTGGGTATGTAGGAAACCTCCGCTCAATGACTTCGGGAAGAGCAAGTTATTCTATGGAATTTTCCCATTATGCTGAAGTGCCAAAAAATGTAGAACAGGAGATTGTTGAAGGAAAGAAATAGGGAAGTAATGAAAACAAGCGTGGCCAAAAAGAGGGTCACGTTTGTTTTTTTGACCGGTTCATCTTAATACTATATTTTAGTAATCGCCTTTTGTTGCGGTGCGTATTGATTAGTTTTATGAAATATAATGTACTCACAATTTTTCCAGATATAATAACGTCATATTGCAATGAGAGTATTTTGGGTCGCGCACAAAAAAATAAGTATATTGCGGTGAATGCGGTTAATCTTCGAGATTTTGCACAAGATCAAAGAAAAACAATTGATGATACACCGTATGGTGGTGGTGCTGGTATGGTAATGAAACCAGAGCCAATATATGATGCACTAAAAAGCATCGATGCCATTCCATTTGCAAAAGCACCTGGTCTTACTAAGGTAAAAAAGATTTTTTCAGGGGATGTAAAAAAGAAAAAAAGAACCATACTTCTTTCTCCGCGCGGAAGAACGTTTACACAAGCTGTTGCACGTAATTGGGCGAACCTTGATTCACTTACAATTATTTGTGGAAGATACGAAGGTGTTGACCAACGTGTTGCTGACCACATGGTTGATGAAGAAATATCTATTGGAGACTATGTGCTTGCCGGAGGTGAGCTCGGAGCACTCGTAATCATTGAAGCTGTTGCAAGGCTAATTCCAGGTGTTCTTGGAAATCCAGAATCTTTGTCGGAGGAGACATTCTCTGTAACAAAAAGTGTGATTAAAAAAGAGAATGGGATGACACTTATGGAGGCCGAGTATCCACAATACACGAAACCCGAATCTTTTATGGGGTGGGCGGTTCCTGCTGTTTTGCGGAGTGGAAATCATCATGAAATACGGGAGTGGAGATCACAAAAAAGCATTAAAAAGAATTTGACTAAATAGGTTATAGGTGTATGTGGTATGTGTTAGTAGCAAAAAGTACACAACTTATCCACACATATAGCATGGTCATTGTTGACACTAAATTATATTCTGTGTATAATACTTGCGCAATCAGTAAAGAGAAGTTCGGTAGGGTTATAATTACAAAAGTAAGGTTTTAAGAGTCATTTGTTCACACATTTTTAAGTAAAAAATATGTGTGATAGATTTCTTTTAATAAGGTATCTACTCATTACAATTTGAATCAACAACACACGTTTCTTATTTACAATAGAAACGTGGCAACAAACCAAACATCTATTCAAAAAAATTTTAACCTTCTGTAAAGAAGGATTGAGTCCGTACTAGCAATAGTACAAAAGTAGAGAAATCTACAAAAAGAATTCTCATTTATTGAGAGTTTGATCCTGGCTCAGGATTAACGTTGGCGGTGTGTCTAAGGCATGCAAGTCGAGCGATCGGCTCCGATTCGTCGGAGTACGGAGCGGCAAACGGGTGAGTAACACATTGGTAACCTACCTCTAAGATGGGGATAACTTCAGGAAACTGAAGCTAATACCCAATAGTCATGGGAAGACATATGTCATTCCCATGTAAACCTCCGGGGCTTAGAGAGGGGCCTATGGCTTATCAGCTTGTTGGTAGGGTAAAAGCCTACCAAGGCAATGACGAGTAGCAGGCGTGAGAGCGTGACCTGCCTCACTGGGACTGAGACACGGCCCAGACTCCTACGGGAGGCTGCAGTCAAGAATATTCCACAATGCGCGAAAGCGTGATGGAGCGACACCGCGTGCAGGAAGACGCCCTTCGGGGTGTAAACTGCTTTTATATGGGAAGAATTTGTGACGGTACCATATGAATAAGAGGTTGCTAACTCTGTGCCAGCAGCAGCGGTAATACAGAGACCTCGAACGTTATCCGGATTCATTGGGCGTAAAGCGTCCGCAGGTTGTTTTATAAGTTGGTAGTTAAATCTTTGTGCTTAACATAAAGACCGCTACCAATACTGTAAGACTAGAGGTTGGGAGAGGCAAGCGGAACTATCGGTGTAGTCGTAATAAGCGCTGATATCGATAGGAACACCAAAGGCGAAGGCAGCTTGCTAGAACAAACCTGACACTCATGGACGAAAGCGTGGGTAGCGAATGGGATTAGATACCCCAGTAGTCCACGCCGTAAACGATGCGCACTAGGTATTGGGAGTTTCGACCCTCTCAGTGCCGTTTAAAAAAGCTAACGCGTTAAGTGCGCCGCCTGGGGAGTACGGCCGCAAGGTTAAAACTCAAAGGAATAGACGGGGACCCGCACAAGCGGTGGATCATGTGGTTTAATTCGATGATACGCGGCGAACCTTACCAAGGCTTGACATATAGCTGCACGCTCGAGGAAACTTGAGCAGCTTTCGAAGGTGCTATACAGATGTTGCATGGTTGCCGTCAGCTCGTGCCGTGAGGTGTACCGTTAAGTCGGGTAACGAGCGCAACCCTCGTCGTATGTTAAATGTACATACGAGACTGCCCGGGTAACCGGGAGGAAGGTGGGGATGACGTCAAATCAGCATGACTCTTACGCCTTGGGCTACACACATGATACAATGGCCAGTACAAAGAGTAGCGAAATCGCAAGATGAAGCCAATCTCAAAAAGCTGGTC
>JABJHO010000016.1 GCA_018661775.1 Candidatus Magasanikiibacteriota bacterium | reverse complement strand
GTCCCAGTAAAAGAGCTACTACGAAGAATTAAAGTTGGTGAACATGAGGGTGCTTTATATCGCTCATGCACAACAAATGGCTCATTGATGCTCTTTTTTGCCACGTTTCCTGAATATTTTATTAAAGCCTAAAATAAATCAAGAATGCAAACCACAGCAATTATTGTGGTTTTTTTAATACCTCAAAACATCACACACCCTTCCCTTTGTCAAAAAATATGATATACTCAAGAGAGATTATTTATCTTATTGTATGTTTAAAAAACTTATCACATCAAAACTCTTTTGGTTCTTCCTTATTATTATTCTTGCGGGCGGAGGATTTTTCTATTACAAACAATCTCAACCAATCATACCGGAATTTTCTAGCACACGTGTAATAAAAGAAGACCTTACTCAGACGGTCAACGAAACAGGAACGGTACAGAGTGACGTAGAAGTGGCATATGGTTGGGAGTCTAGTGGGCAGGTCATTAATATATACAAAAAAATTGGCGATACCGTAAAAAAAGGCACAGTTATTGCCGATATTGACATGCAAAAAGAACACTATGCACTACTTCAAGCTCAGTCTGCACTCCAAGGAGCTCAGGCAAAATTAGACCAAAAAGTAGCTGGAGCAAGCAAAGAGGAAATAGCAGAATCACTCGCAAATATTTCACAAAAAGGAGCCGTACTAGACCAAAAAGAAACAGATTTAGTAAAAACACAAGTAAGTGGCGATAAGGCAATTAACGCGGCAGAAAGTGCCCTGAAAACCGCCGAAAACAATCTTCAAATAGATGATGTCGCAAACGATCCATTACAAGAAGAGTTTGTGGTCGTAAGAGATGCCTATACCGACCTGACCGACACATTAAAATCACATATCACAACTCTCAGAGATGCTTTGCAAGAGGCTGATGCAATTTTGGGTATTGATGACACAAGATCAAATGATGAATATGAAAACGTACTCTCTCTGAAAAACACCAGCCTCCTTCTTGAGGCAAGATTGCATTATAATAGAGCAAAACAACGTATCAATGAAGCTGAGCCAGAAATAAACCAACTTTCTTCACTTTCTACATACGAAACCATTGATACACAAAAAGATCTTTCGGTAATTGCAACACAACACACACAAACACTCTTACTTGTTATGGTAGACGTGCTCAACAATACCTTTGCTGCCAACAACCTGAGCGTTGCCGAACTTGATACACTAAAAACCACCATTGCAACCACACGCACTAGTGTGAACACTTCGGCAACAAGTCTTACCACAAGCATACAAGCAATAAGTACAGCAGAAAATTCTGCAAACTCCTTAAACATAGCATATGAAAAAGCTCGACAAGACCTTGAAGATACTAAAAAAGAGGTTGTCTCTCTCATAGAAGCAGCAAAAACAGCTATTGCTTCACAACAATCGCTGATGGCACAGACCGAAGCAACACATAATACACTTATAGCGCCACCAAGAGACGTTGATCTTGCGTCACTCCGTGCAGACATATCACTAAACCGTGCCAAAGTATCTGACACCCGAAACAGTCTAAGCAAAAGAACACTTGTTGCCCTAACAAATGGAATTGTCTCTGCTCTTGACATAGATATAGGTGAAATTGTCTCCATAAACACACCGGTGGTTCAAATAATCTCTTCTGACATATCGATAGATGTAGACATTTCAGAATCTGATATAGCAAAAGTAGCGCTAGGTGACATGGTTACCATGACACTCGATGCATTTGGTGAAGACAATATATTTACTGGTACTGTTACGGCAATCGAACCAGCCGAAACCGAAATATCTGGTGTGATTTATTATAAAACAACTGTTACCATTGATCCAAAAGAGAATGGTTTCCCTATAAAACCAGGTATGACGGTAAATGTTTCAATAGAAACAGATAAAAAAGACGCGGTACTCACAATTCCCCAACGCGCTATTAGCGAAAGAGATAATAAAAAATTTGTAAAAGTAGTAACCAACACAGCGCTTGGTGCATATAAAGAGGTGGAAATAGCAACTGGTCTTCGTGGTGACGAGGGCATGATAGAAATAATTGCTGGGTTACAAGAAAACGACGAAATTATTACATTCTTAAAAGAAAAAGAATAGATATGGCCACAAAAACACCACTCATTGCAATAAAAAACGTGAAAAAACAATTTGAAACAGGCGATGTGATTACCAAAATTCTTCATGGTATGAGTTTAGAAATTCATGAAGGTGAGTTTGTGGCCATTATGGGACCAAGCGGATCAGGAAAGTCGACGCTCATGCATATCTTGGGATTTCTCGACACACTTTCAGATGGTGTATACGAGTACAAAGGAAAAGATGCATCAAGTCTAACAAGTGATGAGCTTGCCGAAATGAGAAATGAAAACGTAGGCTTTGTATTTCAAACTTTCAACTTATTACCAAGAACCACAGTCTACGAAAATGTAGAACTACCACTCCTCTATCGGAAAAAACCATACACCAAACGTGATATCATGAAAGCAATTCATAGTGTTGGGCTCGAGCATCGTGCCGACTATTCTTCGGTTAAGATTTCTGGTGGAGAAAAACAACGCGCCGCAATTGCACGCGCAATTGTGAACACCCCAGATATTGTTTTTGCCGATGAACCAACAGGAAACCTTGATTCAAAGTCTGGAAACCAAATATTACACATTCTTCAAGATTTACACAAACAAGGTAAAACTATTGTAATGGTAACCCACGAACAGGATACTGCCGATCATGCAGAGAGAATTATTCGTATTCGAGATGGTAACATAGGCTCGGATACCAAGGTACAAAAAAGACGGTTTGCAAAAGACAGCCCCCTAAAAAAATAGTTACTGTATGCGCCTTGGAAAAACAATTCGTTTTGCAACAAAAAACCTGCTGACACAAAAACGCCGGTCTTTTTTAACCATGCTTGGTATTATTATTGGCATGTTTGCCATTATTTTGGTAACGTCAGTTGGCGCTGGCGCACAAAGTTTAATAGTAGACCAAATTGCACGTCGTGGTACCGACCAAATTGCTATTCTTGCCGGCGCCTCCGAATCAGACGGCCCACCAGCACAAGCTCTTGGTATCGTTATTACCACACTCACCCCGGACGACACCGAGGCATTGTTAGACAAAAATAATGTTTCGCATATTGAAAAAATTATGGGTGTTATTGCCGGAAACGCCGTACTTGAGTGGCGCGGATTTCAAAGAAACGTTAATTTTTCTGGTACACACGCTTCATATAAAGATATAGAAAAAGTAACACCTGCTTCTGGAAGATTTTTTACCGAAGAAGAAAACAAACTACGATTAAATGTGATGGTTCTGGGTTCACAAATCGCTAAAGATATTTTTGGCAATCAGGATCCTGTGGGGCAATTTATCAAACTCAAGCGGCTCCAGTTTAAAGTTATTGGTGTGTTAGAACCAAAAGCTGGTAGTGTATTTGAAGGATATGATACGTCTGTAATCATTCCACTTTCCGTAGCACAAAAAAAACTTCTTGGCGTGAAGCACATTTCTTTTATGCGTGCACAAATTAGTGATGAACAATACTTACGCCAAACCATAGAAGAAGTACGACAAACACTTATTGAGCGGCACGATGACGAAGACTTTTCAATTCGCAATATTAAAGATGCACTCAGTATTGTGACCACTATTACCGATGCATTAAAATTCTTTCTTATTGCCGTGGCCGCCGTTTCACTGTTTGTTGGCGGTGTTGGGGTTATGAATATTATGCTTATTTCAGTAAAAGAAAAAACAAGGGAAATTGGTGTACGAAAGGCTTTTGGCGCAACAGATAATAATATTCTTTTGCAATTTCTTGTTGAAACGATTGTCATCACAGCGATTGGTGCAATTATTGGTATCATTTTAGGTATTGGCTGCTCTTATTTGATTGCACAAATAGTGCAATCACTTGGTTTTACTTTTGCATTTACTATTTCGCCTTTTTCAATTCTGATTGCGTGTGTTGTTGCATTGCTTATTGGTCTTATTTTTGGACTCATTCCCGCAAAAAAAGCAGCAAACCTTAATCCAATTGATGCACTTCGCTATGAATAACACACGACTTCTCTCACTTTCTTTGGCGTTTTCTTCGCTCAAAAAAAATGTAACACGAACCGGTCTTACGCTTTTTGGGATTATGGTTGGTATTGCCCTTGTTATTGTGGTGCAATCACTCGGCAGTGGTGCGCAGTCTCTTATCTTGGGTCAAGTGTCTAGTTTTGGCGATGACTGGATTAACACAGAAATAAAAGTTCCAGCAGCGAGTAAAACATCACGAGACAATGCTGCTGGTGTTGTGCGTGGTATAGAAATTACCACATTGACATATGAAGACATGCACGCAATTACTAAGCTTCAAAATATTAAAGACGCATATGCCGGCATAACCACCCAAGTTGTTGCGGGACACAAAGAAGAAAAAATGCGACCATATGTGTTTGGTGTTACCAGTGCGTATCAAAAAATTAACAAAGACGAATTAACCACCGGAAGATTTTTTACCAAAGAGGAAGAGCGTGGTGTTTCGCAGGTGGTGGTTCTTGGTTCACAAGTAAAAGAAAATTTATTTGCCCAAAGTGACGCTATTGGAAAATCTATTACAGTTGACGGTAAAAAATATCGCGTGATTGGTGTAATGGAAGAAATTGGAAGTAAAGGTTTTATAGACATGGATAAAAATGTGTATATTCCGCTTAAAACCGTCCAAAAGAAAATTATGGGAATTAATCATGTACTTTGGATTATTTCTCAAACAAAAGATAATAGTTTGGCCGAAAGCACTGCCGACGAAATTCGCTTTCTTATGCGACAGCGCCATGATATTTCTAGTCCAGAAAAACAAGACTTTGCCGTAACCACAATGGGCGAAGCGCTAGATATTATTGGCAATGTGGGGTTTGGTATAAATATTTTACTCCTTGTCCTTGCCGGAATTTCTCTTATTGTTGCTGGAGTTGGGATTATGAATGTTATGTATGTGTCGGTTGCCGAAAGAACATTTGAAATTGGTTTACGAAAAGCTGTTGGTGCCACAGAAAAAGATATTCTCTATCAATTTCTTGCAGAAGCTATATTATTAACGCTTTTTGGTGGAATTATTGGTATTGTTGTTGGTATTGGCGTTGCATATGGCGTTGCGCTTGGTGCAAACTATGCCGGATTTAATTGGGCGTTTGCTATTCCCCCATCATCTATTTTCTTAAGCGTATCATTTAGTATTGTTGTTGGATTATTTTTTGGGATTTATCCGGCCAGAAAAGCATCAAAACTCAATCCAATTGCTGCAATTAGAAAAGAATAATATGACAAAAAAAGATCGTGCTATAATTGTGCTGCACACACTAAAAACACTCTATCCAAACATACACACGCATTTACATTTTTCCAATCCGTGGGAATTACTTGTTGCGGTGTCACTTTCTGCGCGAACCACAGATGCACAAGTAAACAAGGTAACAAAAAAACTATTTACCAAATACAAAACATTAGATGATTATGCACAAGCCACTGCCGAAGATTTTGCTCAAGATATAAATAGCATTGGCCTATACAAATCAAAAGCAGAGCGTGTTGTTGCTGCCGCCAAGTTAATGCAAAATGTTTTTCATGGAAACATACCAAAAACTATTGCGGAACTTATTACTCTTCCAGGTGTTGGGAGAAAAACAGCAAATGTGGTACTCTATCACGCCTTTGGTATTTCAGAAGGCATTGCCGTAGACACACATGTCACGCGGCTCAGTAAAAAATTTGGACTTACCACGCACACCGACCCCATAAAAATAGAACAAGATTTACTTCCTCTTTTTCCAAAAAAAGATTGGGGCTATATTACCAATGCCATGATTTCTTATGGGAGAGAACATTCCCCGGCCAGAAAAGTAGCAGACACCACCGATCCAATTTCACTGGCATTGAAAAAATAAAACATACGTGGTATTATTATATCCACTATGTCTCCACTACACCGAGTCACAATCGAAAAACTAGTTTTTGGCGGCCAAGGCCTTGCGCACTTGCCAAATGGGCAGGTTATTTTTGTGTGGAACACACTTCCAGGCGAAGTGGTCGACGCGCGCGTAATAAAACAAAAAAAAGAATATATAGAAGCCGTTGCCGAAACTGTTATCGAAGCCTCGCCAGAACGTCGCGAGCCAAAAGATAGTCATTATCTTTCTTCTAGTCCATGGCAAATGATGTCATACAAAACAGAATTACAAGAGAAGAAGAAAATTGCCGCAGAAACCTACAGTAAAATTGGTGACATGATTCTTTCGCCAAATGATATTGAAATAGCAACCGATGACCATGAGTATGGGTACAGAAATAAAATGGAATTTAGTTTTACCGACACAGAAGACGGGAATATTTCGCTCGCCTTTTTTCAGCGCGGCAAAAAATTCAAAATTCCTGCCACCGGATCGGCTTTGGCTCATGCTGCCATAAACAATACTGCGCAATATATTCTTTCTTGGGTGAATACACACAATATTCCCATCCGTAGTTTAAAAAGTTTGATTTTACGAAGCAATGGCACACACGTTATTGCAGGACTTTTTATAAAAGACAAACTTGAGTTTCCGGATTACCCAGCACTCACAGATGAACTTATTGGCTTTACGCTTATTTATTCTACACACAAATGCCCAGCTTCTATTATTACAGAAACACTACAAACTTTTGGTAAAACCCATCAAACCGAAACAATACTAGACACTTCCCTTTCGTACGGGTTAATGAGTTTTTTTCAAATTAATGTGCCGGTATTTACCCTTGCACTCAAAGATATTGCCGCGTTTCTTCATCCAAAAGAACCGTTGGTAGATTATTATGCCGGTGTTGGTGCTATTGGCTTGCCACTGTCTCGGGCACGAATCCAAACACAACTGGTAGAAAGCAATACCGAAGCCGTAGATTTTGCGCAACAAAATATAGCAGCAAATACTATGCACAACTGCCATGCTTTGGCCACGCCAGCAGAAAAAATGACCGAATATATTACCAAAGACACCCAGGTAATCCTCGATCCACCACGCGCCGGGCTTCATCAAGATGTTATAAAAGCCTTGTTACAAACACAACCAAAACGCGTTATATACCTTTCTTGCAATATTTCTACCCAAGCCCGCGACATGCGCATGCTTTCTTCGGCCTACAAACCACTATTTCTCAAACTCTACAACTTCTTCCCAAAAACCCCTCATTTTGAAGGATTATGTGTACTAGAAAAACAATAAATTAGGCTAAAATTAGCCTTTTTTGTATAATATATCCTTGACAAATCGCCTAAAATATGGTACATTAAAGATGTTTTTTGCTCATTTTTTAAAAGAAAGGACTTTCATGAACCACGAAGAGCCTCCGTTCCACCAAAAACTAATCAAGGAAGGCGGAGTAGATACCACTTTTTACCCCAAATTCGAGGGGAGCCTTAACAACCTTGATGTTGGTTTTATCAAGATTGAGACCAAACCAAGCAAAACCAAGAGAAGAAGAGAAATCTTAAGTTTCTCTAATATTTTCCTGGTCATTTGCTGGGTCTGGGCACTCCTCGACCCCCCAATTTGGGTGCTAGGGTTGTTCTTACTGACTTCCACCACCCTCACACTCCTCTTTGGGAAATTTAACAACCCCAGAAAGACGAATGAGAAGAGAGCCACCTACCTGGTTGCACAACTAACCACCCCCTGGGTGGACATGACCCTAAAACTAAGGGAGATTAGGAGGGTGGCACGGGGATTCATCCGCGGGAGGAGTATTTCATAATACTCACTAATCCTTCAAATACCCATCTACCTGGGAATTGGATGGGCCTTACTCAATGGCAATGAGGCTGCACTCGCCACACCTACCGCAGTCATATCAGCCTTAATACTTAAGGTGTATGGCGATTGGCTGGCAGTGAGGTTTTATCTTAGAGATTGGCACCGCT
>JABJHO010000012.1 GCA_018661775.1 Candidatus Magasanikiibacteriota bacterium | reverse complement strand
TCCTTTGGCCAATGTGGTGTCTACAGAAGAGCAACAAACCTTACGACTCAAATCAATTGATACAGACAATGATGGGTTGTATGATTATGACGAGATCTATTTGTACGAAACAAGCCCATACATAGAAGACACAGATTCAGATGGTATATCTGATGCAAGAGAAATAGAAACTTCTACAGATCCGCTGTGTCCAAAAGATAAAAAATGCGACAGACAGGATCCCGTAACGAGCCCAACGTCGGACCAAACAGTCACACAAGACCCTACACAACAAAGACTTCAGGGTTTTTTAGGTAATAACACAGTTATGGTGCCAAAAGAACAGCAAGCGTCCGCAGATCAGCAGGTGTTTGAAAAACTTATCAATGACCCAACATATTTACGAAACATTCTAATAGAAACAGGAGAGGTAAGCTATGATAAACTCTCAGAAATTAGTGACGAAGATCTTGTGGCATCTGTAAAAGAGGCTATGCAGCAGCAAGTACAAAAAGAGCAATCTTCAGGAATAGAAGAGGCTCAAGGCACACCACTTGACGTGCTCGAGAAAACACTGTTCTAAGGTATGTTTTTTGTTACCTAATAATTCAGCATTATGCGTAAACCATTATTTGTTTTAAGAAAGAGGTCACGTCTTTTTTTAGGCGTGGTTGTTTTTCTTTTCCTCATGTCTTTTTTTGTAGCACAGCAGACTGTTCATGCTGTGGCTGGAGTTGTTAGTGATCCGACACACCTTTTCGCCACTCAGCATCAAACAGCACTTGATGAAAAAGAACGTGTAAAAAAAGAGGTAAAAAAGACTGCCGCGGCACAAGTGGTGGATGCGCTCATGGGTGGGCTTTTTGGTGCCTTTAATACTTTTTTACAAACATTAGCATTTGATGTTGGAGAGTATATTGGAAATGGTGGTCAGGGTAAGACACCAATGTTTATATCTAACACAGACAAATATTTTAAAGACATAGCTCTTGATTCTGCTGCAGATGCCATAGGAGAGTTGGGTGCTCCTTGGGGTATAAATTTGTGTGAAATTCCGGATATACGAATAAATATTGCCCTAAAGGTGGGACTGTCTCTACAAGCAGCAAGGCCGCAAGTAAAGTGTAATTGGAAAAAATTAAAGGCAACATATGGTAAAGAAGGACAAAAAGAGTGGAGAAAAAGATATGGTACCGATAAGGGGTTAGCGGAGCGTTTTGTAACAGACTTAGACATAACACAAGAGCCAATAGGTATTGCCGGTGGTGCTTCTGCAAAAATAGGTGGTTTACAAGTCAATGCAAAAATAAATTCACAGTTACAGTATTTGGCTGGTGGTGGTTTTAAAGATGTAAAAGACTTTATTAAAGGTGACACAAGAACTCCTGCGCAAATGGTTGCCGAAGCTGCCAAGGTAAACGGCCCAAAAATGGAGGCAGAGATAACAGCGGGACAGATAGCTGGAATGTATGGAACAGCAAGTCTTGGTATGCTTAGAAATGCTGTCTCCATGCTTATTCGTTCTGCAGCTTCTACGGGGTTAAAAAATCTTATGGATAGTCTTGCACCAAAACCAGAAGATGAAGAGGTGCAGTTTGTATATCTTGATAATTTGGGCGGAGACTCAGAATTTGCCGACATAGGTGCAGAGGTGTCCGCACTTGATATTGGAGCACAAAAGCGATTTGAGCGTTTTGAGCCGTCGGTGCCATTGTCAGACTATGATATTATTGCACAAGAGTATGCTGTGTGCCCAGACACTGGACGTGGGGTAAATAATTGTGTCGTTGACTCTCGTATGCTCGAGCTGCTCGCAAAGGCATCGATAGAAACAATTACCATAAAACAAGCCATAGACACAGGGTTATTGCCAAATCATCAGCTTATTTCTTCCCGTCATCAAATTCACGCAGATCGTGAGGCATGTTGGAAGGGGAATTATTACTGTGAATCCAATATTGCAAAACTCAAAAAATTGCGCATCTTCCCGCTTGGTTTTGAAATAGCCGCAGCAACAGCTGACCCAGATAATCCACCTACACTCAAACAGGTGGTTGATGGGTATACAGATTGTCCTGTACCAGGTGCATCCCCAGACGAGGTGGCCCAAAAGCCGTATTGTCATTTAATTAACCCAAATTGGGTGATTAAAACCCCGCTTGTCAAATGTCAAGGTAAGTTTTTTGGACAACAGGCAGTAAGTAATGATATTGCCGACAGAATAGAAGAGTGCATTGATGTACAAACATGTATTGACAAGGATGAGTTTGGTAACTGTATTTATGGCTATTGCACAAAAGAAAAAAATACATGGGATATAGATGCAGACAGTTGTCCAGAACAATTTGCCACCTGTAAAACATATAGAAATAATGAAAACCGGTCTTCAGCATCATATCTTTCTCGTTCGGTTGAATATGGTGAATGTAGTGCAGATAGTGTCGGGTGTAGAGTATATGCACTAGAAAAAGTTAATGACGAATGGACCACTACGTTAAGCAGAACTCTTGAGCAAGGCTTATCCTTCGGAAGAATGCCGGCACTACATATTAATAAAAAAGCAAAAGATCTTGCAGTTGGGTGTGGAGATGCAAATAATGGATGTACTGCCTTTATTCCGGCACTGCGTCACACCAACGGAGATTATGTCAAAACCGAAGAAGATGGTGGAGATGGTGATTTTGTCCAAGATACCCGTGGTGGCGGTGAATTAACCCATATTAAAAAAGCACCAGACTATTTAGGGTGTTATGACACAATTACAGATACTCTTCCGATAGATCGCCCAACCACAATCCAACAAGCAAGAAATGCTGTATCACAAAATGAAGCATGTAATGATTTTTCTGCCGTGTGTGTAGAAGAAGAGGTTGGGTGTCAACAATTTTTCCCAGTGTCTTTTAATGGCTTACCAATTCCAGGTAAAATTGGCCCACAAAACCTATGTAATGAGGAATGTGTTGGGTATGATACCTTTAAACAAGTAGACTACAAAGAACTTGGTCAGGGGTTTGATGATGAGGTCTTTCCATTACATTTTATTCCAAGAATTGCACAAGAAAACATGCGAGCAGATGGTTTGGGGTGTGTCGCCGAGTACGCAGGGTGTGATGAGTTTACCAACCTAGAAGACGTGAGTGTGGGTGGCGGACAACTAGAACACTATGTAACACTTAAATATTGTGAAAAACCACAAGCTGGTGGAACCAATGAGCTTACCCTCTTTTCTTGGGAAGGTTCTGCTGCAGAAGGATTTGTATTACAAACCCACTTGGTAAGACCAATGAGTGAGCAAGATGTGGATTATATTACGGCAATTTTTGAGCGACCGGAGGATGCTACTACTATTAGTGCCTATCCTTTGGGTTCTCCAAGATATGCAGATGATCGTCCAAGTGTACTAAGGGAATTGGCAAAAAAATGTGATGCAGACACTTATCAGATAAAACTAGACGACCCAAATGACGAAGGTGCTGCACCGGCCGATTGTCATGAGCTTTTTGATGAACAAAATACCAAACATTACCGACTTCTCTCTCAACTTATTACGGTATCAGACCAGTGTCATGAGTTACGAAAAACTGTAGCCAACACCTATCTTCACATTGGTTTAGAGGATCAAATTTGTACGCAGCGTGGCGGTAAACCCGAAGGAAACGATTGTACACGGTGTGTGGCTGGTGGAAAGTTTGACGCGCAAGGAACATGTATTTATAGTGCAATGACCGGAGAAAACGAATCTCGTGCTTGCCCAGCAAACGCAAACAAGTGTCGTGCCTACACCGGAAACACAGCAGCAAATGTAGAGCGTATTATAAGCGATGTGTTTGAACCAGCTGGTTCTGAACAAGAAGATCTAAATGCGGCAAGAAATGGTTGGGGATACACATATCCAGCAGTT
The DNA here is from genome assembly GCA_018661775.1 of Candidatus Magasanikiibacteriota bacterium. Classification (GTDB taxonomy): domain Bacteria; phylum Patescibacteriota; class Patescibacteriia; order Magasanikbacterales; family UBA922. Next base: position 7,028 of record JABJHO010000012.1, on the reverse strand, counting down.
GATCAGAATAATGCAACAATTGCCGCACAATCTGCAGACATTGGCTTAAACTCCCTTAGGTTAAGTGGTGATATTAATGAACAATTTATCCGCCATATTGCCACAACCACAGCACGGTTTGACGACAATGCAACATACGAAATGACGTTCTGGGCGCAAACGGCTTTGGCGCAAGATATTACATTTGCTCTTCATCAAATGAACGAAGATAATAATGATGTAGGAGGTGAGTTGGGAGCGTTTGATGCTGTACAAATAGGTGCAACGTGGCAACGGTATCAGGTTGGTCCTATTACACTCACTAATGCAAATCCAGAAGTAGATGTGTATCTGGTGTTACAAAAAGCTGGTGCAGGCGATGTATTTATAGACAATGTTGAACTTACGCGAGTTCAAGATCATATTTATTTAATTGAAGATTCGTGGAAAACACGACCAGAACAATATGACGTGCCAATTGCATGTGACAGTGTGCCAGCCGACGCACTTCCTGGTGAAGCACTTGGGTGTAAAGCGTATGCCGAGGGTGCCGAAAATGGACCAGTGCGGTTTGCTACAGGATTTGATATGCTTTGTCGAGAAAAAGCTATTGGTTGTCAACCACTTTGGGACACATTCAATACACTTGAAGGCGAAAACCCAGAACTCATGCATGTCTATAATGCGCAGTGTAATGGAGATTCAAACCCACTATGCTCCATTACTGTCACAGTCAATGACGAAGATGAGCAGTATGACTGTAATATTCCAAACGGCCAAGACTTTTGCTATATTCCAGGACCAATTATTGTAGAAGATTTAGGTGATATTACCAACAATCCTACTAATTCTGCTGTGTTGGTAAAATCAACTGTAGTTATTCCAGCAGATACAGCAACATCAACACCACTCTTTTTAGGGGTAACCGATAGCAGTAGCTGTAACGAAGCAGATCGAGGATGTATGGAAGTCGGGCTCGAAAAACAAACACTGCCACCAGGTGCAGCCATAAGCACTATCGAATCTCGTTCGGTATATGTAAAAAATGATCCAAGTGAATATAATTCAATTTTATGTTTAGATAGTTTGGTCGGCTGTTCTGAGTTTAGTTACAGCGGCGGAATCTCTTATTTCAAAGATCCAAACATTGTGGGAAGTGCAATCTGTGCATATCGTGATGCAGCACCCACCTCTGTTGAGCCACATGGATGGTTTATTGCCGACACGTCTGTAGGAATTTGTTCCGGTGGGGATCTTGATAGTCCGCAGTATTGTAAAGAGGATGCTGATTGTGCTGGTACGTGTGAGCAAGTTGGCAATGCACCATGTTATCCGGATAAACTGAACAGAGACGGTGCATATGGTTTGGTGAGCAATGCAAGCAATGAGTATAGGTCGCTTGTAGGAAGTTGTCCGGCACAGTTTAATATGTGTACCGAATTGCTCGACCCACAAGACACTTCACAAATTCATCCAAAAGGAAAACCATATTTTGTCCTCTTTAATCCACGACTTACCTCTCGTTTTGGGGAGTGTAACGGAAAAGTAAACCTTCTGGAAGGGTGTGTATTGCTCGACAACGTAGAAGAACCAAACAAACTCTTTAGTGCCGCAGACACGTATGCGGCAAGTGAAGCAACATCTCCGGTGCCGTTTGGCACGGTAGTACCACGTGTACGACCAATTGCCGCAGAAAACGATACAAACCTCCTCCTTAAGGTAAAACGAGACAGAGTGTGTAGCGAATTTTTGGGCTGCCGTACAACACAACCCGTTCGCACATCCGACGGCACACAACGTGATGTATGTTATCAGTTTCAAGCATGTGATGAGCGCTCAACAGATCCAAATGCAACTTGTGCTTCATGGGTAACAGATCAAACATCGGTTCAGGATGCAAATGATGCATTGGGAGAGCTAACTAAAAAACGCTATGTGCGTGAGAAAGACACCTCATGGTATGGAGAAGAATATTCTGGATACTCACTCTACAATACGTATCAGATTACCAATATGGTGTATCGGTACTTTAATATTGAGAAAATAAAAGAAGGGTGTAGTAACTCTTGTGATGAATTTGATCAATTCAAAGGCACGATGTTTATTGTAAGAAAATACCCAGAACATAGATTACTTGATGAAGGTGATGGCGAAAATGGTCCATGTGTCAACGAAGACAATAAGCCAGCAAATTTTGAGAGTTGTGGTATTGGCGGGTTTTGTTATGACTTAGAATGTTTGTCCCCAATTACTGGAGAATTGCAAACAGAATTGAGTGGTGACACTACAACTCATGCCCAAAAAATTAGTTTACTCAAGGAATTACAAGGAGATGAGTGCAAAGCGTATCCAGAAATAGATAGTCCGTTTAGTTATGGTGTGCTAACTGTTGCTAATGAGCAAGGAGGTATTGACGATGATGGTGCGATTGTTGGATCGGGTGATAAAAATAGGCGTAAAATATCAAACAACACCCGTCGTATCACTAGTATTGGCGGACTATACGGTGCAGTCAATGTGTGTCAAAACGGAAGTTGTGGGTGTGCGTACAAAAAAGTAACATTTGCCGCATCAGCAGTTGACTATTACCCATTACAAAAAAGAGAACAAGGTTCAGGTATTGATGACAGTGTACCTGGTGGCATATGTATTAGTGAAAATTCAAAAAAAGGAAAACCTTGTGGTATAAATAGTGATTGTTCTGCCGCGGAACAGAGTGGAGGAAATGGTCCAGAGGTTGGTGGAGTTTGTCAGAAAAAAACAAAAGAAGACACAAAATATGGTTTGCGAGGTTTTTGTTTGCAATATGACAGAGGTGTTCTTGCAGAAATTCCAGGAGAAGATTTCCCGTGTTTAATGTGGTTGCCAATCGAGGTTTCTGCATCTCGAGTAGATGAGCTCAATTCTTATGTTGAGTCTGGGTATTACCCAACAGAAGATGCCGAAGTTCCTGAGGCTGGAAAATTGTATTGCATGGAAGCCGGTCTCGCACAAAATGCCGGTGTTATTGATCAGGAGACTCAAGAGATGGTTTCGGGTGATGGACTAAAATTTTATTTTCTTGAAACCAAGTTTAGTAGAGCTAACGGACCTTTTAGTCCAAACACCTTAAGCCAAGAAATAGATAAATTAAAAAATATATTTCCTGGTGAGGCGCAGCAACGGGTTTTGGCAAATATCACTCCCGAAAACTTATACCAAAGCTTTTTTCACAGTGAGGATGGGTCACCTGATTTGTATATGGATATGCAGAAAACAGGCACTGAAATGACGATGGGTGATAGGACAGGTGATGAATACTATAACGCTAATTGGGATTGGTTGGAGCGGGCTAATGACAAAGGAGACATGTGGCGAAAAAGAACCTGTATTAATCTTTTTGGTAAAAGAACTTTTTATAATAATTCTGGGGCGGAAAGTACTTGGAGTAATAAAAATAATTTTAGTGGTGGTTTGCGTTACGATCACAAGTTGTTAGATGGACAAAACAATGACAGAGACGAGTTTTTTAAATATTCAGAAGGGGCTGGTCCTTCTCATCCGAGAATGTTAGGTGTGGGGGATTGGACAGATTTTAGCATGCCTGATTGGGCCGAAAATGAGGCGTTTTGGAACTACAAAGACTTTGCATATATATATGATAGTAATGTAGAAGAGATGTTTTTATCAGAAATTGACATTGGTGATCATTATGCACATGGGTATACTGCTGATGGAGATGTTCATGTTCATCGCTATCTCAAGCCTGATAATTACGAGTATAAGATTAATGCAACGGATTACACAAAAATTCTCTGCCGATTAACCGGAGATCAGGATGGGGAAGATATGGGCGATTATAGGTGTCGAGGTAATTATTATCAACAAGCGCAAGGAAGTGGTGACGATCTTGATTCCAGTGACAGGAGAAAATACGGGGCAGGTATTATGATCTATGGTCAAAATGACGGAACGGATGAAAGAGCTGGGACCAGAGCGATGCTTATGGGTGATTGGGCTCACTTGCTTTGTCCTGAGTTTGCTCCAAGGCAAATATTAGGGAGATACGCATATGATAGTCAACCACATTATATTGAGATGGCAAGAGAGACTAAGACATTTGATCGAGCAAAACAAATAGGTATGGTGGCTACTTCTTACTTCCTTGAAAATAAAGCAACTGGAGAAACAAAAGAAAAATTTGTGCTTATGCGGTCCGAAGGTCCGGGTGCAGAAAAAGATCAGTTTCAGAATTGGTCTCATCACACTGGTGTTAACTATGCTGGGAGTAGAGAAGTGAATGGTACTCATGACTACACAGGACAAGCTAGAGGCGATGTTATGATTTCCCACTTACTTTCTGTGCCAAGTGCGTCAGATGCAAAAACTTGGGGACCACTTCAGTATGCTCCTAGTGAATTTGTTCGAGACCGAAGTATCCATGGTTCTGAAAATCCGAGTAATAATTCTAGTTTAAGTACATTTTCAGTGCCAGGAAGAGATACTTCGCATGGTGAAAGAAGAACCGCTTATCTTTCGGCTGGTCCTCGTTTGTATCCATTTGATATCGCTAACCAGTCTGAAAGAAATCGGATGCTTAATAGTCCTGGCAACCGCACTATTGCAGGTGATCGTAATCCTGTGTATCGTTCTTTATCTGAGCTTATGGTAAAAGAAGGTGATTTGTCTAAGGTGCACTTCTTTGTAACTAAAATTGTTGATGGTTTAGACAAGCAAACACTACCAACCCTGGGTCACAATGGACTAACCTTGCCACTCAATGAATTACGGTACATGAAAAATACCGACACCGTTCCTCTTATAAATAATAACACAATGATCAGTGCACATCATTGTGGTGGTTTGTCTGTAGACAATATTGCGCCTGGAGGGAATGAAGAGTTTCCTATGGTTGCGGGTGAGGAACAAGAGTACGATAACCATGGTAGTTGTGTAGGTGATGATGACGATCGGTATAGGGCACCAAATGAAGTGCATGTCTCATATTCATTGGTTGATTCTGGTGATATTAGCTTACAAAAAAGGGATGACTATAATAAAGATAATACACCATATAGCCGCTATGTTCTGGTTTGGAATAATAATGAGTTGGGTATGCAGGATGATGGTGTTTATGAAGATCCTTTTGCGAGAAACGCCTGTGGGAATGGCGGTACTGCTTCTTATGGTGACGATACTGATGGTACAAACTGGTTTGCTATAGGCTTAGACTTTAATACATATGGAGATTTCCTTGGGTATGTTTCAGTAAACTGCAATAAGGATAGGTTTGCAGCATATCCATTGTTATCTATTGTTGGCGAGTTAAATGATATTTGTGTTGATACTGTTTCTGTGTATGATGATTCTGCTACAATTGGGGCTGAAGGATTGTTAGATTCTTGGACAAACAAGGCTTGGACTTCTCGAGTATTTACAGATAATGGAAACTTACCATTAAAACCTTCTGGTTCTATTTTGCAGGATACTTCTGGTGTGGCAAGTATTAGTTCCGACATTATTAAGTGTGCGAGTAGTGGAGAAGGTGATGGCTGCACTAGCATAAAAGAAGCAGAGGATGTTGGTCGCCTAAGAAATCAGGCATTTGAAGATATTGACGGGGAATTGTTGGAACTACCAGAAGATGAGATTACTGATTCAGACGGTGTACCATTTGATACTACTCATATTTATCATCCGTTTTCGCTCGGTTCCAGTGCAGTTATTAGACGGACTCCATATGGCTCATATTTGAGTGATTATGTGGAATCAATGAATGGCTCTAGAAGTGTGTATGATTATTTTGCAAAGACATATTCACGTTTTGCTTTCCAAGATGGTAGGGATATTGGTTGGTTACGAACAGAATATACTTCTATAAGAAGAGAGGTGCCTGTGATATATACAAATTTTGTTAAAGATTCCAGAAAATTAACAGATGACACCTCATCAGAACCTGATGTTGAACGTCAAGCCCCACACATCTTCTCCACCAACCCAGTAACCTGTGCGAGAACTGATGCTGAAGGAGAACGAAGTGCCGGTGAGCAAACGCGATGTGGTTTGGGAGAAAAAGACAATGTCACGATTTCTGGAAAAACCGGCATACCTGGTGTAGATTATGATCGTGGTCCAGCATTTTATGAACAAGATTCCAAATCAATCATCAATAAAAAGTCGTTTTATGCGGTTATGGAATTCTTTTATGCGGCAGACGATAATCACATGCCAGTACGAAGAATTATGGTAGATTGGGATGATAGCGTGAGTGCGGCAGATATTACCAATGAAGATAGATGGGGAATGTATAGAAATAGAAAACCTGTTTGTAATGATGGGCATAATAAGAGGTGTGTTGTTGGTGAGGAAGGTCCACAGCTAACAGAATTAATGACGTGTAAACATGTTAATGATTGTCCGGTTGGTGTTGGGCTTGATGCACAAGATAGTACACATCCATATGCCTGTGGACACCCAGGAAAACGATTTGGAGACCAAGAACGTGCGTGTGACGAAGGGCCAATGCGGTTTACGCATGAGTATACTTGTAGTCGATCAGATATTCTTGTCGATAAGGACTATGTCATGAGTGTAAGTGCTGTGCAAAGTCTTGATCAAGATGCATATATTAAGCTTATAATCATGAACCTTACAAATAATGACGAGGTCTGTGTATTTAAACCAAAAGTACAAGTGTTAGATAATTGGGAATGGTGTAATGGTGTGGATGGTGACGGTGAATATGAAGGGAAGTATGGAAGTGGTAGAGTGGGTGATGCAGATGATTGTGCTTCAAACAATGAAAATGCGTTTACGCCATATAAAGGATATATTATCGTGATTCCGCCGCTTAATGAAGAAGAGTAGGGTGGAAGAAGAACATAAAGAAAAACCTAGGATATAGGTTTTTCTTTTTTTGTTGTGTATATCTTTGGTTTTGAGATGGCATTACTTTCAATACAATGGATTCTTGTTAATCCACTTTTCCCATTACACCAGGCTCTCCTTACTTTTTGTAACCAAAAAGTAACAAAAAGTTTTGGCGGGTGCAGAACTCGTTACTATGTATA
>JABJHO010000014.1 GCA_018661775.1 Candidatus Magasanikiibacteriota bacterium | reverse complement strand
TAAAAGAACCACGAACCCTAACCGCGGCATATAAAAAGTTTTGTGGAAAAGAATTAGACAATGCACATAATGCAATAACAGATATTCGTGCAACGGTAGACGTGCTCGAAGCACAGATTGACCATTACGAAGACCTACCAAACGCAATAGAAGACATTCATGAATTCTGTTTTCCGGCTGACCCAGATGCCTATGACGCAGAAGGAAAATTACGATATATAGACGGTCATATTGCAATAAATTTTGGAAAAAACAAAGGAAGAACATTGCAAGAACTGGCCCTTACTGATCCAACATATTTGGAATGGATTATAAAAGGTTCATTTTCTGATACAGTAAAAAAAGCCGTTCGCCAAGTACTTGGGTACAAAACATAGTCTATCGAGCAAGCAATCCCATTTCAATAGCTGTAGCAGCCCATGCGTCACCATGGCTTTTATCCCCAACACTTCTTACGAGCGCCTGTTCTTGCGTTAAACACGTGAGTACCCCAAAAATAATAGGGATATTTTTTGCTAATTGAAGCGCCATAAACCCATGACTCACAGCCTCGGCAATATACTCAAAATGCATCGTCTCTCCTTTTATGAGAACACCAATAGGTATAACAACGCCAACCTGTTCTTTCTCTATAAGCATAGTGGCTCCATGCACCAATTCATATGACCCGGGAACAGAGCAACGTACTATGTCTTCTTGTGTTACCCCACGATTACTCAAACCAGCTATCACTTGTTGTTCTAATGCACTGGTACACTCTTCGTTCCACCGTGCCACAACAATTCCCACACGCAACCCACTTCCTTGAAGTGTTTTGTCAAAATGTATACCTTTTTCCATATGTATTATATATTTTTTTGTCGTAAAAAACGCTCTACCGTGTCAACTATTGCCTGAATATGTGTATCAATTTCTATATTTACCAAATCCCCCACTTTTCTTGAGCCAAACAGTGTGTTTTCAAGTGTATGCGGAATAAAACACACAGAAAATTCTCCTTTTTTTTGATCTGGATCCACCACGGTAAGGCTGCACCCATCTACCGCAATAAATCCTTTCTCAAAAATATATTTCATCCACGCAACTGGCACAGAAAAACGAATTACCTTACCCTCTTTTTCATTTTCTTTTACTTCAATACATTCTGCCGTACCATACACATGGCCAGAAAGTATATGCCCGCCTATTTCGTCAGACATTTTTGCGCTCCGCTCAACATGCACCACATCACCAACAGAAACCGTACCGAGATTGGTTTTTTTCATCGTCTCCTGAATCGCATCACAAGAAATATGGGTGGAGGTTTGTGAGGCTACTGTCAGACACACCCCATTGATAGCAATACTTGCACCCAAGACAAGCCCTTCAAGATCTTTTGGAGGGAGAGTAAAAAAAAGCGAAGTAATCCCCGCCTTTTGAGTGCACGCTGTAAGTGTGGTTGTTGTATAGATTATTCCAGTAAACATATAATCATATTATCTCTTACATACAAAAAAAAGAACGAACCTTTTCTATGGCAAATAGTACGGCACTCTGAAGTTGTTTCGACGTGTCACAGCGTACAATTGGAGAAATAAACGCAAGAGACTCCACTGACATGATCTCTCCATACAAATCAATATTCTTGTCAAGCAAGTGTATTTCTACCTTAGTACCACCTCTTGAAATAATAAGTGCACTATCAAAAGATGTGCCATCTAAAGTGCTAATTGCTGCATACACCCCGTCTGACATGTTCATGTCTTTGTCGGAAAGCGCAAGATTTGCTGTTGGAAACCCAAACATTTTAGCAACACCATCACCATGAACCACTGTTCCATAAAACATACTACTCTGCTCCTTTCAACATATTTTGTAGTGTTTTCAAGGCTTGTTCAACACCAACGTCTTTAAATCCGTTTTCGTATTCTTCTCCTTCTATAAACATTTCTTCAATAAGAATATCTGGCTCTATTCCTTCTTTGTCTATCCCTCTGTCAAGTGGTGTAAACCAGGTAGCAACGGTTAATTTTAGCGCAGAACCATCCGGAAACACCTCAAAACTTTGTACAGACCCTTTGCCAAATGTTTTTTGCCCCAACACCTTTGCTTTATTATAATCTTGTAATGCACCCGCCACTATTTCTGATCCGGATGCTGTACCACCATCAACCAAAACAATGGTTGGCATATCTTTAAAGCGGTGATCCCCTTTTGTAAGATACTCTTTTTTATCTTCTTTTTTCTGAAACACCTCTTTTACAATTGGCCCATCTTTTATCCATTCACTTGCCACTGCAACAGAGGTTTCTAAATAGCCACCAGGATTGCTTCGTAAATCAAGTATTACACCGTTTGGCTTGGTAAGCAGCAATTCTTCAACCACAGAAGAAAATTGCTTCCACGTCTCATCATTAAAATAGCTAATTCTTATATATGCAACATTGTCGTCTTTTTCCTCCCAAATAACTGTAGGAATCGTAATAACTTGTCGTATTATAGACACCTCTTTTAATGTTTCAAAACCGTTACCAGTAACACTTAGTACCACTGTTGTACCTGGTTTTCCTTTAATCTTTTTTACCGCTTCTTCTACTGTAAGCCCAAACGTCTCTTCTCCGTCAATTGCGACAATACTATCACCTGGCTTTAGTCCAGCATTTTCTGCAGGCGTTTCCGGAAGTGGCGCTATCACCGTTAACTGTTCATCTCTAATACCAATTTCTGCACCAATCCCACCAAACTCCCCTGCCAAACCTTCTGAAAAATCCTTTGCTATTTTTGGCGGAAAATATACTGAGTGTGGATCATTGAGCCCAGCAACAACCCCCGCCATAGATCCATAAAATAAATCAACGTCATCAACAGGTTGATGCACATACTTTTCTTTTACTGTTTTCCATACACGCCAAAATTGATCAAAATCAACACTGTCCGATCGCGTCTTCTCATATAATCCTATAACTTTTTCAACCTGCACAACTCCGTCATCATTTAATACGGTATCATAAACATTTTGCCGAACACCAAAAAAATACCCGCCCACAAAAACAAGACCAATAAGTGCAATGGCAGAAAAAAACAATGCAATATTTTTTTTGGTACACGTCATATGCTTATTCTTCTATTCTTTGGATATCTACCCCAATCGCTTGTAGTCGTGGAACTAAATTTATATACGCACGTTCTATTGGATAAATATTGCGCAATATTGATTCACCTTTTGCTGCAATGGCTGCAACCAATAAAGTCATAGACGGTCTAATTGCAGGTACACAGATAATCTCATTTCCTGTGAGTGCCGTTGGCCCCTCTACCAGTAGCCTGTGCACATCAAGCAACATAGTTTTTGCCCCAAGTTTTTGAAACTCAAGCCCATAAAGTGCTCTATTTTCAAACGCCCAATCATGGATAAGTGTTTTCCCCTTTGCCTTTGTTGCGATTGGAATAAAAAATGGGAGATTGTCTAAATTTAGACCAGGAAATGGTCGTCCATAAATTTTGTCTGTTGGTGCCGTAAGTTTTGAGGGAGTAATGTGAATATCTACGAGATCTGTTTTGTTGTTTTTTGCTTTTCTTTTATTGTTGAGAGTAAATTTTTGACCCATAACAAGTAATTTCTCGAGCTCTAGCTCTAAAAATTCAATCGGGCAACCCGTAATAGTAAGCGTGGAGTTGGTGGTAATGGCTAAAGAAATAAATGCCATGGCGTCAATAGGGTCTGGTGTAACACAATATTCTTTTACCGAATGAAGGTTGGTGACTCCAGTTATTGTTACTGTTGTTGTGCCAATACCAGTAATTTTTGCACCAGCAGCAACCAAAAAGTGGCACAAATCTTGTACCATATAATTTGCCGATGCCATTTTAATAGTTGTTACCCCTTTTGCCAACACTGCACCCATTATTGCATTTTCTGTTGTGGTGTCACCAGATTCATACATAACAACATGAGCTGCTTTTAGTGGCTTGTTTGTCACATCATAATATGACGCATGCGAAGTAACAGAGACACCATATTTTTCTAATGCAAAAAGATGTGGTGTAACAGTTCGTTTCCCTAAATTACATCCACCAGTTTTGTATATTTTATATCGTTTTTCAAATTTTGCGAGTGCACCTAAAAAAAGTAAAGAAATCCGCATCGATGCACAAAGTTTTTTGTCTATGTTTTCTATTTGAAGCTTTTTTGGAATACTAATTCGCAATGTTGTATTATCTGTCCATGTGTGTTTTACTCCAATTCCTTCGAAAAGTTGTAATAATCTTAGCACTTCAGTAACGCGATCCACGTCTTTTAATACTACAGAACCACCTCGCACCATAAGACTGGCGCACAAAATTGCAACCGTACCATTTTTACCAGAACTGACCGCAATAGATCCATGGAGCTTTTTTCCTCCTTTTACTTTAAAATATGCCATACTATCTTGCTAAATTCAGTTAAATACGTTACTATTGTACATGAAACCCACCCAAATTGCAACAACATTATGAATTATATTCCGTACGCAATTTCCCACACTACAAGACGTGTAATAGCTATTATGCTTATTCTGTCTTTTTTTATTATATCACCCACCATAATACTATATACCGCTGGATACCGGTATGATTGGGAAAACAAAAAACTCCTCACAAAAGGAACCATTACCATAGATGTGCTCACCGAAAATGTACGCATATTTATTAACAATGAACCAATTTCGTACTCCACGACACTTAGTCTTGGTCTCCAGCAAAAACCTTCTGTACGTCTCACTAATATTGCCCCAAATAAACCATATACCATTACCATAAAAAAGGCAGGGTATCATACTTTTGAACATGAACTCTTTGTGCGCAGCAACCAAACAAGCTTTATCAAAAATATATCACTCATAAAGAAAGCAGAGCCCACAAAGCTGTTAGAAAAAACTTCTCAAAATCAGCAATTCTCATTCGCAAAGCATGCGCAACACCTTCTCTACACAACTCAAGATAGAAAAGATCTGTCCACACTACACCTACGCTCATTAGAAGACCAAAAAGATATTGTTCTGTATAGCACAACAACCACACTCCCACACACTACCTGGTCACCACACAGTCAACATATTGGGGTATTTTTTGAAGGTACCACACTTTTAATTGATGCAGAAAAAGCTGTACCAATCACCCAAAAAACCCTGGCAAGAAGTACCGCCCCAGCACATCTTTGGGAAAAAACTGAGCGATCACCCACTCTCTATGTGATGAATGAAAAAGGCGTGGAGCAGGTAACCGAAAAACAGACACGTACCATGTATCAATACCCTAGCTCATCTGTATGGTATATAGACGAGGATAGTCACCTGTGGATCACAAACGAAGGGAAACATACTATAATCACACAAGTACAGCAAGAGGAAACACACTCTCTTTCACAGCCCATTAATCAAATTGTAGATATTAATGCAGAAAGAATAATAGCTCGCACAAGAGACGGGCTCCTCATAGAGCAACGAAAAAAAGAAGGTGGGGTATATAAAGCCAAAAACCTCTCAACACAAAACCTATACTATAATGACGCAACAAAAGAATGGCTCACGTGGAATGAATGGGAGTTGTGGGCAATATACGAAAATGGTACCACAACACTGCTCAACAGAATGAATGACCCAGTCACACACATAGCTTCTCTTGATAAATACGGCATGCTTCTTTTTGTGACAGATGACACTTTTTTCATGTTCAACCCAGGATACTATATTACAACCCCCCTGTTAGCAGTCGATCATATTGAACACGTACAAGTAAACCAAGAAAAACGTATTATATATTTTGTAGGATCTGTTAACAATGCTCAAGGTGTATACGAATTACCATATTAAAAAACCCAGCGTAATGCTGGGATTTTTCTATATAGTAACAATACTTACTAATTTTCCTGGAACATAAATTACTTTTTTAATCGTTTTCCCTTCTAGCCACGGAAGAATATGTGTATCTGTTTTAGCCGCCATCGTAATATCCTCTTCTGAAGAATTTGTGCTAACCGTAATGGTGGCTCGTAATTTTCCGTTAACCTGAATTGCAATTGTTTGCTCCTCTTCTTGTAAATACTTCTCATTATGCGTTGGCCAAGGTTCATGCGTAATAGTGTTACTGTGTCCTACATTTTGCCACAACTCCTCTGCAACGTGCGGTGCAAATGGAGAAAGAAGTAATATAAATTTTTCAAAGTATGCTTGTGGTATTGCTTCTAGTTTCTGAAATGTGTGAGATAGTTCCATCATTTTTGCCACCGCCGTATTAAAACTCATTGATTCTATGTCTTCGCTTACTTTTTTAATGGTTTTATGTAATACATTACGTGCTTCAGGGTTTTCTGGGGCAGAATCAGAAATCTTCTCTTGTAATTGCCACACCCTATCCAAAAAACGTTTTACACCAATAAGCCCATTGGTGTCCCATTCCGCCACCTGATCAAACGGTCCTATAAACATGGTATAGGTACGCAATGTGTCTGCACCAAACTCATGTATTATATCATCTGGATTTACCACATTTCCTTTACTTTTACTCATTTTTTCCCCACCTTTTGCTAAAATCATTCCATGACTTGTGCGCTTTTTATACGGTTCTTTTGTAGGAACAAGATCAATGTCAAATAAAAATTGATGCCAAAAACGAGAATACAGTAAATGCAATACTGTGTGCTCCATACCACCATTATACCAATCAACTGGCGTCCAATAATTAAGAGATTCTTTTGAGGCAAACTCATTGTTATTATTTGGATCACAATAGCGCAAAAAATACCAACTTGAACCTGCCCAGTTTGGCATGGTGTCTGTTTCTCTTTTTGCTGGACCAGCACATGTTGGGCAAGTGGTGTTTACCCAATCAGACATAGCAGCAAGTGGAGATTCGCCGGTGTCGGTTGGTTCATATTTTTCTACATGCGGAAGTTCAACTGGCAACTGATCTTCTGGAACAGGAACCCAACCACAATCAGCACAATGAATAAGTGGAATTGGTTCCCCCCAATATCTTTGACGAGAAAAAACCCAATCGTGTAAACGATATGATACATGTCTTTTTGCAAAACCTTGTTCTACAAACCATGCGCTCATTTCCTGAATAAGCTCAGGTGTGATTTCCTTCCCAGAAAATAGTCCAGAATCTTTTAATATCCCTACATTATTATGTGCATCTACTGACTCATTAGCATCTTTACGATCCACCACTTCTTTTAATGGAATATCATACTTTTGTGCAAATACAACATCTCGAGAATCATGTGCTGAGCAACGAATAATCCCGGTCCCAAAATCCATTAATGCAAAATTTGCCAACCAAACTGGCATCTCTTTTCCAGAAAGCGGATCTATTGCCACCCGACCAGTAAAAACACCACTCTTTTCTACCATCTCTCTTCTTTCTGTGTCAGAAATAGCACGCTGCTCTTGTATGAATTTTTTGACCTCCTGTTCGTGTGCACCACCAGCCACAAGGATTTCAACATCTGGATGTTCTGGCGCCATAACAATAAAGGTGTCGGCATACAGCCACGCAGGATACGCACTAAATGTCTCGAGTGTTATGTCTGAATCTTTTACTGCATGAGTAAACACTACCCCTTCCTTTCTTCCAATCCAATGCTCTTGTTGTACTTTTGCCCGTGTTATATAATCCACCTCATGCAATCCTTCGAGTAAACTATCTGCATATTTTGTTATAGCAAGCATCCATTGCTCTTTGTCTCGTTTTTCTACTTCTCCACCACACCTTTCACACTTCCCGTCGACAATCTCTTCATTAGCTAAACCAATCTTACAAGATAAACACCAATTAATCGGCTTATTTTTTTTATATGCCAAACCACGCTCAAACAATTGTAAAAAAATCCATTGTGTCCATTTGTAATATTGTGTGTCAGTTGTGTCTACCGCGCGAGACCAATCAAAACTAAAGCCAAGTAATTGTAGTTGACGTGTAAAGTTTGCAATATTTTCTTTTGTTACTTCTGCTGGCGGCCTTCCGGTTTTAATTGCATAATTTTCTGTTGGCAAGCCAAATGCATCAAATCCTATTGGAAATAACACGTTATATCCTTCCATTCGTCGCTTTCGACAAATAATATCCATTGCAGTACACGACCGAGGATGACCAACATGAAGTCCAGCCCCTGAAGGGTAGGGAAATTCAACAAGACCATAAAACTTCTCTTTTTGCGCATCTTCTTTTACTAAAAAAGTCTCTTGTTCTTTCCAGTGGTCTTGCCACTTTTTTTCAATATCTTTTGGATTATACGGTGTTTGCATAAGGCGTAAGCGTTTAAATCTATGTATGTATACTACAAAGAAATGGGCGAAAAATCAAGCAAAGCAAAAAATCACCGGTTTTGATGATTTTTCATACTCTTTATACCTTTATTTTTTCTGCTATTCTCTCTAATGCCTGAACAAATGCAGCCGTTCGCATAGAAACACCGTATTCTTCTTTTTTGTTCCACACCGCATCAAATGCTTCCACCATAATTGTTTCAAGTTTTTGTAGCACGTCTTCTTCTGCCCAATGCTCATCTTTTACATTTTGATCCCACTCAAAATAACTTACCGTTACTCCTCCGGCATTTGCCAATACATCTGGCACTATGGTTATACCTTTTTCAAAAAGTATTTCGTCTGCTTCTGGTGTTGTTGGGCCATTGGCAAGTTCTACAATAGCTTTTGCCTTAATGTTTGCTGCATTTTCTTTTGTAATAACGTTTTCAAGAGCGGCAGGAACCAAGATGTCTACCTCAAGTTCAAGTAATTCTTCATTTGTTATAATCTTACAATGTCCTTCTGTAACGAGTTCTGATGGTGTACAAACACTCCCAACACAATACACTCCAAGCACACCAGCTTCTTTTTTAATCTTTTCTGCCACATGTGGATCCATGCCATCTTTATTATACACCCCACCTTTTGAGTCACTAATCGCCACAATCTTATACCCTAAACCATGCAAAATTTTTGCCATGTGTGATCCAGCATTCCCAAATCCCTGAATAGCAATAGTAGTGTTTTCTGGCGTTAGGTTTTGTTTTTTTGCCAAAGCAGTAACGCAATACACCCCACCTTGCGCGGTAGAAAAAGAACGCCCCTCCGAACCACCATCTTCTATTGGTTTTCCGGTAATAACCCCCGGATCACTGTGGCCAACCAGTGATTCATATTCATTGCGCATCCACCCCATAATTTGTGGCGTTGTATATACATCTGGCGCAGGAATATCTTTGTCTGAGCCAATATTACGCCAAATTTTTTGCACAAACCCACGAGAAAGTCGTTCCAATTCACCTTCTGACAATTCCTTTGGATTAACAATAATTCCTCCTTTTCCACCTCCCATGGGAATATTAACGGTTGCACATTTTATGGTCATCCAAAAAGACAATGCCTTTACTTCATCAAGCGACACATTCCAATGATACCGAATTCCTCCTTTATACGGACCAAGGGTATTGTTATATTGCGATCTAAAGCCGGTAAATACCTGCGTTTCGCCATTATCCATAGTAATAGGAATTGCCACAGTCAGCACCCGTTCTGGTTGTTTTAGCATGGTATGAATACTCGTATCAAGATTCATAATATTTGCCGCTTTTTCTAGCTGCGCCATTGCATTGTCAAAAGCATTTTGAGCCATAAGTGTGTGTTAGTAATAATACAAAAAGTATATCAACCAAAAGAAATAGGTGCAAATAAAAAATACCGATTATTGCCGGTATTTTTTATTTTTTTAGCTGTGTTTTTGGATAAATGCTTCTAGCTCTTCTTTCTGCAAGCCACCTGTTAGCCTTTCCACTTCTTTTCCTTCTTTAAACATAATGAATGTTGGGATACTTAAGACTTCGTACTTTCCGGCAACAGCCTGGCCATCATCAACATTTAATTTAGCTATTTTTATTTTTGTTGCGTCTACTTCTTCTGCCAGCTCCTTTATGGTCGGCCCAACCATTTGGCATGGCCCACACCAGGGTGCCCAAAAATCCACCAAAACAGGAACAGGTGATTGCATGACTTCTGCGTCAAAATTTTCTTCGGTTAATGTAATTTCTGCCATATATATAATAATAAATAATAAAACTCACACCTATACCAATCCAAAGAAAGTATACCATCTTTTATATAATACACAAATTCCCTAATATACACCCCACACACTCTGAGTGAGTGCTATTCCCCCTTCTTCTAGGCTGTGGTAGTATTACTACCACAAAGACACAATAAGAGCGCAAACACTATGGTTACAACATCAGCCCCAACAAAAATTATCTTAATAGGAGAACATGCCGTTGTATACGGTAAGCCAGGAATAGCATTGCCAGTCAACCTTCTAACAAGCGTAACCATGGTACCAAACACACTACAACAGATGCGTATGTATAGCAATATTGCACTAACGGAAAAGGATCGCACAACCTTACAGAGTTTTATACAAATAATACAAGATGCTCTCCCCAAAAAAAGTACCGCACACTTTTTTGATATTACCATACATACCACAGCACCGCAAAAAATGGGATTTGGTACTTCAGCAAGTGTGGCTGTTGCGCTAACAAAAGCACTTTACGCGGCTCATAATACCACCATACATGAGTCTACCATTCTTGCCCTTGCACTAAAACTTGAACAAATTACACACGGCACACCAAGTGGTATTGACCATACCACTATCACATGCAATACACCAATATTATTTCAAAAAACCCCTGACTTACGCTGGACACCTCTTCCTAAATTATTAGACAACGCCATATTTAATCAGTGTTTTTTACTACTCACTGGGTGTTCAGAAGAGTCAACAAAAGAAATGGTGGCACAAGTGCGAGCACAGTACGAAAAAGCAGCAGCAGACACACAGGCCATCTTTGATGCCATAGAACACCAAACCACTGCTATACAAACTTCTCTTACAACAGAGAATGAGTCAGATTTTCATGCATGCATTAATACGGTAGGCATGCTCTTGGAAGACTTACACGTGGTTTCACCAAAAGTTATGGCCATTTCTCAAGACATACGAAAAAACCATGGGGCATGCAAAATTTCTGGATCTGGAGGGAAAAAAGGACCAGGCTCAGGTGTGTTATTTGTCCACCACACAAATAAAGAGGTGATCAAGAGTATTGCAAAAAAATATACTCTAGAATATATACCACTTATTGCATAGTAACATCTACAATATCAAAACCGTGATCACGAAGATAACGAGACACTTCTTCTTTAGCTGCATTATTCTCACAAAGACATACAAAAGAGTCTCCCCCACCACCACCTGGCAATCCACATATTATTGCACCATGGTGCGTTAATTCAGAAAAAAGCTTGGTGTGTGTATCAGATTCAATAGACACCCCTGACTTTATCCCCAATTCTTTTCTTTTCTTCCAGGATTGTTCCAATAATAAAACAATATTGTCTTTTTCATTGTGCAAAAAAGCATGCTTGAGTGCCATGTTTATGGCATTGTATTCAACCATAAATCCATCATATGCATCTGTATTTTGCTCTTTATATGCCAATACTTTTTTTACCAAGTTTGGTGTTGAGGCAGAAACCCCAGAAAATGCAACCACAGGAACAAAATACTTGGGCCACGTGTATAGCTCTCTTGTAATACCAAGATCGGCACCCAAAAATTCTTCAAAACCACCTTCTATGTGTATTCTTGAAGACGTAAAAAAATGACCCCCAAAACAGCTTGCAGAAATATCAAAACCACTCCCAACCTTACCTTGACTTTTAAAATGTGCATACAGTGCTATCTTAAAAATGACATCTTTATCAGTAATACCAAAACACCCTAAAACACTTTGTACCACACCAACCGTAACCGCCGCCGAACTACCAAATCCTGTTTTTTTATTTTTCATGAGCAGTGCATCATCAGTTCTAATATCCAGCTCAAAACCGGTTATGTCGATTTTTTTGTATTGTAAATATGTAATGGAATAAGCTGTTGCTTGCTCTATAAACAAAAAAGACGGGTCTTTTTCTGAAAAACATGCAGTATTTCCATCATACTTACCCACAGCAGCAATAGCATATTGCGGAGATCGTACAATGATATTACTATCACTCCTTTTTTGTACGGAAAAATGTAGACCCTTGTCGATGCACAGCACCAACCCAACATTACCTGGCTCGAGTATGGCATAGCCGCCAAAGAGTAGTATTTTCCCAAAAACCGTATGGTGCATAACATTATCCTACCCTATAATTATAGAAACGCCCCCAATGCACTCTTTAATGTTTTGTGCCACAGACTCAACATGTTCCTCTAATGTAATAAGGTGTGCATTTGGCCCTGCATCAAACGTGTACCCAACAATCACCTGATCCGTATTCATACGTCTTACCGCGTCTATAATCTTATAAGACTTTTCGGTGAGATACGTCACACTTGGTTTAGTGTCTTTTAGGCACGCATGAAACTCATCTGAATCCTCCATAATAGTTTTGGCGAGCAAAGGAAAATCTTTTTGCCCAATCGCCTGTTTTACCACCTCCACCCGATCATCTACAACCGTAAGGCGTTTTTTATACGCGCCACTCGTTTCAACTGTTCTTTTCATTGCATCTCTTGAGCTCATCTTTTTTTCCTCTGCGTCTATAACTACTATAACATCTCGTAGTTCTGGCCAATGACTTTTCTCATAGATTTGCTCTGCAAAAGACCCGCTCCACGTAACAAATCCTGTGTACACCGATCTGCATGCACTCCCAGAACCACGCCTTGCCAAAGCAGATAACTCTTTTTTTCCAATAGCAATGCCAAGCGCCTCTACACTTGCCATTGCCAGTGCAGCAAATCCAGATGCCGAAGACGCCATACCACACCCCGTAGGAAATGAATTTTGTGACTCAACTGCAGCGTGCTCATGAACAGCAAATTTTTTCCGTATAACATCTAAAAATTGGGATACTTTTTCTAATTTTTTACCAACCTCTTTTTTGCCATTTAATACCAAAGTATCTTTGGGAAACTGCGAAGAAAATGTCACAGTTGTTGTGGTACTTACACTATCACGAAGTGTCATAGAGACGCTAGTGTTCATGGGGATAATTTTTTCTTCATCCTTTTTTCCCCAATATTTAATAAATGCAATATTTGATGAAGCCGAAGCTGTTGCCTTTTTGGTTTGCATAATACACCACCTGATTATATAAATATACTTATACACTGTGTTTAGTATACGCTTGACATAAACAAGAGTCAACGCAAAACACAAGAAATAAAAACAGGCCAAATGTCGACCTGTTATTGTTTTTTTTAGTATACCTTATTACTCCTGAACAGTAAGTTTTTTTACTACCTTTTCTTCTGTGTATACTTCTAATATATCACCAATTTCAATTTTTGTCTTTCCCTCAAAGGTTACTCCGCATTCTGTTCCGCTTGGTACCGACTTCTCATCTTGTTGACCAACCTGGCACTTAGACATCTTTCCCAAACCTTCTAAATCTCCAGCACGCTTGACTCGAACCAAACCATCTTTTACTATCTTCCCGTCTTTTACTAAACCTCCAACAATCATTGAATTTTTTACCGTACGAAATATTGCCTTTACCTCAAGTTTTCCTTTTTCTGTGGTAATAAGTTCAAATTCTAATAATTTCTCAAGTTCAGCTTTTACCCAATCAAGGAGATCATAAATAATACTAAACTTCTGAAAGTTAATATTCTTTTCTCTCATAATCTCATCTGCACTTAAACTTGGTTTGACGTTGAATCCTATTATTCTCCCATTTCCTGCTTCTACTTTTTGCACATCATCTTCTGTAATATTTCCCAAACCTTTTCCAATAATTTTTACGCCCACCCCCTCATACGATATCTTTTCTAAAGAACCAATAATTGCCTCAAGCGATCCAAGCACATCAGCACGAATAACCAAATTAAGGTGCTTTCTTTTACTCTCCCCCTCTTCATCTTTTTCCATATCCACTTTATATTGTTTTTGCGCACCAGTTTGCTGAGTTTTCTTTTGTTTCACATCAATTTTCTTGGCACTTTTTTCTTGAGACAAATCAAGCACATCACCAACCTCTGGTGCCACCTTAAACCCAATAATTTGTGCTGGCACAGATGGTCCAGCCTCCAAAAGAGTGTTTCCTTTATAATCCTTCATTGCTCGTGCTTTTCCATATATTTCATTATGTACCACCAACTTATCATTCTTCCTAAGAGTTCCTGCCTGAATCAGTATGGTTGCAACAGGGCCCGTGTTTTTGTCTACATGAGATTCGATAATAGTCCCCACTGCCGGAATTGACGGATCAGCTTGAATATCTTCTTCTTGAATGTCTGCGACCAAAAGAAGCACATCAAGCAGTTTGTCGATATGAAGCCGCTCTTTTGCAGAAATCTGCACCATTGGTACGGTACCACCCCACTCCTCTGGAATAATATCGTGAGATGACAGTTCGGTCATGACACGTTTTACATCTGCACCTTCTTTATCTATTTTGTTAATTGCCACAACAATTGGTACGTTTGCAGCTTTAATAATTTGAATAACCTCTTTTGTTTGTGGTTTTACCCCATCATCTGCCGCGACAACCAAAATAGCAATATCTGCTACCTTTGCTCCACGACTTCTCATTACCGTAAATGCTTCGTGACCTGGGGTGTCAATAAATGTAAGCGCTCGTTCATCTTTTGTTTTTGCATCTTTCCACATGGTTTGGTATGCACCAATATGCTGTGTAATACCACCAGACTCTGTTGCCAAAATATCTGTTTGCCGAATTGCATCAAGAAGCGATGTTTTTCCGTGATCAACATGACCCATCACCACAACAACTGGCGGACGTGTTTGTGTGTGTTTACTTTTTTTCAGTGCCATCTCAAGTGCTTCTGATTTTTTGAGCTCTGCTTCCAAGTCTACCGGTGCGCTCTCCTCTTTGTTTACGGAAAAACCCAAGTCTTCAGCCAAAACACAAGCAGTGTCAAAATCAATATCTTGATTCTGGTTAGCCAAAATACCATTTTTCATAAGCTCAGCTATTACCTGACTCACAGGCAAGCTTAAGCGTTCGGCAAAATGTCTTACAGAAATAAAATCTGGCAATGAGGTGGATAGCCCACTCTCTTTACGCAAGGCTTTTTCCTTATTCTTTTTTTCTTCAATCTCAAGCCGTCGCTTACGTTCAATATCACGCTTAATCTTGTTCCAAGACCGCATAATTTGCTGCGCCACCTTGTTGTCGATTTTTACCGCTTTCATTCCTACATCAAAACCATACTCAGGCAAAATTCTGAGTAGTTCCTTTGGGTGTATGCGTAGCCGTCTTGCGAGCTCTGTAACATTCATAATCTATGTCTAGGTTAAGCGTCTATAATAATGCAACAATTATACGATAATTAGGGGAAAAAGTCAATTCAAAGAAAAAACACCCCTGCTGTCAGAGATGTTCCTAATTTTTGTACACTAGCGTGCAAATTTTTCTTTATACAGTGCCATTGATCGCTCAACTGACTCTCTGGCTTCTTTTGCACCAAGCACAGCTTCAATTTTTACCACCTTTCCAGGCTCAATTGACTTATACGTTTCAAAAAAATGTACCAACTCTTTGATTGTGTGAGAATTTATGTCAGAAAGATCTTGCACCTCGTCCCACCTAGGATCACTCACTGGTACTGCTATTACTTTATAATCAGATTCTCCGCAATCAACCATGTTTAATACCGCAACAGGCCGCACCACTACTGCACAGCCAGAAAATAACGGGTATGTTGTAAGAACGACAACATCCAGAGCATCTCCGTCGTCCCACAACGTTTGTGGAGCAAACCCATAATCACACGGATAATCTTGCGATGTTTTCATTGCCCTATCGAGTACAATGAGTCCTGTTTCTTTGTCTATTTCGTACTTATTTTTTGTACCTTTTGGACATTCAATAATAGTGGTAAATTCGTTTGGCACGTCTTTGCCAATCAACACATCATGCCATAAATTCATAAAAGTATAGTATTAAAAGTAATAGATGTACAATATAACAAATCCAAGAAAAAAGCAAGATGCTACCAACGGTCTTATTACTGCTTCTTTGCCACAAAAACGGCACCGTCACTATACCATATTCGCCCTAACGTATAAAACCACAACAGTGGCGCAAGGGCACAAATCTGGCGCACAAAGAGTGATCGCTTTTCTTTTTTTAGTGCACACGTGTGTTGCAAATGTTGCATCTTTTTTGCCTGACCTTGCGTAGCATCACACAACCACTGATATGATTCTGGAAACCAGGTAATCCAAGAAACGATACGGCCATATCGTTTTATGGTTACAAACCCTGCCGCCCTTAGTGTCTGCAATACCGAAGCTGCCGTTATGCATGTATCTTCTAATACACCCTCGTCTTGTTTTATGGCTTGCAATGTTCTTTCGCGAACACACAGGGCACTTGGCTGAACCATAGAAAACGTTATACATATCCCTGTTGCTTTAAGCACTCGATGTATCTGTGCAACCCATGCCTCTTTTTTTTCAATGCCTGTTACCATGTCATAGGCATATACTATATCAAACGTACCTTTCTTCCATGGAAATTTTTCTTCGCCAATACAATGAATTTGTGCATCAACACCATACTTGCACATTTTCTCTTTTGCCATTTGTACATGCATTAACACAGTATCTGCACCATCAACGTCCACCCGCTTACCAAAGTAATGTGCCAAATCAACAACCTGTGCACCTGTACCACACCCGAGTACCAAAATCCGTATTGGTTTTTTCTTATAATACTTTTGTATATATTCCTCAACCGCAGAAAACATAATCCACCTTTCAGGATCAAGCAAAAGATGTAGCCACTTTGCACGTTCATTGGCGCGGGAGAACAGTGGAGGTGTATCAGTTATTTTTACCCCAGTATCTTGGCTAATCCCCCACCCACGTATTGTATTATTATCGATTTTCATATATTGTTATTGTATCACACTCAAAAAAAATAATGGAATTATACTTTGTGTATGAACATAAAAGAAGCACAAAAAACAGAAGGGTTTCTTCTTGTTGACAAACCAGTGGATTGGACCAGCCATGACGTTGTTGGTTATTTACGAAAAATAACTGGGATAAAAAAAATAGGCCACGCGGGAACACTCGACCCATTTGCGACAGGCCTGCTTATTGTTGGTGTTGGAAGAAGTGCCACAAAACAACTAGACACGTTTAAGGAATTACCAAAAACGTATGAAGCGACAGTTCATCTTGGTGCTACTTCAGATACACAAGATTCTACAGGCACAATAACGGAACAATCTGGATGCGCGATTCCAACACTTTCTGAAATGCAAAAAACTGTTTCATCTTTTATTGGCACACAAACACAAATTCCACCAATGCACAGCGCAAAAAAAGTTGGGGGGAAAAAATTATACACACTTGCAAGAAAAGGTATAGAAATAGAAAGAACACCACACGAGATTACTATTTATGACATTACGCAAGACGAATACAGCTTTCCTACACTTACCATTACTGTGCATTGCTCAACCGGAACATATATACGAACCCTTGCACATGATATTGGGCAAACAGTAACAACCGGTGCATATTGCAAAGAACTTAGAAGAACTCGAATTGGAGAATACGATGTAGAAAAAGCACAAAAACCAAAAGACATAACAAACGAACATTGGCAAAAGTATATATTTCATATATAAAAAAAACCCCACATCATACGACATGAGGGAACAGACTGAAAGAGCAAAAGAGTGTTTTAAGGAAGTTTTTGTTCCGCAAAACCCCCCTTCTCTAGAACCCAACTGCTTCGAAAAAATACAAGCGCAGCCACCAGAACAGCAAGTAGTAACCATCCACCAAAGTGATAAACAGTGAAGATGGTCCCGTACACAAGAACAATCCTAACCAAGACAACACTCAGCAGTGTTCCTCTGGACTTTTTGAGAATTTCCACTTCTTCTGCACTTAGGCTTTTTTTGCTACCAAGCCGCACCAAGGCAAAAGACTTCATAACAACACAAACTAAAAAGAAACTTACATTCACCGTAAAAATGGCTGCGAGTAGTATTTGAAATGTATCCATTCTTTACCTCCTTAAGGTCATTGGACAGCAACAGTATACCACAAAAAACATGTATGTTAAGCGTACATGCCGTATTCATACTTTTTTGGCTTATTTTAAGCATATTTTTATTTATATAATAAAAAAACCCACACACTGTGGGTCTTTTTTGTAGATGTATGACACTATTATGAAATCTTCTTAAATTTTACGGTAAATACTGGCTCGTATTCATTTTCATACGTATCTGAAACCCCAATATTCTCCCCTTTCATCATTTGGGTAATTGCCATATCCGTAAGCAATTGTTTGTCACTTTCTATATCAATTTTTAAATCCTCAACTTGTGTTATTTCACTACCAAACCCACCCTCTATATCACGCTTAATCTGCTTTTTCTTTTCATTGAGCCGTTTTGCCTCTTCTGATGCTTCTTGATACGCCTGGCTAGTTGAAAGCGCATCTTTGAGTACCGATTGTACATCTTTTAATTTTTTTCGATTATCTTCGATGCGTTGAAATACTTCTTGAATTTGAGCCATATAAATAGTCTATAAATAAGAGGAATACAAACAGTATACCTTTTTTGTTGCAACATGACAATTATCTTGCATATATTATGTGGTATATAATGTTTCTAACGCCGGAATATACTCTTCTGCCGTAAGATGAACAATCGTATCTTTTGTTGCGTGGCTCATAAGAAGAATACTATCTGGATGTTGTACACACCATGTTATTTTTTCTTGTAATGACGGTATGTTTCCTGCCTCAAACATCAATCCATTTTCCTCTTCTTTAATCAGCTCAACCACACCTTCAATATTACTTGCAAGCACTGGTAAACCCGAAGAAAAACTTTCAAAAATAATGGTAGGCGAATTTTCATAACAAAGCGATGGTACTACCGCCATATCCATAGTGTCAAGAAAAGACGACAGCGCGCCTCGCTCCATTCTTTTGTGTATGTGTATATGAGGATGTCCTTCTGTTTTTTTCTTACACACAGTATGAAGCGTACCTCCTCCAACAATATGCAATTCACTCTGTTGTGCAATAGATGCATCAAGGCCAATAAAGGCGTCAATAAGCATTTCTACCCCTTTGTGATATTCTATTTGTCCGGCATAGACAAAACGCATTGGCGAATGAACATGCTCTTTTTGTATGGCACGCAGCGGAAACGTCATGGGATTTCGTATAACCACCTTTTTTGATTGTGGAAAAAACCCTCTTGAGGTATAAAACCGTAACAAAAATTCTGAAGGAGAAATAACCGCATCGGGCGACCCAAATAGCATCCGCATAATACTTGTATATATCTTTGTTGGGAATCCAGTATAACGCCACGACTGTTCATATTGTTTTAACACCATACCACTTGGTTCAACCAGTTGCACATCGTGGACGGTATGCACGTGCACCACATTAAGTAACCGCAGCAGTACCGGCAACAAAAAACTTACCCCCATAAGATTGTGTGTATGAACAATGTCAATCTGCTCTTTTTTAATCGTACGCCACACCCAAAATACCATTTGTATATTCCACATATTAAGAATATGCCATACGGCACGCAAAAAAACAGGATACCTGTGTGCATCTGTATAAAAAAAGACATTCCATGGTTTTTTTCTATATATTGTTATTCCACCCACTTTTTCGATACCATTTTTTTCTGGTGTTGACGTCATGACTATTACATTGTGTCCTGCACGAACAAGCCCTTCAACGGTCTTTACTACCACCTGCTCGGCACCACCCCTATGAAATGGTGGGTAAATATTACTAATAACACAAACTTTCATGTTTTTTACGTAATTTACATACCTTAACATACTGTATGATAGCACGGTAAAGAAAAAATACAAGAAATCACACACACACCCACACTAGGCAGAACACAACATATACACAACATATACACAACATATACACAACAATATAATATAGAATCTTGAAAATACATATTATTTTGTGTATCATATGTTTACTATGACTACCTCATCTCTCCACAAAATCCCACCGCAAAACATTGAAGCCGAAATGTCTCTTCTTGGATCTCTTTTGCTAGACAAAGAGGCAATTGCAAAGATTATAGACATTATGTCTCCTGAAGATTTCTACAAAAATGCCCACAAAGATATATTTACCATTATCACAGAATTGTACAGCAAAAATGAATCAATTGACGTGCTTACTGTAAGTAATCGGCTTTCGGAATTGCAAAAAATCGATGCGGTTGGCGGGCATGGCTATATTGCCAAACTCTCAACCGTCGTACCTACAGCATCTCATGTTATGGAGTATGCAAAAATTATACAAAAAAAATCAGTGCACAGAAAACTCCTGATTGCTGCAGATAAAATCACTGCGCTTGGGTATGGTGAGGAGGCAGAAAATATTGATGAGATTCTTGATGAGGCACAAAAAGAATTGGCTCAGGTAACACAAAAACACCTTACCTCTAACTTTACCACGATTCAACACGTGCTCAGTGATGCATTTGAGCGTATTGACGAACTCCATAGGGACAAAGGTAAGCTTCGTGGGGTCCCTACTGGCTTTTCGGATTTAGACAGTCTTCTGGCTGGTCTCCAAAAATCTGATTTGGTTATTCTTGCCGCACGTCCGTCAGTTGGAAAAACATCTTTTTGTTTAGATATTGCACGCAACGCTGCCATACAATCTAATCTCCCGGTGGGAATATTTTCTCTTGAGATGAGTAAAGAACAGCTTGTTGACAGGATGCTCTGTGCCGAAGCACAGGTTGATTTATGGAAAATGAGAACAGGAAACTTGTCTGACAGGCCAGATAGTGATGATTTTCCAAAAATTGGCCGCGCCATGGGTATCTTGTCTGATGCACCAATATTTATTGATGATTCACCAGGAAACAATGTTATGCATATCCGTGCAAAAGCCAGAAAACTCAAGGCAGAGCATAATTTAGGACTAATTGTTATTGACTATTTGCAGCTCATGCATTCTCATTCAAAAAGAAATTCGGATAACCGGGTTCAAGAGGTAGCAGAAATGAGTCGAAATCTCAAAGGTATTGCACGTGAACTCAATGTACCAGTCCTTGCGCTCTCGCAGCTTTCTCGTGCAGTAGAACAAACCAAACCATCTATTCCAAAACTCTCTCATCTTCGTGATTCGGGAAGTATTGAGCAAGATGCCGATGTCGTACTATTTATTTATAGAAAATCCGCCGACAGAAACTACCGTCTCGAAGATATTCCCCCAGATGAACGCAACATTGCCGAGATACATATTGCAAAACACAGAAATGGTCCAACAGGTGTGGTAAAGCTATTTTTTGACGCAACTCGAGCAAGTTTCCAAAACCTTGATAAACATTTTGTTGCCCCAGGAAGCGCCCCTCTAACACCACAACCCGGACCACAAATAACACAAAGTCCATCCCACTCACCACAAGTACCAACGTTTTAACCAGTTGCAAACGCAGGGTAATTATGGTACTATCTCACAAGAGAATTATATAATAAAAATCCTACTCTATGCTGTCAAAAATTAAACAGTTCAAAGACCTTCGCTCACAAGCAAAAGAATTGCAATCCAAACTTTCACAAGAAACAATTACCGTAAAAGCAGCGGGAGACAAAGTTGTTATGACACTTGACGGAAACCTTAAAATGGTAGGACTAGCTATTGATGACGAATTACTCAGCCCAAACAAAAAAGAAAAGTTGCAAGAAGGAATCAAAAAAGCTCACGAAGATGCAACAAAAAAAATGCAACGCA
Organism: Candidatus Magasanikiibacteriota bacterium; assembly: GCA_018661775.1. Classification (GTDB taxonomy): domain Bacteria; phylum Patescibacteriota; class Patescibacteriia; order Magasanikbacterales; family UBA922. The sequence continues at coordinate 103,229 of JABJHO010000014.1, read as the reverse complement.
TTATGGCAATGAAAATGAAAGAAATGGGCGGCCTCCCGGATATTCCTGGACTCAGCTAAACCACATAAACTAAAAAAACTGTGTCATGTACACAGTTTCTTGGTCCTTGTAGTATGTATACCCAACCTATTCAACAACTTATTCGAGCGTTTACCAAACTTCCTGGTGTTGGAAAAAGAACCGCAGAGCGCTATGTATTTTTTTTACTCAAGTCCGGAAAAAAAGACGTGGCAGAACTTACACTTGCCCTAAAACATGTGATTGAGTCTATAAAAACATGTGCGCAATGCTGCAATTTTTCCGACACCTCTCCTTGTGCACTGTGTACAGACACCAAAAGATCACAACAGCATATTTGTGTTGTCACACACCCACAAGACGTTGTTGTTATGGAACGTGTTGGGGCACATAAAGGTACTTACCATGTCTTGCGCGACACCTTACAAACAGATGCGCCGATTGAATCTCAACATATTAAATTAACAGAATTATTTCAGCGAATCACCACAGAACCTCTTGAGCTGATTCTTGCGCTCAATCCCGATATATCTGGTGAAACAACCATGATGTATATTGCTCGTGTGTGCAAAAAGGAGTATCCACACGTAAAAGTAACACGCCTTGCAAGAGGGTTACCCATGGGAAGTGATGTGCAATATGCCGACGACATAACGTTACAAAATGCATTTATGCATAGAATATAAAACAGGGTTAAAAAACCCTGTAACTTGTGCAAAAACTTAGTACGCTCTTATGTTTCAAAGATATACTCTTGTGTCTTGGCAGCGTGTCGTAAATCCTTAAAACTTGTACCACTAAGATGTTGTATATACGACTTTGCCAAAAAACCAACCGTTGGTGGAATACCAGCTTTGGTATAAAACCGTGAACTATTGAGCTCTGCCCTAAACAATTCTCTAATAGCGTTGCTCGAATCATCTGCATCAAGAAGTGCGTCTTGAAACGCACGGTCAGCATCAGAAAAATGCACAACCACTACCGGTTCTTTCACTTGCAAATAAGAACCATGGTATGAGAGAATCTCTTCCCATGTATCCCCAATAATACCTTCACCTCCTGGCACATGGGAACGACATAATCCAAACACATAACCACACGCAGTTTCACTTTGTGCCCCACCTACAATACCAAAACACAGCGTCTTAATTTTTTCAAAATCATCTTTATTTATACCCACACTACCTATAGCGTCAAATATCTTTAACTGTGCAGCAAGGGCTGACAAAAGATGAAACAACTGTGTTTTTTGGGTCATACCAAATACAAACCCATCTCCAATAAGCCCAATAATACGTGCGATGGTCAAAAAGTGCACATCCGGCTCAATCTCTTTGTCTGGTGTTAGATACACCATCACCACCTCTTGTGTAAAATATCCACACTCTTCCAAAGAAGGTGCCCCGTGTCCATCATACTTGGGTAAACCAGCAACCGCATCAATAAATCCATGAATACGATGGGGCGTGTCTTTTTTGTACAAAGAAAACGTGTCTTCTGTGCTATCAAAAACATACTCGTCCGCATCCTCTTGTATATTGACAAGTTCAAGTGCTTTTTTTGGCATATCCCCAGAAAACACTTCCATTTCTTCTGCAAAAAACACTTCCATTTCTGGCAAATCCTCAAAATCATCTTTATCTGGTAACTTAATTACCTGCTCATTGCTTGGTAACGCACCACCCTCGATCGCAAACTTGTTTAGAATACCCAACTCCTCAGACAAAATTTCTACCGAAGAAAAGGAAAGATCGTAAAACTGCTTAGACGCATCAAAAACACGTGATCGCAGATCGCTTATCACTGCAATTTTAAACTGTAGTTCCGCAACTTTTTCTTCAGATAATGCTTCTACACGAAAAGAAAGGTTTGGGAATTGCTTAGATGCCTCAGCAACAAGAGATTGTAGATCCTTGATCATGGCAATTTTATGCTGTGATTCCGCACATGTGGAAGTAACTAACTTTATCTGCTGTGCTGTTTGAGACAATTGAGCCAATAATGCTAATTGTGTTGGGTCGCCTGTTTCTTTTTTGCCAGATAATAATTCGTCAACATACCCTTGAGGGCTCTGATTTTCTGGGCCATGGTCATGCTCACTCATAGCAATCCTCCTTGGTTATATATGTAAAAAGAACTCGTGAGCCGGTACTATACTAAAAAAACACCAAAAAGTCAACAGCATACACCCAAAAACGCATGTGGGCACAAAAAAACACCACTTGGGTGTTTTTCTTTGTTTTTGTGTCGGTAATTATACTACTTCTTTGAGCGTCACCTTTGTTTTGTGTTGTCTGTGTCCTTTTACCCGCTTGTAGCGTACTTTTCTCTTGAACTTGACCACACGTATTTTTTTGTCTCGTTTTTGCTCTTCAACTGTAGCAGCAATACTCACACCTTCCAAATATGGTGTGCCAATTTGTACATTTTTTCCTTCATCGTCTGCCAAAAGAAGTACTTTGTCAAATACGACTTCAGCACCAGCCTCTGCAGGAAGTTTTTCTATCTCTAGTTTTTGATCAGATTGTACCAGATATTGTTTAGATCCAGTCTCTATAACAGCAAACATAATCTTTATTATTAAAATAAGGTAAATATGGTTGTATAAGGGAAACATGCCATATCAGACGAAAATAGTATACCCAAAACCCATAAATAAGTCAAGTGTTTAGCGTTTGTTGCCAACCCCACCCAAAACATCTCCAAGAGAAACCGCATAATGCTCGGCCCCTCCCGCAGGAAGCTCTAGTACCATATTTGCTGGTTTGCGCGGAAGATATCGTATCAGTTGTGCTTCTGCCACTCCTGGTTCTGGTGCAATATGTGCGGCAATATCTACCACTTCCCCATTAAGTAACCAAATAATATCTAGAGAAAACTGCATGTCTCTCATAACAATACCATGACGATCTACATCTCCAAAAACAAACAACATACCATCACTATCTCCTAGTACTTCTCGCTGACCCAAGCCTGTGTATTGTTTTATTGCCGAATCAGCCACCTCTACATACAACACCTGGTCATGAATTGAGAGTGGTACGGTTGGTGCCTTTTTTTCCCATACCTGTAAAAAGAAAAAGCATGCGACAAAAGCGACCAGCAATATACTGTTAAATATTGCGCCTATGCGTTTTTTTGGTTTGTTGTTCTTTGGCATATATATTATTTTTTATTAGTATTATTACTACGTCTTTTTGCATACACCATACCAAACAAGAGCATAAGGATAAACAATACACAAAGTGCAAGAAGTTTTTGGTGGCTTTGCAAAAACAATACACTCACACCAAACAGAGCGGCAATGCCATAAAAAAATATAACTGTTTGGGTGTGGCTAAAACCAGCCTGCACTATTTTAAAATGTAAATGTTCACGATCTCCCGAAAAAATAGATTTTCCTTTTTTTAGACGTACAAAAATAACTCGAATAAGGTCAAAAATAGGAACCGCCATCACCAAGAGCGTTGTGGCAATTTTACTTCCAGAAATAATAGCAAGTGCTGCAATAAAAAATCCAGTAAACAAACTACCGCCCTCACCAAGAAAAATTTTTGCACGATGAAAATTCCAAAACAAAAACCCAATACATGAACCCACAAACACCATGGCCACAAACGTTACTTCTGGCTGAAACCATTGGGGTTGCATGCTCACAACTGCTACCATAATACCACCAATTGCCACAATACCAGTCACCAACCCATCCAAACCATCCAAAAATTTTGTGGTATACATCATACCCATGAGCCAAAAAAATACAATAATGTTTCCGGCCACAGCCCACTGCGACATGTCTCCTACGTCTGTACCAACAAAACGCAAAAATGCAAATCTTTCCGGAGAGATACCAGCACTCTCTACACCAAGTCCAAAAAACATGGCTACGCAACTTGCCAAAACCGGAAATATCATCTGATACTTTGGCGATAGATTGTATTTATCATCCAAAAACCCGCCAAACATGAGAATTGCACCACCGGCAAAAACCCCAAACAATACGTGCTGACTAATATGCGCACCTGGTATTGCACCAACAACCTGCTCAACACACAATACCACCAAACACGTCACATATATGGCAAGTCCACCACCAAGTGGTGTCGCTCGTTTGTGCTGTTTTCTTTTTTGCTTGTGTGGAATATCTAAAATATGCTGCCGTACCATGATACGCCGCACAACAAACGTTAGCACTGCACACACGACAATACTAGAAAAAAAATAGAGTGTTATCATAAAAGCGTAGCACTTAACAACCTATTCCACATACACACCATGTTCGCCATCATACACAATAGTCTCTCCTCTTGAAGCTTCACCACGCAAGAGAATTTCTGCAATAGCATTTTCAACATGATCTTGAATCGCCCTTCTCATTGGTCTTGCGCCATATTCTGGATCATACCCATGTTGCGCCAAAGTAGACAACCCTTCTTCGGTGACACGAAACTTCATACCTTTTTCGTCTAATTCTGCTTCTACCCGAGCAAGCATGATTCCTGCAATATGTTTAATATCATCCAAAAGCAGTGGCTTAAAGACGACTACCCCGTCAAACCTGTTAATAAATTCTGGTCGAAAATGCTGTTTGAGCTCTTGTGAAAACAATGTTTTGCGAATATCCTCCATGTTTTTATGTTCTCTAATTGCTGATTGGATAAATGCGGTGCCTGCATTTGACGTTGCAATAATAATGGTATTGGTAAAATCAATCACACGGCCAACACTGTCGGTAAGTCTACCATCATCAAATACTTGTAAAAAAATATCGAGTATTCTGGGATGCGCCTTTTCTAACTCATCAAGCAAAACCAAAGAAAACGGTTTTTGTCTTACCGCTTCTGTTAACAACCCTGTACCTTGTTTCCCTGGCTGACCAATAAGTCTATATATACTATCTGTATTCTGATATTCACTCATATCAACCCGAATCATTTGCTCTTCTCCTCCAAAATAGACTTCGGCTATTGTTTTTGCCAGCTCTGTTTTTCCTACACCGGTTGACCCCAAAAATAAAAAGTTTGCCATCGGGCGATCTAATGATCGCACTTGCATTCTTGCTCGTCGCAACGCATTTGCCACACTATTAACCGCCTCAAACTGCCCAACAACGCGCTTATGCATTTCATCTTCTAGGTGCAACAACTTGTCTGCCTCATTTTCTGTAAGAGACGTGGTTGGAATACCTGTTTTTTCTCCTGTGACACGCGCCACATCATCCTGACTTACCAGTACATGTTCGCCGCGTGTATTTTTTGTATAACTTGCCACCTCACTTATAATTTCAATAGCACTTTGTGGCAAACACTGGTCATGAAAAAACCGCTTTGCATATTCTACTGCCGCGGCAAGAGAATTGTAAGAAAAAAAGACATTATGCGTATATTCAATATACCCAGCCTTTGCCTGCAGCACTTGAATGGCTTGGTCAGTTTCCATTTCTTTTATGTTTACCCGTGTCATTGCGCTTGCAAGTCGAGACCTGGAGATATGTTTATTAAACCCATCTACCGTAGAAGTTGCCAAAACAAGAATGTTGCCAGAGCGCATTAAATCAGAAAGTGTACCAGCCACGTCTAATCCCGGGGCATCTGCTGAACCACCCATAAGGTCGCTAATATTATGAATACACAAAATAATATTTTTTGCTTTTGCAATCTCTTGTGCCATATGCAACAATCGTTCTTGCGCCCCAGAAACGGTGGTTCCTGCCAGCAAAGCCGAGGTAGATATTTGCACCAACCGCTTATCTTGCATGCGCTTTGGTACCACATCTTGAATCATGCGTTCAACAATACCTTCTATAATACTCCGCTTCCCTACACCATGTTCACCTACTAGCACAATACTTTGTCTGCCAGCCTCCACAATACGAAATATTTCATCAATCTCTTTGTCTCTTGCTACACATGGCTCATGATGGCCGTACATCGATGCAAGCGTAAGGTCGGTACTAAAATGATTTAAAAATGGTGTTGCAACAGCTGTCATGGCCTTGTCTATGCCATGTTTAGAAACGTGAGAACCTGCGCGGAGCGTTGCGTGATATTGTCTGCGTAATTTATTTCTAATTCTTACCCACTCCACAACGCCATAAAGCTTCTCATTATCGACTTCTATATCATAAAGAATGCCCTGAATATGAGAAGATTGCCCCACCGTAGCAAGCAGCAACTCCGTAACGTGGACTTGGGGTTCTCTGGCATCATATGCCTGTTCATACGCATGAAAAAGAATCTGAATCACATCATCATTTGGCAATGGAGCACGATTCCCTTTTTGTGCAACAAACCCCTCGGAAATTTTTGCAGAAAGCAATTTCACGGGAATACCCAATCGAATGAAAATACCCTTTACATCCATATGTTCAAGGAGTGCAACAAACACGTGCTCTGCCTGCAGTTGAGAACTATTCTGCGCATCCGCTAACGCATATGCACGCTCAATCGAGAGTTTCGCCCCACTCGTGTAAGCCTTCACAATATCTATTTGACTATTGTGCGGAAAATTTTTCACTTGTTTCCAGTCTCCTAGCACCTTTTCCTTCTCCTTCACAGCATCTTGACGATATGGCCTCATTTCTACTTCTGCTGGTGCTGTATGGGAGCGCATGTAACGATAAATCAAGCCACAAATCCCCAACAAACCAAGAAAGAAAAACGCTTTACCAGGATGATCCACCTCAATCCAGAAATATGAACTAAAAAAACCATGTCCTGAACTATACTGTAGGCCATCAATAGCAGTAGCCATTGACAATGTGGGTCTCGTAGTCCACCAGAAAAAAAGAAACGCAAGCCCGGTAAAAATCAGCGCTCCAATCATTTCGAACACGTAGAGCCCTCTTCGCGCGCGCTGTAAGGCAAGATGGTGCCGCGTAAGCGCCATACCAAAAAAATACACATTGTCACGAGCTGCTCGCGCAACCATATACCCCTTGCACGTATGACACCCCTTCATACCAACCGCACCAGTCATCTGACAGGTCTGACACGGAAGTACTGGAATGTTTGGGTTCTTCTGAAAATCCATAGTTAGATGGTCAACGCGTCTATTGCTCCCAAAACAAAAAGGATTGGCAATATCACCCATAGTAGAACCAAACCAATCACAAGCACAGTCCAAATAAATAATGCAATTGATCGACCAACAAAATTCGCGAATCGCATAAATACACTCATCAACCTTCCTTGCCTATCTGTTTGCCCAAACATTGGCACAAACAAATTTTTGATCCACAATCCTGGAGCAAATTGTTGATTCACTCTCGCAATCATTTGCTGTGCCCAAATAACAACACGAAGAAGTCCTGCACTATACCACCAAAACGGAAAAAAGAGTATGTCAAAAATAAACTCAAAACACAAGCGTTGTATGGCTAATATCCACATATATGTGCGTAAATATATATGGTGTATGATAACATAAAAAACAAAAAAACCCAATTACGGGAATATATAAGAAGAGGCTAAGCAGGCACTTTGTACCATGAAGTTATTCTGCAAAAAGGAACTCTTTTTTTTCTACGGGCACCATACCTAATACTGAAAGGCGTTTCTGTATACTATCCATAGAGCGATATGTTGCTATTTTATACGTAAGGTACCTGTTTTCTTGTTCTAGTCTACGTATGTCTGTTTGGTGTGTATGCATTTCAAACCCTTTTGTAGAAACAGCACTAGTTTGCACCACATCAAGAACAACAAAAAAAGCAATTAAACAGAGCACGACAACCCTAAACTGTGCACCAAAAACCATTTTTTTGATCTGCTCTTTTTTTTCTCTTATGGTTGCGCCATGTGTCATATTTTTTCAATTACACGAAGTTTTGCTGATCGAGCGCGCACATTTACTTTACACTCTTCTGACGAAGGTACGATGGGTTTTTTTGTGAGCACCCGATACCCTTTTCCAATTTGTGATTTAAAAAAATGTTTCACCAAACGATCCTCCAAAGAGTGAAAAGAAATCACCGCAAGTCTTCCTCCAGGACAAAGTAGCGACAATGCTTTTGGTAACACCCCCTCAAGCACTTCTAACTCTTTGTTTACCGCAATACGCAATGCCTGAAATACACGTGTTGCCGGATGAAGCCCACCTATCCATGGAACCTCTTTTGTGGTATGTGTTTTTTTTCTATACACCTCTAAAATAATTTCCACAAGCTGTTTTACGGTAGTTATAGCTTCTTTTGTCCTTTGTACAACAATAGCTCCTGCTATTTCATGGGCCAATTTTTCTTCCCCATATTCACGAAATATACGCACCAGAACATCAGGTGATGCACTGTTTACAAGTTCCCCTGCTGTTTTGTTTGGTCGTTTCTCAAGGTTCCCCACGTCAGAAGAAAAACGCATGTCTAGTGGTTCATCTGATTGTAAAAAACTAAACCCGCGCCCCCTTTCTGCAAACTGTGGACTGGACCACCCAAGGTCAAAGAGAATGCGATCAACACACGTAAAACCGAGCCCAGAAATAATGGTGTCAATGTGTAAAAAATTATCTCGAACAACAACAGCCTGCTCACCAAACGATTCAAGAAAATGCTTTGCACGAACAACAGCCTCAGGATCAGCATCAATACCAACAAGCGTACCGCCAGGAGAAATTCTTTCTAGCATTGCCTCGGCATGGCCAGCGTCTCCAAGAGTGCAATCCAATACAGACAGTCCGGCGTCCAAATCAAATACTTCCAACACTTCATCTAACAAAACTGGAACATGTTTCATAATGTAAAAAAATTATAAACCCAACGTATCAAGTTGCTCGGCTATTTTGTGTTTATCAGTTAACACACTGTCCAAGGCAACTTCCCAATCTTTTTTATTCCATATCTCAATGCGATTGCACAAACCTGCGACCACCACCTCTTTTTCTAACTGAGCATATATGCGTAAATATTCGGGCAACAAAACCCTACCCTGTTTATCTAGAGTAAGGTTTGTTGCGCCAGCCAACATAAGTCGGGCAAAACCCCGAACGTGTGCTTTTGAAAATGGAAGTTGTGATATATAATCAGACACAGATGACCATGCTGTTTTTGTGTATAAAAACAAACAATCATCTATGCCTCGTGTTATCACTAAACCATCCAAAAGATCACTCCTAAATAATTTAGGTATGGCTAAACGGCCTTTTGTATCCAAACTGTGAGAATATTCGCCAACAAACATAACAAAAGTGAAATATGAGTAGACAAGCATTGTACTCAATCCCCACTTTTCCCCACCTCTTCCCATTGTACCGCAATTTTTCGTGCTGTACAATATTTTTACTCATGTTATCCACAAGCAAAATCAAAAAAACTCTCTTTTGCTTATCGTTGCAGTACTTTTTCCGTGGTATTGTCCGTATACACACCAACTCCCTTTGTTATAAATTCTTGTATTTTTTTTTCATCATTTATTGTATGCACAAACATTTGTACACCCAGTTTTTTTAATGTATTATAGATGTTTTCTGTAAAACGCATTTGCGCAGACATGGTCACTGCTGTTATTTCTGGATGCTCTGATACAAATAGTACAACCTCATCGTTTGTTAATGGTGTTTTGTATAATGTAAAAATAATATCAGAAAAAGGATATAAACTAAGAACGGTCGCCAATTCTTCAGGATGATATATTTGTGGAATAATTCTTTGTACTATTTCTGGCTGTGCTTTTACCACGTCACTTTCCAAAATCTGGGACAACGCATACATGGTATCTGACTTTACATCAGTCACAAGATACATATCTGGATACACACGCATCAGATCAAGTAAATCTTCTAAGCTAAGTAAGGTAAATTTTTCAAAAGATTTGTGCGACAAGAAATCACCAAGATTTACCTCGTCAATACCAGCGCTCATACCAATATGATGCCGAGCCCTGTGATGAAAAATAGCAACCTTTCCATCTTTTGTTTGAGACATGTCTGCCTCAAATAATCGAAAACCATTGCGATATGTTTCTACAAATGCCTCTTTACTGTTTGTTTCTGCAACACCATCTACCGACCCAAGTGCGTGAGCAATAAACATGTGGTTGTGTTCTGGGGCGACCTGTCTAAATAGTGAAGGTGCCTGTTGTGTGCGTTTTTTTTCACCATCCGCATCATCACCCAAAACAGGCAGCAAGCCAGTAGACGACTGTGATCCGTAACTAGCCACAGAACGTGCATCAAACATAAACCAAGTGACAGTAAAACCTGACAAAAGAAAAAGCATAAGCACGCCCATACTATACATTAGTTTCATAATATACGTATATAATTTATATTAACACAAACACACCCCTTCTATAATAACAAAAAAGTGTATAAAAAAAAATAGGACTGCACACATCCTATTTTTTTATTTTATGATTCTTATTCTCTTGGTCTTGGTGGTCGAGCTTCGTTTACTACCAATTCTCTTCCGTCCAATTCTTTTCCTTCCATTTCTGCGATAGCTTTATCTGCTTCTTCGTCATTGGTATATGTTACAAAACCAAATCCTTTTGATCGACCAGAAAACTTATCTTTGATGATAACTGCTTCTTCTACTGCACCAAATGCAGCAAATGATTCTTGAAGTTGTTCGTCTGAAACTCCCCAAGAGATGTTTCCGACAAATAATTTTTTTGACATAATTTATCTATACTTATGATTAATATCCAAACCTTTTGCTAATCATGTAGTATAGATGAAACTGTGCACATTCGCACTATTACACACATGAGATAAACAAAAAATTATACGACTATTATACACTAAAAACCCCTTCTTGTCAATAGTAGCACCCTATTGAGTTGAGAAAATAGCTAAAATAGACCCTTTTTTGAGGTTTTTTAGCACACACAGTATGTCATCACAAAAACCTATCGTGTCAACACATATACAAGAGTTGCGGTCACACCAGACACCGCCGCCCCCCAGACACTATCTACAATCGTGACCAGCACAGGCCAATCTTTGAGTGTTGCTTGATTAGTAAAATTATACGTTGCATAGGCCAAAAAACCCAAAAGCATACCAAGGAGCAAAACGCGCGTAACTGAAAACTGCTGTGCAAATCCAGGTTTTAGGACAAACACATACAGTCCAAAAGCAAATACAATATAAAATAACGCCGCCGGAAACATGGCAACTTTATCGGCCATAAGATGACCTATCCCCTTTTTATACAACAAAGGGTACGAGAAAGAAAACCATAAAAAATCAAGGAGTCCCATGCATATTATGGTCAGCACATACGGATATACAAAAGTCATACACGTACTAAGTTAACATAAATAATAGCGTAATACACTAAGAGATCACCTCTGAAACATCTGTTTCATCGTTAATATCTTGATTCAAAATCACTTCTATAATATCTTCCAAAGAAATAACCCCTTCGAGTCGGTTTCTGATATCCTTTACTACTGCCAAATGAATTTGTGTCTGAATAAACTGTGCAAGCAAAGTGTCGAGTTTCATTTCTCTACTCACCTGCAACATGCGCTCTTTTTTAAACACATCTTGTATTGCCGTACCAAGAGGAATATTCAACAAATCTTTTACATACAACACACCAAGTGTCTGATCTACAGAACCCGTGTACACCGGAATACGTGTAAACCCTTTTATCTTAATCTCTTCAATTATCTCTTCTGTGATAGAAGTTGCACTATCAAGTGCATACACACCTTTTCTTGGAGTCATGACATCTTCAACTATTTTTTCTGAATACGTCAATGCGCCAGTAACGATACGTTCTTCGTCGGCATCAATACCACTTTCTTGGGCATCTTCATGCTCTTCAATAATTTTTATTAATTCTTTTTTTGAATACACCTGAGGCATTTCCCTACCCAACACTTTGTCGAGAACCCATGCTATTGGCCAACACACAGGAAAAAGTATGATGATAAAAAAACGCACCAAACCAGCTGTTTTTGCACCAACCTGCAATGCATACCGAGAAAACGCAGCTTGTGGAATAATTTCACCAAAAATGACAATAAGGCCAGTGGCTATAATACCAGCCATGGCACCACTAGCCATAGATCCCAAAAAAATAGCTAATGTGGAATTTACCCACACATTGCCGAGCAATAACGTGCAAAGCAATAAATTTCCCCTCTTTCTGATATGATACACTTTTTCCGCGTCCTTGTTTCCTAAAGACATTTTTCGTTTTAGTTCTGCCACGTCCAATCCAAGTAAGCCTAAAGTAAGGCCAGAAAAAAGACCCGAAAGAAGGATAAGAGAGATGATAATAATATATATAGGCATAAAGAAATATATGATATATACCACAAGTATAGGGTAATTCGAGAAACAATTCAACCAAAACATGCAATTCTTTGTATTTTTACATAATACCCTTTTTTGTTGATTACATATTTACCCATGTCTTGAGGTATTATATCCAACCCATGTACACAAAAATACTATTTTTATGATATACTGCCTACAAGCAATATATTACTCATATTCACTTACTAAAACATAGCGTACAAAAATATGGCAAAAATAAACCGGGAAGAAGCATTATCTATACTCACAAAAAAATTTGAAGAAGAGTTTGGGGATCTTAATTTTTATGACCCTACAGATCTTCTGTTTCTTTTAGATGATATACCAAAAAAAACACTTTAGACAAGCAGAGTAAAGACATACTAAATGCTACTTGGGACACGTTTACGCCCCTGTTTTGGGAAAACGAGGTCATAGCACTACAAGACACACCCGCCCCAAATCCTATTGCACTGCTTGATAAAGAAGACGTATTAATTGATTTTGTCTGCCCAACACTCATTGATGATTCTGTTGCATTGGTAGCCTGTGTGCCAATTGGCATCTATTATGTGAAAGATAAAAAATTTGCATGGATGAAGTCAGACCTGAAAGAAACAATGTGCGGAAACTGGTTCCAAGACACACAACTAGAGACTGTGGAAAAATACACAGACATTAACCTAAATGAAGCGGATGCATTGGCGCTATTTTTTCGCACACTATGGTTTGATTCTGGCCTAGATCCTGATGCTATTTTGTTGTATAAAAATTCTGGAACACCAATGTCTAGAGCAAACACTTGTCCAGAGGATTCCTTGCCCGAATTTGTATTAAAAATTTTCTTTGGCATAGCTAAAGTTAAAGTTGCATCTGCCTTAATACAAACCTTCTGACACTCCCCTGTGGTTGCATCTACCCCAGAGGGCAGATCATAAGAGATTACTTTTCCTGATGCATTATTTATTATTTCAATTAACTCAGCAAAGTCTCCACGAGGTTCTCCTTGTAAATGATAGCCAATCAATGAATCCATAATAATATCGGCTGAATCTATTTTTTCTTTTGCCAAGTCTTGATTTTCTGAATAAACCATAATTGGCATATCCATCTTGACTAACAAGTCTAAGTGATGCTGTGAGTCTGGCTTAATATCTTTAGAAACTAAAATGATCGATATGTTTTTATAGCCATGGTTAACTAAATGCCTAGCAGCGCTTAACCCATCGCCACCTTTATTACCCTTACCAACAACAATAACAATTTGGTCGGATAAACCAATACTAAGTTTATTAAAAACTTCTACCATATGCCAACCAGCCAGTTCCATCATCTGTCTAATCTCAAGACCATGTTCTACGGCAAGCTCATCAAGTTTTTCCATTTCATCAGCTGTTGAAAAATACATAGTTATTTTTTTAAATTATGTCCGCCAAACTGATTTCTTAAAGCCTGAATAATCTTACCTTGGTAACTTGGTTTTTTCTGGCTTCTCTCTCTAGCTTTTAGTGACTCGTGAATAACCTTATCGGATATTCCCAAAGAATGCGCTACCTGTGTTGTCCAAAGCCCTTCGCCACTATGTGAGGCTCTACCAGACACACCTTTTAAATCATCGCCAAATAAGGCAAAAGCATTTCCCATCCAATTGATCAAACTAGATTCAATTACACTACCATGGTTATAAACCTCTGCAATTTTACGCAAGTGTAATTTATATTTTGATTTTCTCATAATCGCAAATCCTTCAGCAATAGACTGCATCATGCCATATTCAATACCATTATGAACCATCTTTACAAAATGGCCAGCTCCATAACCAGGGAAAAATTCTTCGCCTTGATGAATAGCCAAATCAGAATACAAAGGCTTTAAGAAATCATAATCAACTTTTTTACCACCAATCATCAAACAAGCCCCGTGGCGCGCTCCCTCGGGACCTCCAGACACACCACAATCCATAAAATTAATTTTCTTAGCCGTAACTTTACGAGATCGTTTGACAGTATTTTGGAAAAAAGAATTACCCCCATCAATAATATAATCCCCTTTACCCAAAAGCTTTGCTAGCTTATTAATATTTTCATCAACTGGCTTACCAGAAGGAACCATTAGCCAAACAATCTTTGGTGATGGTAGATTCTTTACCATATCCTCTAAGCTAAATTCTGGAATTAATCCATCTTTTTTTAATTTACGTGTCTCCTCTGGGCTCCTGTTATAACCATGAATCTTCCAGCCTTTTTCTAATAACTGCCTAGCAAGACCACCACCCATTTTACCAAGACCAACAATTCCAATTTCTAAAGGCATTTGTCCTGCATCTTTAACTTTAGTTGAACTAAACTTTACAGAAGTAGAAATAGTCTTCGATCCTTTTTTATATTTTTCTAGTGACACTATTTTACTTTCCCAGGCTTTAACAATTGGATCAATAAACTTCCACATTGCAAGGACCTCTTTAGTGCTAACAAATAAAGTTTGATCCCCGACAATACAATCGAATAAAAGTTTTTCATACTCTTCTGTATACTGAGCCTGCTTGGCATTCTTACGATAAAAAGACTTCAACTCTTTCTTTTCTATCTGCCACTGAAATCCCGGTTTCTTGGCCCAGAATTCAATTGTAATACCCTCTTCTGGTTCCATAGTAAGAATTATCTTATTACGATAATGCTCTGAGCCTTTAGGGCACAAACATGGCATAGTGTGTTTTAAATTCAAAGCAATACCTTTTTTAGGTGCAGCCATACCCTTACCACTTTCAATAGTAATAGGTACATCTCGCCACCTTGGATGATTTAAGAAGCACTGCAGTTTAAAAAATGTTTCTGTTTTTGATTTTGCATTAACGCCCTCTACCTGAGTATATCCTTCGTATTGAGCTCTAAAAGTATTGGTGCTCATCTCGGATTTTTTCAATGGAATTAAATGTTTCATTAATTCATACCTCTTGTCACGAATATGTTTAGCATTATAACTTTGTGGCATATCCATAGTGACAAGAGCCAACATCTGCAACAAATGATTTTGGCCAACATCTTTTAGGGTTCCAACGCTATCATAAAAACTACCGCGACCTTCGGCCCCTTTCTTTTCATGTAAGTATAATTCAATGCTATCAATAAACCGATTATTAAAAGTTTGTTCAAATAAATTATTAGAAAACCTAACAGCCAAAATATTTTGCAGCATTTCTTTAGCCAAGTAATGATCAATTCTAAAAATCTGTTCCTCTCTAAAGAGCTTACCCAACACCTCTTCTAATTCTTTGGCTGTTTTTAAATCACTGCCAAATGGCTTTTCAACTAATACTCTAGTCCAACCCTCTTCCTCACTACAAGGCTTAGTCAGTCCAGAAGCTGATAAATTATTAAATATAGTTTGATAAAACTTTGGCGGGACTGCTAGATAAAAAAGCTTATTAGTACATACTCCCCACTCATCATCTATCTGCTTAAGTTTTTTACTAAGCTCGCTATAAGTCTTGGGTTCTTGAAACTGGCCTGATTGATAAGTAAAATAATCCAAAAACTTTTTAAACTTTTCTTTTGATGGATGTTGCTTAGAATGTTTTTTTAAATGATCCCCAACTAATTTCTGAAACTGACCATCGCTATTACTTTTCCTGGCAACGCCGACAATCTTAAACTGAGTTGGCAACTTACCATTTTTGTACAAATGCAAAAGAGATGGAGCAATTTTTTTCTCCATCAAATCTCCTGTCGCACCAAAGACGACAATAACTGTTGGGATGTTAGCTTTTTTTAATGTATTCATAATTTATTGTGTTTTTTTATATTGATCCCAATCTGCCAAAAACTGTTTTAGTCCCTTGTCTGTAAGCGGATGGTTAAATAATTTTTCAAAAACTTTATAAGGTATTGTAACAACGTCTGCTCCAATCAGTGCTATTTCAACAACTTGCCGAGGTGATCTAATACTAGCTGCTAAAATTTGCGTTTTGATATCATAATTAGTAAAAATTTGTTTTATCTCTCTAATTAAATCTAAACCACGTTGATCAATATCATTTAACCGTCCAATAAAAGGACTGACATAGGTCGCACCAGCCTTAGCCGCAAGCAATGCCTGGGCGGCCGTAAAACACAAAGTAACGTTAGTTTTAATCCCTAAACCAGACAATTCTTTTACTGCCTTGATTCCTTCCGGGATTAACGGAATCTTAACCACAACCTTTTTATGAATCTTGGCAATCTTTTTGGCTTCAACGATCATTTCTTTGGCAGCAATACTAACCACTTCAGCACTAACCGGACATTCACAATGAGCACTATGCTCGGTATCGAACAACTCACCAATAGTTTTAATAACAGTTTTAAAATCTTTACCCTCCTTGGCGATTAAACTAGGATTAGTTGTCACGCCATCAATCACTCCAGAGGCAGCTGCTTTTTTAATTTCGTCAATTGATCCAGAATCAATAAAAATTTTCATAAGTTTATTTTTTTAATATTTGCTTAACTTTTCTAACAATAGCTGTGCTATCAATATTTTCATATTTTAATAATTGCTCTGGACTACCACTCTTAGTCATTTTCTTAACGGCGAGTGAATAAATAGGAGTAGATGAAGTAGATAAAGCTGACTTTACCGCCTCCCCTATTCCACCAGCCTCAAAATGATCTTCAGCCACAATTACAGCCTTAGTTTCTTTGGCCGCTTTATTTAAAGTGCTTTGATCAAGAGGTTTAATACTATATAAATCAATTACTCTAATATTAATTTTATTCTCTTGTAGCGCATCATAAGCTTTAAGCGCTTCGTACAAAGTAACCCCCGCACCAATAACTGTAACTAAGTCTTCTGAACTTTTCTTCAAAACCTTACTACCACCAATAGAAAAAGTGTCTGAGGCTTTATTCATAAAAGATGAACCAGTAAATATACCCACATTATACAAAATTTTTTAATATTGACAAACAGTGTGGTTTTATTATACTGTAATAGTCTTAAAATAAAAAGTTCGTCTAAATAACGTACAACTTTTACCAGAAAGGATTTGTATTGTTTACTTTTATATACAAGGACGCCATAAAAGGCTGGCTCCCTAATACCCTTACCCTTTTTGGCATGCTATGCATTCCATTCATTTTGCATTTTCAAGAAAAAGAAATGCATCTACACTCCTCCATACTTTTTGGTTTTGCATGGTCAATGGATTATTTTGACGGCAAGGCTGCAAGAGTGTTTGGGCAAAGTTCGCACACCGGAGCATTCCTCGACCCTCTTGCAGACAAAGTATTTACCATCAGTTTTTTACTATATTTTTGGTCAGAAGTCTACGCGATAATCAGTGTACCTATTATATCAATTGGCCTGGCACTCACCATGCTTCGTGTATATAAAATAGTATACGGAAAAAAAATGGGTGAAACACCTAATATAATGGCGTCAATATCTGGAAAACTAAAAACGAATATCGAAAAAATCGGCATAAGTGTGCTCATGCTCATTCCTCTGCTAAAGAGTTTTTGTGGCATAAGCCTGGAAGTAAGCGTGGTAACTGCAAACAGTATTTTGGGAATAAGTCTATTATTTGCTATATTCAGCTTAACGCACCAAGTGCGGCAAGTATAATTTCGTGCTCTTTTTTTACACAACACCTTTCCAAAAGCCTAGAAAGGTGTTTTTTGTTACTCTTTGAGAAACGGCGTATACATCATAATTGCGTTATTTTCTACGACAAAATAATCATTGAGTAATTGCTTTGTGTCGACGTCAACCACCTTACGATACAGTGTATTACTCCGTGTATACCCTCCCCAAACCTCGTGAGCAATACTATGTTCTTTTTCATAAATCTCATACTGCTCTTTTATGTGACGAGAACAGTGCCAGCTTCCAACAAGATGAGTGTCAGAAAGACAAGTAGATAATTGAAATGTATGGGGTGTGTTATTTTGTATTTGTAAATCAATATTCGGATACGAGCAGGTTGCACCACTCCCAAAAGGTTGGGTACGGTGCACATCAGGAAACACGTCATACCCGTGTCGCCACCGCTCCACCACATCAAGTGGCGTATGAAGGGTCATCCAGTATACTAAATTACTTAACTGACACAAACCACCACCAACACCACTTCGTACAGTACCATTAAACAGTTCCATACCAGACACATACCCTTTTCTTGTGGTTGTGTTACCAACCTGCCGCCAAAACGAAAAGGTTTCTCCGGGGCGAATTACAAGACCGTCTATTTTTTGTGTAGCAATATTAAGATTAACAACCTTATTATGTTGCATCCACATATCCACATCCTTTAATTTTCGCAACAATACAGTCTTATGTGAAAATACTCTATGCGGAAGAAGCTTTGTAGAACGAGAGGTTGCAAATGCACGACCACTCATGTGCCAATACCATATACGACGACACCAAAAATACACTCGCCCAAGAATACGTCGTAGGAGAGAGCGTTGTATCGGTGCTTTTGAGAAATTTTTTTGTTTCATAACAGAATACTTTAGCAAAAATAGACAAAACATGCAAGGATTATGTATAGAAAATATGATTCGTATGCATTTACATATACGTAATTTAAAGATAAAATATACACATACTTACTTGACAAAATACTTATTTTATGATATGTTTTGAGTACACCTTAAAAACCCATGGAGGTAAAACATGGTAACAACGATATTCAGTTTAGTTGGCATCTTTTTGGTGTCAGCACTTTTTTCAATGATGGTAGCAGCTACCATAACTGGAACTTCCAAGATTCTTGGTGCTCTTATGAGCGCATGGATAACTCTTGGTGGTGCCATGCTCATCTTTTGCGGAGCATTAGAGGCAGCTGGGGCACTCCCAGAGTACCAAGGCCCAGAAATACCCTATCTGTTTGCTGCCGGACTAGGCATGTTTGCCGGCGGAGCCTTAACACTGAAGTTTCTAGAAAGGAAGAGGGTGTGACACATGCAATTCCTTATTATCTTGGGCGCTTTATTTGCTCCCATTCTCCTTGGATCTCTTCTACGCACAGCCTTTGGGCCGCTTCACCATAGGCGCCAAAAAGCACTTTCGCTGGCAACCACTACAGGCGGCGCCACAGGCATAGCGACCGTCTTGGTAACACTAGCTGGGGCGGCAGGTGCACCAACTATCACACTACTACCCATACTATTCGCAGGAGCAATGGCCTCAGTGACACTCTTTGGAGTCGCCGCCGCTGGCGAATAATTAATTATCGCTCTTTTTTTCCTATCCCCCGTCACAATGTGATGGGGTTTTTTGTAAGGATATTAAGAAAATAGACGATAAGCGCAACCGTACTTCTGTAACAAAACCCTTACCTCACTTTAATGGTAGGGGTTCTTTAGTGTGCAAAAAAAATTACACATACACTCATTCATAAGATGTGCTTTTCTAAAAAAACACCCACGTCTCCCACGTCTCTTTTCAACGCATCATAGTGAAATGTGGTAATTCCTACCGACCGAGCGCTTTCTACGGCAACCTCATTATGTTCAACATACACCACGTCTTCTGGTGCTAAATCAAAATGCTTAAGCATGGTGGTGTAATACGCTGGATCTGATTTTTCTGGGTCATGTTTTAGTGTAAATACTTCATACGGCGCCTTGTCCAAACCAAACTGCTTCACTTGCTCATCGTTTGCACCAGTAATAATAATTTTTCTATTCTTATATTCTTCCAGCAATGCATGCATTTCTTCAAAGACACCCTCACCTTTAATTACAAACGTGTGTACCGCATCAACAAGTATTGTTTTCATATGTATAATGAGTTATTGTATTCCCCCACCCCACCGTGATAAAATGAGTGTAGGTATGGTATAAGATTAATACAATAAGTATACATGAACGCACACCTTGAACCAAGCTGGAGAGATGAATTAAAAGAAGAATGTACAAAACCATATTTTACTGATTTGGCTGATTTTGTGCGCAATGAACATCTTAGCACAACCATATATCCACCACCAAAAAAGATTTTTGATGCCTTTGCGCTTACGCCATTTAATGCGGTTCGTGTAGTGCTTCTGGGTCAAGACCCATACCACGGACCAAACCAGGCCCATGGTTTATGCTTTTCTGTACAAGACGGTGTCAAAACACCGCCATCACTACAAAATGTCTACAAAGAAATTCAGAGCGATACAGGAAAAACACCACCACCCTCTGGCAATCTTACTCACTGGGCAACACAAGGTGTGCTGTTGCTCAATGCCACATTGTCGGTTCGCGCCAGACAGGCGGCATCACATCAAAAAAAAGGATGGGAAGAATTTACCAATGCCGTTATTAAAACAATTGCAGAAAAAAAAGAACATATCGTGTTTTTACTCTGGGGATCGTATGCACAAAAAAAGGGTATGCACATTAACCGTGAAAAACACCTTGTGCTAGAAGCGGTACACCCGTCACCTCTTTCGGTTCATCGTGGATTTTTTGGGTGCAAACACTTTAGTAAAACAAATACATACCTCAAAAAACACGGGTTACAAGAAATAGCCTGGTAACAACATATATTTATGACCTTCTACCAAGAATTACCTCTACACATATCACCATATATTTTTGATGCGGGTTTTTTTCGGCTTCATTGGTACGGAGCCATGTACATTTTGGCTTTTGCCACAACCATACTCCTTGTATTGTATAGGCTCAAAAAAGAATCCTGGGAATTTTCTAAAGAAACAGTCTATGACGCAACAATTTGGGCAATTACCGGACTCCTTGTTGGCGGAAGACTGGGATATGTCTTGTTCTACAACTTCTCGTACTATATCTCTCACCCACTCCAAATACTATGGCCATTTGCAGACGGAAAACTTGTGGGTATTGCTGGCATGTCGTATCATGGTGGACTCATTGGCGCAATAGTTGCAGGACTCTGGTTTGCCAAAAAAAGAACACTCTCCATACAAAAACTCATTGATCTGTTTATTCCGGCTATTCCTTTGGGGTATTTTTTTGGCAGAATTGGTAACTTTATCAATGGCGAACTATATGGTAGGGTTACCACTCACCCACTTGCCATGAATTTTGGTGACGGATTACTCCGACACCCATCGCAACTCTACGAAGCCTGTTTTGAAGGGCTGGTTCTATTTGCACTACTGTGGACAATAAAATCCAAAATATGGGCAAAAGGACGACTCCTTGGTATATACATGCTCGGATACGCCACGGCCCGCTTTCTTCTTGAATACACCAGAGAACCAGATGCACATCTTGGTTTTATTCTAGGACCACTTACCATGGGTCAAATACTCAGCATCGGCATGTTTTTGATTGGTATAGTATTTACGCAAAAAAAGTATCACCTGTTTAAGTAAATAATTGCTGGTGTGTATTATAAAAAACCACCAATGATGGTGGTTTTTCTTTTGTGTAAAAAGATATAAGACACTATGACATGTTTGGTTGCGGTGGGTTGGTGGCTGAAACCCCTTTTGGGCTTGAACCGTACTGGTTCTCACCAGGAGCGCTGTCTAAACACATAAAGACAAGAAAAACAACCACACCCACAAACGGAACAAGATTTATAAGCCACCACCAACCTGAACGACCTGTATCATGTAATCGTCGAAAGACCAACCCAAAACTAGGTAAAACCATAACCAACATATACAAAACACTCAACCACATAAACTTACCAGAGCCCGAAGATACTGGTATAAAACCCTCTACAACAGATATCACAAAAGCAAATATACTATAAAAAAGGACAAAGTACCAATACTCCGAACGTGTAGCACGACCACTGAATACAGCGTACTTCTTTAGTGCATTAACAAAATGTTGCATATGTGTATATATATTAAATAAAAGCTATACTGAGTATATCAAAAATATCAATACTATACAAATTATACAAAAAGAAAAAATTACTTATTTTGTTGTGGTGGATGTGGACCCGAAGAAGGAGTGAGCGTGTGTGCACTTTTTAGACCAACATACAAGTTTATAACCAAAACCACAGATAAACAACCTAAAAGCGCACCAAGAAACAAAAAAAATACCAAAGAGTGTTTACAATACGTTTTCCTCTAATTTTAGCCCAAATCCCGAAAAACACTTGACAAATAATGACAACTGTGTTAAAGTGCACACTCAAACGTAACCACCCACTACCAATAAGGAGGTAATTATGGGTACGTTATATATTGGTCTTTTTGGAACCTGTGGAAACTCTCAATGGCGCACTCCATTCATGAGTCACTACAACCAAGAAGGTATTCAGTTCTTTAACCCACAGGTTGAGGACTGGAAACCTGAAGACGCCGTGATCGAAGCGGAGCACCTAGCGAACGACCAAGTCGTTCTCTTCCCGATAACAGGAGAAACCTATGGCACAGGCTCTCTCGCTGAAACTGGCTTTAGCGTGCTAAACGCTATTAGGCTAGAAGATCGTCGAGATTTTGTCATCATGATCGAACAAGAACTTGATGATAACCTCGAAGACGCGGTTGCCAGAAAGGAGAGCTTGCGCGCACGAGCACTAGTCAAAGAGCATCTCAAGAAGCTTCGACTCTCCAACCTCTATGTGGTCGATTCGCTTCAAGAGATGCTTGAAGTCAGTGTGACGCTCTATAGAGCAGCAGAAATGCGCGCGCCTTTGGGCAAGTACAACCCACACACCTAAGCCTCTCACCCTCGCACCCAAGACCCAGCGAGTATAAATAAGGGTCTTTTTTTGTTTTTAGGATATATATCTTTAACACTACTAAGAGCGTGATTTTTTAGGTATCGATTGTTTATACCAAAATGCAAAAAATGCGGCAGTAAATCCATACTGCGCAAACAATTGTATCCATTCGGGCTTGGAATACCATCCAAACAATATATATAATGGCATCCCAATAATACCATCTTTATGTGAGAATATGGTATCTGACAGATTAAATGCTTTTGTTAAAAATATATTATTCTCTGCCAGTAGTTGTAAACTTTTTAAAGCAGAAAGTCCTTCGTGTATACTGTATCCAAACAAAAAACCAGATTGGAGTATAAGATACACCAACGTTATTATAAAAATAGTTTGTAATCTAATATTAATAATTGCAAAATGAATCAGTATTACCACAAACAGAGATAAAGCAACCCCAACAAGAATGGGGAAAAGCGTGTATTTTCCTGCAAAAGAAAAAATAGCTATTTCGACCCCTTCTCTGGCTACCAAAAATAATGCAAGAAGAAACATACCTTTTTTAGAAATATTCAACGCTGCCTTATTTTTAATATGTGTGGCAATATGCCGACCATGCTTAATTATACCAACAATAAATGTACCAATAAGGCCAACCGCCGCAAGACTCATAACACTTTCCCACAATTTAGCCGTTGCGTCTACCGCACCGATATATGACGCAATCCAAAATAACCCAATACCAAAAACAAAAGAAACAGCAATGCCTGTAATTGCTCCATGCCAGACCACCGGCTTAAGGCGAGTATTATTTGTTTTATTTAGAAATTCTAAAAGGATGGTAATAATTAAAAAAGCTTCCAACCCTTCTCGAAAAGAAATAATCATTGCTTGTATTGTTTGCTCCATAAATAAAATAACCTACGTAAATTAATGTTGTTTTCACCGAAAAAGATAATGGACTAAATCTCTTATTTTTTACATGTAGCAGTTTGAAAATATTCTGTTACACCAACAAGTTCTGCCTGGTTTGTGGAACAACTCCCCTGCTTTACACAGTCATCTCCTTTAGATATGGAACCAACCGTATCAGTAAGGTTTTTTATTTGTATTGTTGCAATCCCCCAATATCTCTGACAAGAGTCATCTAAATCTGTCACACCTAAAACACGCAAGGCTTCTTGTGTATTGGTAAAACAAAACACATTACCATTATTTATAGTCTCTAATTGTGCTGGCTCAAAACACACTTTTCGAAGCGTTGTCTGTGTATATGGTCCAACACTCCCAGAAGTATGCTGTACATACGAAAACCCTCCAGACACTTCAATGCTTTTGGTGTCTGTTTGTTTTTCTACATGCATGTTATTTTTGTCTTTTTCACTATTTCCACAACCGGCAAACAACGTAATACATATTATGGTTGTAAGTATGAGGTTGTAATTCATATAGATTTTCTTATTTAAGTACCAAGAGTATACTAAAATTCCTAGAAAAAATCAATGTTAGGTGATATATTTCTAAAAATTTAGTCTCATTTATGTACGTCTTTGTATTGTAACATAGGTATTAATTTTTGCTCTTTTGCATCATCAAATCCACAGGTATGTGCCCATTCCTTTGGATTTTCATAGGTTCCAAAAAGCATATCCCACCAAGTAATGTCTCCATAATTATTCTTATGTCGATTATATTGATGATGAATTCTATGCATTTCTGGTCGCTGAAAGAAAAACCCTACCCATCTTGGTGTCTTAATATTTGTGTGGTAAAAAAACTCACCAAGCGCGGTAAACACCGTATACATTACTCCTGCTTCTATACTAAGCCCTAAAATTACATACACAATAACACTCCCTAATATGGAATTAGCTATCATTTCTCCTGGATGCTTATAAAAACTTGTTATAACCTCCAATCGTTGCGGACTATGATGAATCTGGTGAAACCCTAACCACAAAGCATCAAATTCATGTCTCCAGCGATGCCACCAGTAAAAAATGAATGTGGCAATAACATATGCAACACCTGCCCCAATCCAATTGTTTTCCAAAACATCAAAATGAAATATTGAATAGGATGATAACCATTTTTCCCAAGTTAAGCCGCCAATTACAACAACAATCAATTGAATTCCATTGATTACCAAAACTCTTAATGGCCAGGTCTTCACTTTGGGCAATTCCCAACCAGGAATAATTTTCTCAACCAAAAAGCAAAAGATAAATGCTAAAAATATGATTTTCATTTATTCTGTATTAATTATAAGTACTACGACGAAAGATAATGTAATAATAGGGACTAGAACGCCAATGAACCGTAAGTTTGTGAACAAATCACGAACCGCCTATTGTTTGTCGTATTATTGTTGGAACTCATACCTAAATAGGAATTTTAGCATTTTCTTTACTATATCTTGTGCTTAAACTTGACAGAACCATAATTATATGCTAGTATTCAAATACCGTCAACCACCAACCTCTTCTCTAAGAGAGTGCTGAGTTGCACTGTTCCTTTAAAACCGCTTTTAAATACTTTTAGCCATGACTTTTAGCTCGTTTAGTACTAGCGATTTAAAGAGTCCTGGCTAAAACTGCTATGACTGATAACCCATTGGTACAAAGGAGAAATACCAACCATGGAAAAGAAAGCTTTTATCTTTATTTGTGTCATTTTGACACTGTCTTGTTGTTCGGCACCAGAGGAACCAACCTCTAATTATAACCAGCAACCAAACCCAAATTACTCAGTGATGGTCAACTGCAAACACAAGACCATGATTGAAGCAGGAAAATATGACTGGGTAAGTTTTGCCTACAGTGGAATCTTGAGCGATGACAACGCCTATGAGGTGCGCGGTGTCCGTGAAAACGACTGTAACGCGGAACAGGTTAAGGTCGAAATGGTTCGTCTGAGAATGACCCCTTTTTCTAAACCACCAAAAGCGCAGCTCGAAGACCAAGGTTTCAGACCCGCAACTCTCGAAGAGTTACTGGCACTAAGTGTTATGTATCCAAACCTAGAAGAGAGTTACGTGGTAGCCCTTGGATCTGACTGGAAGGCTCATTGCGGACACATAAATGTCCCGATTCTCCAAAAGTCTGAAGGTAAGCAGGTACTAAGCCTGAGTGAGACCTGGGAAAGCGATGCGTTTGACAGAAAAGACATTCACTTCTTAGCGGTCAAAAGGAGCATACCGTGACCCAACGTGAAGTTGTGGCGCTGATGAAAAGCAGTAAGTCCGAAATCGAGTGGAACACCAACCGCAACAAGGTCAAAAAGGCCTGCGGTGGCTACCCAGATTTCTGGTACACTGCCATCGTTCTTTCAGGTGTAGCGGCAGAAACCGCCAAGAATTTTGGAGGGTCAGCCGACATTACTATTACCGCCATATAAGTTTGCTAGGCTAGAACTAAGCAAACCAACTACTTACCGCCAACATACCAAAAAAGGTTGAGGCGGTTTTTTATTTCCCAAAAAAAATTAAAAAGGACTTACCACTGTGTGTGAAAATTTGGGTGAAACGAAGCGAAACCGCATAACCTCTTGTATATTCGCGGAGAGGGCGGGATTCGAACCCGCGGTCCGAGAAAACCGGACAACGCTTTTCGAGAGCGCCCCGTTCAACCACTCCGGCACCTCTCCTTTTATATTGGCGGAGAGAGCGGGATTCGAACCCGCGGTACGATTGCTCGTACACAGCCTTTCCAAGGCTGCGCATTCGACCACTCTGCCATCTCTCCATAAGTAGTCACACAATAACAAAATATCATGTAACTGTCAAAATAATACTCATTACTGCTTATAGTGCGCTGCAGTTTCGTCATCCCAATGCATCGTAAACTGTTTTGACTCTTCGGGTGCCTCGCCAAGTATTTTATGTATAGCCTCCACACTGTCTACGATTTGATACAACTCATCGTCTTCATCCGACACTGTCCCAACGTCATGCACCATAGTTGTTTTAATAAACTCATGCAATGGTTGCCAAAATTCTCTGTCGTATAATATAATAGGTCGTTTTGCCATTTTCTTTGTTTGAATAAGTGTAAGCACTTCAAATAACTGATGAAGCGTACTAAACCCACCTGGGAAAAATACAAACCCTTTCGATGGTGCCGTAACAATAAGCTTTCTTGTAAACGCAAAACGAAATAACATTGACTGCGTAAGATATGGGTTAAGCTCCCTATGCCCACCAACATCCATACCAAGTCCGTATGACGCACCACCCGCTTCATATGCACCTTTGTTTACTGCCTCTGCAATACCGTATTTTCCACCGGTAACCACAGAAAAACCGTGATCAACAAGCTGTTTACCAAGTTTTTCTGCATCAGAATAATAATGCGAATCTTTTGGTATGTGTTTTGTTCCAAGTACCGTAATATCTTCTTTCATGTTTACCAAAAACTCAAACCCTTCTACCAGTTCTGCCATTATCCTAAATACCTTCCACTCTATATTGCCATCTTGGCTAAACTGATGCAATACCATGTTTGGGTCATGTGGCCGATCTTCAACATCCTGTAACAATATATATGCTTCTTCTGCCGTGTCAACAACATGTATTTTATCTATTTGTTCTTCTGTAATAGAACCTGTAGCGCAACAACTCTTTCGAAGAAATTCCAAAAGTGGGTTCCAGTATGAACTTCCAACTAAGACAATTGGCACGGACTGCATCATGCCAAGCTCACACAAATCTACCACCTCAAAAAATTCATCCATTGTACCAAAACCACCAGGAAAACACACAAATGCTGTCGCAGGTGAAGTTAACATTACTTTGCGTGTAAAAAAATAATTAAATGATGCAGATTTGGTTGTATGTGCATTGAGTATCTGCTCAAAAGGTAATTGTATGTTTAGCCCCACAGACTCTGCACCAGCGTCATGCGCCCCACGATTTGCTGCTTCCATAATACCAGGACCACCGCCTGTAATAATGGTATGCCCTTTTTCTCCCAACATCTTTCCTAATTCTCTGGCAATAATATAATACGGATCATCTGGAGAAAAACGTGCTGATCCAAAAATAGTAATTTCATTTTTTAGCGTCGAAAGAAAGGAATAGCCTTCGACAAATTCAGCCATAATACGAAATATCCGCCAAGACTGTCGATAATCTTGAATATCATGCGTTGCATACGTAAAAGACTGCCTTGATTGTGATTCCATTTTTTGTATATCAGCTTTTTTCATACGATAATTATTATTGGTTATTAAAAATACTATTTCCAACCTGCAACACACAACTCTCACCAAGGCGTGGTCCGATCACCTGCAAGCCAATCGGTAAGCCATTACTCGCAGTACCCACTGGAACAGATAGTGCTGGCACACCAGCAAGAGAGGCTGGACTCACTAAAACATCAGCAAGATACATGCTAAGGGGATCTTGTGACTTTTCCCCAATCCCAAATGCAGTAAATGGCGAGGTTGCGGAAATAAGTACATCAACTTGCGAGAACACAGTCTCAAAATCCTGTGCAATAAGTGTCCGTACTTTTTGTGCTTTTTTGTAATACGCTTCATAGTATCCAGCAGACAGCACATACGTTCCCATCATAATCCTACGCTTTACCTCTTCTGGAAACCCTTCGGCTCTTGAGTTGCTATACGTATTATACAGCGTATCTTGCGCCTCTCGCACACCATACCGAACACCATCGAGCCGTGCTAAATTTGAGCTGTCCTCAGAAGACATAAGAACATAATACGCTGCAATTGCGTATCGTGTGTGTGGAAGAGAAACTTCTACTACAGTACACCCCTGCTTTTCTAATGACTTTATATTTTGGTATATACGTTCTTGCACTTCTTGGTCTACACCATCTTGTGAAAAATACTCTTTTGGCACTCCTATCTTCAAGCCAGCAACATCTGTTTGACTTTTTTTACTATAGTCAGGAATATGGTCTACCACCGTTGTGGCATCTTTTGGGTCATGTCCAGCCATAATTTCCATAAGCAACGCAGCATCTTCTACCGTTTTTGTGAGAGGACCTATTACATCCAAAGAACTTGCCAAAGCCATAATGCCATATCGAGAATTTCTCCCATAACTTGGTCTCATCCCAACCACACCACACAAACTTGCTGGCTGACGAATGGACCCGCCAGTGTCTCCTCCGATAGAAAATATGCATTGATTGTCTGCAACAGCAGCTGCTGAACCACCAGAAGAACCACCAGGTACTTTTGTGGTGTCTATTGGATTTTTTACCGGACCATACATGGAGTTTTCATTGCTTGCCCCATGACTAAAACCATCACAATTTTGTTTTCCCAAAAGTACCGCACCTTGTTTTCTTATCCTCGTGATAACGGTTGCCTCATATGGCGCGGTATAATTATCCAAAATCTTGGCTGCACCAGTAGTACGAACCCCCTGCACACAAATAGCATCCTTTACACCAAACGGAATACCGGTAAGCATTTCTACCTCCCCTTGTGCAATTCTTGTGTCAGCCTTTTGTGCTTCTGTAAGTGCCAACTCTTCGGTAACCGTAATAAATGCATTAATCTCATCATTTCTTTGTGCAATTCTTTCCAAACACGCCTGTGTCAGCTCAACAGAAGAAAACTGTTTGTCATCCAAACCTTTTCTTGCTTCGGCAATTGATAATGTGTGTAATTCCATAAACTTATGTGTCAGAAAGTATCTGTTTTACTTGTAATAAATCACAGGATTTTTGTGGAAACTGATTCTGTATATCCTGTACCACATCTTGCGAACACTCCACCACCGTGTCTTCTCGCGCGATATTAGACAAACCTGTGACTTGTACTGTTCCTTCAACCTGCGTCGTATCCACTTCATTCAATTGATCAATATATCCAAAAATTGCAGATAGCTGTTCTGCATAGTATTCTTTTTCACTTTCTGACAAGTGTATTCGTGCAAGTTTTGCCACATGTTCAACGTCGGACCTTGAAATGCTCATACTGTTTTGTATATAGAATAAGTATATTGTATGGTATTTTGGGGTATTTAG
This sequence comes from Candidatus Magasanikiibacteriota bacterium, assembly GCA_018661775.1. GTDB lineage: Bacteria > Patescibacteriota > Patescibacteriia > Magasanikbacterales > UBA922. The sequence continues at coordinate 73,326 of JABJHO010000014.1, read as the reverse complement.
CAAATACAATTACACCTTGCTCATACCAAGAAACTCTTGCTCTGTAAGGATCGTAACACCCAACTGTTTTGCTTTGCTCAATTTAGAACCTGCTCTCTCCCCCGCTATAACATAATCTGTTTTTTTACTTACAGAAGACGCAACCACACCTCCGGCACCTCGAATAATATCCTTGGCTTCATCGCGCGTAACATCTTGCAAAGAACCAGTAAGTACACATGTTTTACCAAAAAGTGCACTCGATGATGTGTGTATTTTTTTATGTGAAACCACAATACCACACGTCAGTAATCGCTGCAAAAGAGTCTGGTGTTCTTCTTGTGAAAAATACGAAATAATTGAGGCAGCAACCTGCGGACCCACATCTTGCACCGATTCAAGACCCTCAAACGTTGCATGTTGAAGCGCTTTGAGCGAACCAAAAACACCTGCCAAACGAATAGCCGTCTCTTCACCAACATGCGGAATACCAAGTGCAAAGATAAATCGAGAAAGCGTTACTTTTTTTGATGCGTGTACTGAAGCCAAAAGATTGTCTGCTTTTTTTTCGGCAAACCGTTCCAAACCAACCAATTCCTCTTTTGTTAAGATATACAGGTCAGCAGCACTCACAAGCAAACCTTCATCCATTAACTGTTCAACAATCTTTGTTCCAAGGCCGTCTATGTTCAATGCTTTTTTTGAAACAAAATGCCGAATTTGCTGCAATTTCATCCCCCTGCTCTTTTTGTTTGTCGTGTATAAATCTGCAGACTTTTTTCCACCAGACCCAGCTATAACCCGACGTTTCACCGGAAATCCGTATGGATCTTTTGTGGGCTCTGTATATTTTTTCTCTTTTCCTGTGCGCATTTTTGTAAGCACTCTAATCACTTTTGGAATAATGTCACCCGCCTTTTCTACCACCACCGTATCACCAATACGAACATCAAGTCGTTTGATTTCATCAAAATTATGTAATGTCGCGTGAGTGACAGTGGTTCCAGCAAGACGCACAGGCTCCATAATTGCCACAGGTGTAAGCTTGCCAGTTCTCCCGATTTGTACCTCAATATCGGTAATCACAGTTGTACCTTGCTCGGCAGGAAACTTTAGCGCAATGGCCCAGCGAGGTGCCTTTCCGGTATACCCAAGTGCATCTTGGTATGCTTTTTGGTTTACCTTTATAACAAGACCGTCAATCATGAACGGCAAACTATCTTTTTTCTTTTCCCACCTACTGTGAAATACCATAATATCATCAATCGACCGCAATACTTTCCAGTGATCATCACCAAAAAAACCCAGATCTTTTAATAGGTCCAGTTCTTTTGATTGGGATTCTGGAATATCGCCACGAGAAATGTCATATGCCGTAAAAGAGAGTTTTCTTTTTGCAACAATTTTTGGGTTAAGTTGCCGCATAGTTCCTGCAGCAGCATTTCTTGGGTTTGCAAATAATGGTTGTGCGTTTTTTTGCCTTTCTGTATTAATTTTTTTTAACATTGTTTTTGCTAACCACACCTCGCCCTCAGCCACCATATTTACTGGCTTTGTTAGACTGAGTGGTACCGTTTGTATTGTTTTGACATTTTGTGTTACATTTTCTCCTACTACACCATCACCTCTTGTTGCGGCGGTTTCAAGGATACCATTAACATACGTCAACACGAGATGCAGACCATCAATCTTGAGTTCGCAGCTATATTCCACGTCATTTGGCCTCTTTCCGAGTTTTTTTTCTAGAATTTTTATATTTCTCTCTTCCCAGTTTTCCAAATCTTCCCTACTAAATGCATCGGCAAAAGACCATTGTCTTACGGCATGTGGTACTTTTTCAAATTTTTCTAATGGTTTGCCCGCTACACGTTGCGTTGGAGAGTCTTGTGTTATGTATTTTGGATAAAGCTGTTCCAACTTTACTAACTCATCCATGAGTCCGTTATACATATTGTCAGTCACTTCCGGGTCATTGTGCACATGATACCGATAGCGCAGGTCGTCAATTTGTTTTCTTAGTCTTTCTATACGATCTTTTGTGTCTTTTGTTTTTTTCATACGAGTAATGATATATACCACCTCACAACGGTGTCACCATAATACAGTGCAACCATGGTACCAATAGCTAAAAAAGTCCCAAACGGCACACTACTTGTCAGTTGTTTCTTTTTGTGGACAAGCAGCCACATACCAAATATAGCGCCAATAACATACGAAAGAAGTAAGCCAAAAAGAATATTTGGCCACCCAAGCACTACGCCCATAAATACCCCCATGCGAATATCTCCACCACCAACCCACCTGCCGTGTGACACCATATATTGTATCAAAAAAAAGCCACCACCAACAATAGCCCCAATTCCCATAACAAAAAGACTCTGCCAACCAAAGATTAAAGATACTATAACAAGCAGTATTGCTGGTAATACAGTTACTCTATCAAGAATTTCCATGTATTTGGCATCATACACAAAAATAAATACCAAACACAGCACAATTACCATGTCTCTAAAAAATAGAGGAGAAATACCAGAAACATGTACTCCATTCACATATACCAAAAAAACACCAAGAAAACCAGTAATTATTTCTACAAGCAGATAATCAAAAGGAATCTTTTCCTGGCACAACCCACACCCACCACGTAGTCGCAAAAACGAAAAAATTGGTATATTGTCATACCAAGAGAGCACCTCAAGACACGTCACACAACGAGACCGGTCGGTGCAAGAAAATTTTTTTGTATATACCCGCCAGACGGCAGAGTTAATAAAGCTCCCGAGTATAGCCCCAATAATAAAGCCCAAAACCAAAACTATCATGAAAACAACCATTAATTATGAGTAGTATATATCGAGTATAGCAGGAAAATAGAGAAAAAGAAATAAACATGGCCACAAAGAAACAGAGTGTGAATAGATCAAAAAAAATGATATACTATTGTAATATAACAAAAAATATATGGCTCAAGAAGAGTGTAGAGACATAAAAAAAATGCTAAAAGCAATGCAAAACCTAAAATTAGAAGAATTTAAGACTCTTATTGAATCAGGTGGTGATATCGAAAATATACGAGAACGAAAAAGAAACATAGAGCAGGTATTTAATACATCTTCATTCTTACGACTTAAACTAAAAAGATGGGAGAAAGTGGCAAAAAAAACACAACGTATTCAAGAAATAAAGAAAAAAATTAATGGTGATAGAATTACTAAAGACACACCAATAAATGATTTACACATAATATACAACAACAGCGGGGGTGTGACGGGTTTTAAAGAAGGCAAAGGTCCGTTTAGTCTTGATACTACATATCGTAATTTTCCTATAGACATCCATAATTTTAAAGAGGATATATCTCGACTTACTGGTTTCACAGAGGATCAGATAAGCTCTTACACAGAAACCAAAAATAAAAACTTTTTAGAAAATACCATTTTGAAAGGTAAAATAAAATACCACTATGGCAACCTTAGTCCCGAACGCATTGATGAAGACAAAAGGATAACATGTCCAGAAATAGTAAATGGTGACCTTCAACTACAAGTAACATCTGCAAAAACACTTACGCTCCCAAAAATAATACATGGCGATCTTCTGCTATTCTACCTCCTTTCCACAGAAAAGTTAGTACTACCCGAAACTGTTAATGGTAGTCTTTGTATGTCTTCACTCACTGAAATAGATGGACTAGAATTTCCCAAAACAGTACATGGTAAGTTAAACTTAATTGGTCTTGAGTCAGTTCATAATGTAGTATTTCCACAAGACGGTGTTAATGGGCTCATTTCTATGGATCGACTCAAGACAGCACATACTGTGCAATTTCCAAAAACCTTAATAGGAAGTATACATCTTTTCAACCTAGAGAAAGCCACCAACATACTATTACCTGAAACCATCATAGGAAGTATAGTAACATGGGAACTTAAATCAGCAGAAGGTGTTACTTTTCCAAAAACAATCGATGGCGATCTCATACTCTTGGGTCTCACGACAACAGATGGGCTAGTTCTACCTGATATTGTTACGGGCAAAGTACTGATTGATAGAAATAAATTTTCAGAAGAAGATTTGGTCATTATGGAGCAAAAATATTCACACCTAAATATAGTGTATAAAGAATAAAATAAGCTATACACAAATATCCACACTTCAGCATGAATTAAAAAAACAAACACAAATATCTCGTGTTTGTTTTTTATTTTTTCAAAAAAATTAATTGATACCCGACTGTGATGCTGTAACATCTCCACTCAAACCACCAAGCTCTCCTTCTAGTGTTGCAACAACAGCAAAAGCGGTACCGTCATCTGATGTATATGTGTATACCTCAGCCGCATTTGGGCCAGATGGAACTACTTCTAAGAACGGAGTAGCACACCCTACTGCACCAAAACCATCACCATTTAAACAGGCAAAATCTCCTGCCCCTAGATCAACGGCAACTTGTGCAACTGGATACTGGTTGCTTCCTGTATAATGTAATTCTAGGGCTGTTTGGATATTTTTCAAATCAGATAAACGCTTTGAATCTCTCGTCTTCTCTCTTGCTGTAGAAAGAGCTACAACCGCAAGTGTTGAAAGTAGTCCAATAATTGCAACGACAACGAGCAATTCAATAAGTGTAAAACCTTTTTTATTCATGTCATACTCACCCCCCTCCTTGTGTAATTCATATGCAAAAAAGAACAGTAACTATATACCTAAAACACTTTTTACCTTATCAACTGTTTCTGATGGTTTGAAATGTGCTTTAATCAGATAATCTGCAGCACCAAGCTTCAAACCTTTTTCTACATCATCTTTTTGACCAAGATTGGTTAAGAGAATAACAGGAATGTTTTTTAACTCAGCATCTTCTTTCATGTGTTGTAAAACCGTAAACCCATCCATCTTTGGTAGTAAAATATCAAGCAACACAAGGTCTGGCTGCCTTTTTTGAACCTCCTTTAGTCCTAGTTCACCATTTTCTGCCACATCTACCACAAAACCTTCCATTTCAAATTTTGTTTTGTAAATGTTTGCTAAAAACGTATCATCTTCTATAAGCAATATATGTATACTTTTTTCTACCATAAAACAAAGTTAGCATTTATATATATAGTATATACTATTACAAAAATTACACAAGGTTACGCATTGCCAACCCCACACTTACTGCCATTCTTGGGCCCAAATTATCTAATACATTCTTTAGACCCTGTTGATACACCACGCGAGCCCATGGGTCACCAATAAACACTGTTAATGGAAATTTTTGTTTTAAGTAATCCATAAATGGTGGAAAAAACGCTACCCCACCGGTTAATATAATCTTTTCTATCCCACGATCTGTCGAATTATCTCGGACCTGACTTTTGTATACATCAATACTATATTGTATCTCTTTCACCACTGGTTCAAGCAGCGCACTAAACAAGGAACTTTCAATACGCCTATCCACAGTACCACTCGCTAAATCAATTTTTATCTGTTCTGCGTGATCCTGTGACACTCCCAACACTTGCGCAAGATGCGCATCAAAGTTATTTCCTCCTATTTTAATACTTCTATGTGTAATGGGAAGGCTATTTTTTATGACAAAGAAATTTGATCTTTCACTCCCCATGTCTATAACCAAAGAAGTCGCGCTATCTCGCCCAACCAAGGCCCGCTCCAATGCAAATGCTTCCGTCTCAAGCTCATCAAGAATAATTCCAGCTTTTTGAAAAATTTTACTATACAGTATGACAAGAGATTTTGGTGCCGCCGTGACAAGTATTTGTAAATAATCTCGTTTTTCTTCTGGGTCAGGAAATATTTGGAACACAATTTGCATCTCATCTATAGGAAGTGGAAGGAGTTTTTTTACTTTTGCGTGTACATGGTGTTTTAAATCCTTCTTGTCTACTTTTGGCAGTGTAATAAGCGTATGAAATATCTCAGAAACAGGAAGACTTGCAGTTGCACGATTGGCTGTTACTCGTGCATCTTTTAGCACCTTCTTTAGTAGAGATGCATAGACTTCAACACGCTCATCCTGAAACACCTTATCCACACCCTTTTCATCCTCTTGATTGGTATCTTTTTGTTCATAATCAAAATACTTCACAGCTTTTTTGTGTTTTCTTTGCGGCGCATGCACATCTAGTTTTTTATTTAACAAACCATATGTCCAGATGTGTGGCCTATTTTTTACTTTTTTAAGTTCAACCACCTTGATGCCATGTGCACCAAGATCTACCCCTAGATATGCCTCCTGTTTTTGAAAAACCCCCATATTTTTTTATTACCCTGTATTCAATAATAAAATACACACCTCTTCTTTACACAGTATACCACATTTCTTGCTAACCACCTATAACAAACCTTCACACTGTGGACATAGTAATGTTAAGAAAAATCTCGTAATTTTTCTATGATATCAAAGTGTTTTATTTTTTCGAGTGCTTTTGCTTCAATTTGGCGTATTCTTTCACGTGTCACATCAAACTCCTTCCCCACCTCCTCTAGGGTGTGTGTAATACCATCCTCAAGACCAAAGCGCATTTGTAAAATCTTCTGCTCACGTGGTAAAAGTTGTGATATTGCATGTGAAATATACTCACGCAACAATTCTATACCAGCAGCCTGTGAAGGGCTTATATTCTTTACGTCTTCAATAAAATCAGACAAGGGTGAGTCATCATCTTCGTCTCCAACAGATGTTTCTAGAGAAACTGTATCTTGAGAAATCTTTATAATATGATGTATTTTGTGAATTTGTTCACCCATTTCTGCTGCCATCTCTTCTGGGGTTGGGTCGCGCCCTAAATCTTGCAACAACCGTCTCTGAACTTGTTTAAATCGGTTAATTGTTTCAACCATGTGTACCGGAATACGAATCGTCCGTGATTGATCTGCAAGAGCTCTTGTGATTGCTTGACGAATCCACCATGTGGCATAGGTAGAAAATTTATACCCCCTTCTAAAATCAAATTTACGCACCGCACGAAACAATCCAATGTTCCCCTCTTGTATTAAATCAAGTAGTGTAAGTTGCTTACCAACAAACTTTTTTGCAATAGATACAACAAGACGCAAATTAGCTTCTATCATTTTTTGTTCTGCCGCTTTATCACCTCGCTCTTTTCTTTTTGCCAACAATACTTCTTCTTGAGCAGAAAGAAGTGGAATCTTTCCGATTTCTCGTAAATACATTTGTATGTTGTCTTGAAAAATATTTGCTAAATCAAAAGTACCCGCCTCTACATCAGGTTGCTGTCCGTGAAATGTTTGAAGCAACTCTGCTCTTTTTTCTTTATGTCCTAATAAATTACTCTGTTGGTGCTCTACTATCGAAACATTATTTTTGTCAACCAAATCCAAAAACAGCTCGAACATGTCGATATATTTTTCTAATCTAGGAAAGCACACAAAAATCTCTCTTTCGGTTAAAAAGTTTCTCCCTCTTCCGCGATTTATAAGTGTAGTAATATCCTCCAATGACGGTGGCATTATCTTTTCTTTAAATTTTGGTTGATCTGTTTTTTTTATCCCCTTTGGTGTCTTAGTGACATTTTTTTTTGAAGTTTTTTGTGCTGTTATTTTTTTGTTTGCAGCACCGGTACTTTTTTTGGTAGTTTTTTTAACTACTGTATTTTTTTTTGTGACACGTTTTTTTGTGACACGTTTCTTAATTGTAGATGTTGTTTTTGCCATTCAACAAATTATACTAAATATTTTGAAAATCCTTTATAAGGGCGGTTACCTGCCCACTATCACCTCTCTGTTCTGCTGCAACTATCTGCTTTTGTAATACCTCTCTCTCGAGCTTTTTACATGCAACAACCAACTGTTTATAGAAGACCTCTTCTTCCTTTAATGCATCTACTTCGGTAATCCCAGGAAAATCCACCTCCCCTTTTATAAGGAGCATGTCAACCTGTGTTTGTATCTCTGGTTTTTGAACTAACAACAGAAGTGCATCTGTGGTTGTAATTTTAGATATATTATAGCAAACATTCAAAGAATCGTAAAGGGGGCCGTATGTAGAAAGAGCAGAAAAACTACCAAAAAATGGTTGTACGTGACTATACCACAACTTGGGATACAAGATGCCAAGCAAAAGCAGTGTTTCAACCAGTGTATCGATACGAGAGGATTTTGGTAAAATAGCTTCTTTTTTCTCAACCACCTCTACTGTTTTTGACACCGACTCAGTAGTGTTCGTATATTTTTTCATATCCTCACGAAGAATTTTCGGATCTACGACTAATTTATCAGCCAACACATTAATCCAATGATCACGTTCCATGGCAAATGGTATTCGCTGAATCTCACAAAGAAGTGAGTTTGCTATAGCTTGTCGTTCTTTTGGAGTATCTACGCCACCTGTCAAAAATGCCTCTGAAAAATACCAATCCATTACATCTTTTGCCTGTACAACCACTTGATTCCAGACATCAGAATCCCGCCGAATACAGTCGTCTGGATCAGAACCCATATCTTCTGGAATTTGAATAATACGAACATCAAGACCTTGAGTTATGGCTAAGTCTATACCACGTTTAGCTGCTTTTTTTCCCGCCTCATCAGAGTCAAATGCCATGGCTATTTTTGATGTATACCGTTTTAATAAAGTAATCTGCTCAGCTGTGAGTGCCGTACCGCTTGAAGCAACCACATTATACATGCCATGCTGATGAGCAGTAATTACATCCATCTGCCCCTCAACCAGCACAGCCAAACCCGCCTCTTTAATAGCCTTCTTTGCTTTATGTAACCCAAAAATAACTGCTGACTTATCAAATACCGCCGTTTGTGGAGTGTTGAGATACTTCCCAACACCCTCTTTCGGACTTTTTATCACCCTCCCAGTAAACCCAACAACCTCTCCATGTGTACCATGAATAGGAAACATAATCCGACCACGAAAACGATCATAAAAACCCTTACCACTCGTATACGCACCACCCTCTCTTTTTACAGTAAGCCCAGCATCCACAAGATCATCTATTCCATACCCCTTATTCAGTAAATACTTTGTGAGAAGATCCCACTGATCAGGAATATACCCAACATGCCACTCTATAAGTGTTTTTTCATCTACACCTCTTTGCGAGATATAGGTTCGTGCCTCTTGTGCCCCATCCATAACCAAAAGAAAATTGTGAAAAAATCTTGCTGCCTCAAGTAGCACCTCTTTTATCCGAGCCCGCTTACCACCGACCTCTTTGTTGTACCCAGTAGAAAGTGTAACACCTGCCTGGTTAGCCAAGTGCTTTAGCGCCTCTAAAAACTCCATCCCCTCTATTTCCTGAATAAATGAAAAAATATCACCACCGGTAGCACATCCGAAACAATACCATGCTTGCCTGTCACGACTTACAGTAAAAGATGGTGATTTTTCATTATGAAATGGACACAAACCTTTACGGCTTGTGCCAGCTGGCTTCAGTTGAACATACTCCCCTATCACATCAACAATATCCAGTTTATCTTTTATCATTTGTGTATCACTCATAGATCTCAATTATATTGTCAGAATACCGTAAATCTTGCACAAAGGCAAATGTGGGCTATGCGAGTAAACCTCTAAACTCTTCTAATAATACATCTAACTCCTTGAGGGAGGTAACTCGAACTAACTTACCACGCCATTCTTTTATTCCTGGAATGATTACACCAATTTTCTGTGATTTCACATACCAAGAAAGATGTTTTCTAAATGTCATAATACCTTTTTCTCCATACTGTTCTACGTGTTTTTGCGCATGAGCCCTCATTACGTCTATGCGCTCTTCGGTAGTAATACGCTGTATCGCTGTCACATCATCTGGATATGCTTTTGCCAAATAAAAGAACCAAGGATTGCCCAAGGCCCCACGAGCGATTAGAACACCGTCTGCATCAGTTTGACCTAACACTTCTTTTACTTGATGCGGTGCATGAATATCACCATTTGCCAAAAGTGGTACTGTTGCTATCTGTTTTGCGTCAGCGATACGAGACCAATCACTTACCCCACTATATCCCTGTGCTTTTGTTCTCCCATGAAGAGTAATAAGCTGCGCGCCAGCTTGTTCGATTATTGGAATAAAGGTTTTATATGTATCTGGATCATTCCAACCGAGTCGAATTTTGACACTTAGTGGCGTATCCCCAATCGCTGATTTTACTTCTTTTACTATTTTTTTTGCCAAACCAGGGTCTTTCATTAATGCACACCCATTAAAATTTGATGTGATTTTATATACCGGACACCCCATATTTATATCTATCCCTTCTGGGCTAGCATGTTCCATAACCTTTGCCGCAGCACGCGCCATAGTCAGTGGGTCAGCACCAAATATTTGCTGAACAATAGGTCTCTCGACCTCTACAAAATCAGTCATACCGAGTGTTTTCTCGTTATCTCGTACAATAGCCTCACTACTCACCATTTCACGAAACACAACATCAGCCCCACCAATTTGGCGAACAATTTGACAAAAAGCAGAATCAGTCATGTCTGCCATTGGCGAAAGCGCGTAGATTTTCTTGTTTTTATGTACTATGTCATGTATCCACATATCCACCTACAATATCGTAAAACAAAGAAAAAATCAAGGTTTTCTTTTCACACTATACACTTCTGTGAAAAACACTACCCAAAAGGTAGGTTTGGCGGTGGCCCACTATATGCATCTGGTTCACCCTCCTTAGGGAGAAAAACACCAGAAAGATCGACTCCCTGTGAAGAACCACCCATACCACTGCTCATTTCTATTGGCAAACCAACTGGTGGTTCAGAAGGTTTTGAGGCCACAACCTGTAATAGCGGTGTTTTTACATGTGAAAGTGGGAAATGCCAAATACTTGCAAGCTCCTCAACATTTAAAATATATGGTTTGGGTCCTTTTTTAATACTGATTTTTCTTTTTTTATAATGCTCCATTAATACATTCTTTTTCTGGTTACTACGCTTTTCTGCCTTAAAATATGATGTTGAAACACCATACGTAGGAACAATAGCATTGGCTGTGGGTATACTAAACTGATTCAAAGACCCTAAAAGTGCATTGATACCACGCTGAGGTGAAAAGTTATCCTTTCTTCCTATATACACCGCACGCATGTTAGTTTTTAAACCAACCTTTGTCATTTTTTCTTCCATGCCTTGAACAGCATTAGAGACGCCTGGAGACAAACCTGAAGATATCTCTGACCTGGTATCAGCCGAAGTGGCAGTCTCTTCTCCTCCAAAAATATGAAAAAACAACTGCCCTATTATTGTTGAAATAGAGGAAAAAAAACGTGAACCTGGCCCAGCCCCGGAAACCGAAACATTACCCAACACTTCATTGATTTTTTCGATAACATCTTCTTTCCACTTACTCGATATTGGCTCTACTATTATTTGCAACCAGATCTGTTCACCAGACCCTATGCGAGAAAAGCTCTCGAGCAAAGCACTCATTGGATCTTTTAACACCTCTTCTTCCGAGTTTTTGTGTTCAAAATCAGAATACATCCGAATTGGATATGCACTGTGTTCGGCCAATCCAATATCTGTAGCCCAAATATCATATTCTTCATGAGGATACCTATCTGGAATCTTCTGCACATAATCTTCTACTTGTGTAATTTCAGCGTTAGGGTATTGCGCATAGAGCGCAGCCTCAACAAGTTCCCTGTACTCTTCTTCTGTATGCACAAGAAATTGTATATATCCGTCAATACTCACTATTTCAAAACTAAAAGACCTCTGTACATGGCCACCACGGAATTTTGCAGCAATATTTGGCTTACTAAAAATACCCGCCAAATGCGCAAACAATTGTTCAACCGCTTTTGGGGTTTGAATATTCATTGGAGGAATATCTATTGCCAAAACAACAAAATTCCAAGATTGTGTATTTTTTTTTTGCCTATAATCTACATATAGTTCAAGCACTGCCTTGCACAAAGTATAAAATAGTATGGCGTATCCAAAAAAAATAAATATTGACACAAAAACTTCCATAGGATTACTGCCTATGGCTCCTAGAATAGATGATATGTTTAATAAAGGGACTACTTCCATATTACACATCAACAAGTTTGTAGATAATTATGTACACAAACAAAAGAGTAAAGCCAGAAAACCACCAACCTCGTATTCCGGACATATATCCAACACTAAAAATAATAAGACAAATAAGCACCACAAGAAATGCTATAAGATGACGAATAAAATTGTCTGTCATATGATTATTTATTTATAGAGTAAGTATAACAGAATTACACTAAAATAAAAAGAGAAAGAAAAAAAGCACAAACGTGCTGTTTTTCCACAGAAGATGCAAAATACTATTTTTTCTCCCACCAAACTAACAGTGGGCTCGCCAAAAACAGTGACGAATATGTTCCTAGTATAATACCTATCACCAAAGAAAGTGAGAAGAATCGTACACTTTCTCCACCAAAAATACATAGACCAAGAAGCACTAACAAAGTGGTTACTGATGTATTTATTGAACGAGGAATAGTTTCATTCACTCCAACATTAACCGTCTCTGCAAAATTCTTATATTCTTTTCTCATAATTTTTTCCCTAATCCTATCAAATACAACAATAGTATCGTTGACAGAATACCCAAGAATGGTAAGCATTGCCACAACAAACGGAATACCGACCTCTACCCCCAAAAAGTGGCCAAGTAGTACAAAAACACCCATTGTTATAATAACATCGTGAAGTAGGGCAATAATCGCCGTAACACCAAACTTCCAAGAAGACACTGGTTTAGACACCTTTCTAAAAGAGTACGCGATAAAAAGAATAATAGCAATAACCACACCAAATCCAGCCTTGATAGATCTTGAACGAAGATCGCTACTTATTGAAGGGCCAATAGTCTCAACACTTTCTTCAACAACTTTATATTCCTCAGACTCATATGCTGTCCGAACTGATAACAAAAGGCGCTGATGATCTTCTTCTTCTAAATATGCCATCTTCACGATATGAGAATCGTTATCTGCTGGCTGTATGAGTACATTGCCTAACTCAAGACCCTCCACCACAGTCTGCAATGCAGCGCGTTCTGGGCGCTCTCCTTCAAAACGCAACTGTATTAACGTACCACCAGTAAAATCTATACCTGGCTTAATACCTACAACAACAAGTAGAATAAGACTCAAAGTAAAGAGAATCGTGGAAATTGTAAAAGAAATGTTCTTTTTTTGTATTATTGGAATCATATTATTTTTTTTCAGTAAATCCTAAAAAGAGTCTATTGCCGTACCGAGAAAATAGTGGCACTATTGCACGCAAAAACAATCGTGTAATGGTAATCGCCGAAAACATGCTCAATAAAATACCAATTGACAATGTTGCAGCAAACCCCTGAACAAAACTTGCACCAAACCCAACCAACAATACACAGGTAATAAGTGTTGAAATATTTCCATCTCGTATAGATGTCCACGCACGCACAAACCCTTCTTCCACCGCAACTTTCAAACTCTTCCCTTCGCGCAGCTCCTCCTTCATTCTTTCAAAAATCAGTACATTTGCATCAACCGCCATACCAATAGAGAGGATAAATCCAGCAATTCCAGCTAGTGTCAATGTCACGCCTATTAATTTAAAAATAGCAAGTGCAGCAACAATATATATGCTTAAAGAAATAACTGCCAGTACCCCTGGTAATCTATAATACAGAACCATAAAGAGCATTACCAATATAATAGCAATTATTCCGGCATGCAAACTCTTTACCAGTGATTCGGCCCCCAAACTTGCACCAATAGCCTGCTGGGATACAAGAGTAATAGGAACAGGTAATGCACCCGTATTAAGTCTTTGAGATAAAAGTTTTGCTTCTGGAATGGTAAATGATCCAGTAATCACCGCCTCCCCTCCACCGATGACGGCCTGAACTGTTGGTATACTAATAGGAGAGCCATCTAAAAAGATTGCAACAGGTTTATTAAGGTTTCTTCGTGTAATATCTTCAAATAGTTTTTTTCCTTCCTTATCAAAAACAAGAGAAACTTGTACGGCACCTGTTTGCGGATCAATAGCAACGTCCGCCCGCTCAAGTTGTTTTCCGGAAAGCTCTGTTGATTTCCATGAATCCTGCGGTGGGAGAACTTCTCTTTCTGTTAGCTTTTTACTCATAATATGAGCAAGGCCATACGTTGCAACCTCCTCCACATCGGTCTTATAAATCACATGATACCCAAAATCAGTTTCAACTGGCCCTACAATTTGTCCCACTTCTGCAGAAAACACTACCTCTTCAAACGCAGGTATCATCATACCGCGCCCAAAAGAACCAAGGTCCCCACCCGCACCCTTACTTGGTCCAGTAGAAAATTCTTTTGCTAAATCAGCAAAATTTTCAGCATTTGCTTGAGTAAAAAGTTCTTGTGCTTTTTCTAGTGCCGACTCTTTTGTGTATGTTTCATCTTCACAACCCTGTGCACCAAAATAACAGATTAGTATATGGCTCGCTGAAACTTTTTCTTTTGACTCACCATCTTTCCCGCGCTTTACAACGTGATATCCCAGCTCTGTTTCTATTGGTGTTTCAGAAATGTCCCCATCCACATGAGTCTTCGCCCAATCATAAAGTGGGCCTGTTATACTCAGACCTGCCTCAACATTTCCCAAACTCCCTCCATTATTTTTTGTGATCGTGTCTTCAGAAAGCTCAGAAACAAGCTCTTCAAAAGACTCACCACCTGCCACTCGGGCTGCTATCTCCTCTGAACGTGATTTTGCTGTACTATTTGTTTGTGTTATTAACTCTCTCTCTTCTTCATTAAGCTCCCTTGATGGTACATCATTTTCTTCCTTAAATTCTAGCACCGGTGTCTCCCCTATAAGTTTTATTGCTTCATTTACATTTTCAATACCTGGAAGATCAACAATAAGCCTATATGCCTCACCCACACGCGCTGTTTGGACATTTGGTTCAGAAACTCCCGTCCCGTTTACTCGGCGCTCAACCGCATCTCGCACACCTTCTACTGCAGTTGCACGATCTTCGATTGCCACGTGTTGTACGTCTGCCTCATATATTAAATGTGCACCGCCTTGCAAATCTAGACCCAACCGAAAAGACTCTTCCGATATGTTTGGTAATCCTAGATATGCCAAAGAATTAATATTGTTAATAGCAACATTTGTATACTTCGGGAATATAAACCCGAGCATAGCCAAAAAACAAATAGTAATACTTACCATTCCCCAACGCATTCTTACGCGCTTTGTCCCTTCTTGATTGTTCATAAACAGAGTAATGTACCTTATATATTAGTGCAAGTATAATACGACACAGGAATGCAAAAGTCAACCCTTTTTTGCGTAGAGCAGTTATAATTACTTATTTTTACTCCTCTTGCGTTCTTTTTTACTCATTTTTTTCTTTTTTGCTGTGCCTGGTCCACCATCTTTATTTTGCAATGCTTCGCTTTCTGTGGTTTTTTTTGCACCCTTCAGAATCATACTATCTTCAGCCATAATAGTCGGAGCAATCTGCAAACCTACTCCCACTTTAAAAAATGAATATACTACCTCTTTTTGAATATTTTCTTGCAGTCTATTAAAGATACCAAACGACTCTTTTTTATACTCAATAAGTGGATCTCTCTGGCCATACCCACGCAAACCAATGCCTGTTCGTAAATATGTCATCTCAACTAAATGATCCACCCAAAGCGTATCAACCGAACGTAATAATATTTGTTTTTCTACCGCACGCATTACTTTATCTGCCTCACCAATATCCATATGCTGACCCTGAGAAGCAATATGTTCTTCAATAGCAGTATATGCAGTCGATGCTTTGGTAAGTAAAAACTGCACAATACGATCCCGCTCTTGCACTGCATCAAACTTGCTCTCCTTGGTGTTACCCATAGAAAGAAGCCCTCGCTTTTCTTCTTCTGTAAAAGTACAAATCGTGTGCATTGTTTCATAAATTTCCTGAATATTCCACTCATCATCCTGCTTTCCTTCTTCCATTCGAACATTCGTATGAAAAGATACCACAAACATAATCTCTTGCTCTATCATATTCATAACAACCTCTTTTAGCGACGTAGCACCACCTTCTGTTTCTTTCTCATCAACCTCAGACTCTTTTGAAAGATCAAGAATTTCTCGCCTCTTTTGGTAAATAATATGCCGCTGCTTATTGAGAATATCATCATATTCTAACAAGTGTTTTCTTGTATCATAATGGTGGGACTCTACTTTTTTTTGTGCACCTTCGAGCATCTTCGTAATCATGTTTTGCTCAATTGGCATATCTTCTGGCACCTTCAACCGCGTCATAACGGACTGAAGTCTTTCGCCGCCAAAAATACGCATAAGATCATCTTGTGTTGAAACAAAAAATTGCGTCTCACCGGGGTCACCCTGACGCGCACTTCTACCGCGCAACTGATTATCTATTCTCCGTGACTCGTGCCGCTCTGTTCCAAGTACAAAAAGACCGCCAGCTTCAATAACCCGCTGCTCCTCCTCTTTTGTAGCATCTGCACCACCAAGCTTAATGTCCACACCACGGCCCGCCATGTTTGTGGCAAGTGTCACCGCACTTGTTTTTCCAGCATTAGCCACAATCTCCCCTTCTCGTTCATGGTTCTTGGCATTAAGTATCTCATGTGTAATATTATTAAGAGAAAGATAGTGACTCAGCACCTCATTCTTTTCTACCGAAATAGTACCAACCAGAATAGGCTGCCCTTTTTCTTTGCATTCTTTTATTTTTTCTAAAATTGCTTTGTTTTTGCCGGTATCATTTTTATAAATCCTATCTGTCCTGTCTACTCTCTTGTCTTCTTTGTTTGTAGGGATCACCAGCACGTCTAACTGATAAATACTCCCGAATTCCTCTTCTTCGGTAATTGCCGTACCTGTCATACCCGAAAGCTTGGTGTACATACGAAAAAGATTTTGAAACGTGATCGTAGCAAGCGTCTTACTCTCTTGTTGAATTGACAAACCTTCCTTTGCTTCTATTGCCTGATGCAAACCTTCTGAATATCGCCTTCCTGGCATTTTTCTTCCAGTAAACTCATCAATAATTACCACTTCATTCTCTTCTACCACATACTCTTTGTCTCGCTTAAACAACATCTCGGCCTTAAGCGCTTGCTCAACATGATGCACAATACGCATTCCACCTTCTGCATAGATATTTTCCACTCCCAATGTTTTTTCAAACACAGTAATACCGTCAGCTGTAAGTGTGGCGCTATTCATTTTTTCATCAACATTATAATGATCTTCCTCTTTTAATGTTTTTACAATTTTTGCAAACGTATAATACTGCTCTGTGGCCGCCTCAGCAGGTGCAGAGATAATCAGTGGTGTGCGCGCCTCATCAATTAAAATAGAATCAATCTCATCAATCACCGCGTAATGCATTTCTTCCCCAGGACGCATAACCATCTCTTCTACATCTTGCACCATATTATCTCGCAAATAATCAAAACCATATTCATTGTTTGTTCCGTATGTGATATCCGCACGATACGCATCTTTTCGAGAACACGGTCTCAGATACTGGTCTTCAATCTTAAAACTCCCCAACTGGTCTCGTGCAACATCAATGTCTCCCCCCTCTTCACTTCCATCAAATGACGTGTCATACAAAAAAGACACACGCTGTCCTTGTACTATCCCAACAGACAATCCCAAGAAATCATATATCTGCCCCATCCAAACCGCGTCTCTTTTTGCAAGATAGTCATTTACCGTAATCACATGAACCCCTTTACCTTCAAGGGCGTTCAAATATGTCGGTAGTGTTGCCACAAGCGTTTTTCCTTCTCCTGTTCTCATTTCTGCAATTATACCTCTGTGGAGTGCGATACCTCCAATAAGTTGCACATCATAATGACGCATTCCAAGAACGCGCTTACCTGCCTCTCTTACCGTGGCAAAAGCTTCTGGTAATATCTCATTAAGACTCTTACCATCCGCTAGTTGTTTTTTAAATACTGTAGTTTTTTCTTGAATTTGCTCATCGGTCAGCGCCTCGTACTCAACCTCTAATGCGTTAATAGTGCTCACTAATGGTTGAAAATTTTTCATGGTTGCATCGTTGGCACTTCCAAACACAGTTTCGTACATTTTTTTAAGAGAAATCATAATAAAAGTATTTATATAATGTGAAGATATTCTAGCATATTCCTATCTTTTTGTCCATGCTATATTTTTATCATAAACTTAAAAAGGCATGAAACGTTTCATGCCTTTTTTCCCACACACTATTTAGAATTCTTCAACACGATACTCTTTTTGATTACGAATAACTTTTCTATCCTGCCTTCTCATCTTCTCTTTTATTTTCTGTAACTCAACCTTAAGATGGTCTTTTACTTTATCTATGGCTTTGTATAATTCTTCTGTATCTTTTGCTATACGCACCACCTTACCCGGAATATGAACATTTACTTCCGCATAATACCGCTTTCCTTTTTTGTGATGCTGTTCTCGTGCACCAAGGTCAACATCCATTTTTTGAATATTCTCAAAAAACTTTGTCAAAGTCTGCAATTTTTCTTCTGTATATTCTCTTATAGCATCAGTGGGCTCAATATTACTAAATTGAATGGTAATAATCATACGCGTCTATGTTAAAAGAATTAAACAATTTGAATTTCCTCCTCTAATTCAAACCCATAGGTATTGTACACGTTTTCCCGTATAAGTTCAATTAAGATGCACACATCTTTTGCACTTGCACCGCCCAAATTAATCACAAAATTACCATGCACCTCAGAAATCTGTGCATTCCCAGAAACAGTCCCCTTTAGTCCAAGTAATTCAATTAAACGGCCAACAGGAATTTTATGATATTTTGTAATACATTCCTGTATTTTTTTATCATTAAATTTTGCCAAAAAATTATCCACATCTTTTTCTTCAACAACTATGTTCTTAAATACACAACCCGCTGAACCTTTACCTTCTGGCTGAGTGCGTTGTCTATATGAAATATTCTCCATTGCCTCTTGAGCAATCTTTTGCTTCTCTCCTTTTTTTAATGCAAGCCAAATACGCAAAATCACATCATTGTTATGCTTAAACACTGAATCTTTTGGACCAAACACACAATCATGGTTTGATAACAGCACCACCTCTCCATCTCTGTACACCTCCACACTGGACACAGCATCCCCCATTGCAACCCCATTATACGCAGCATTACCTCGCAACGCACCTGCTATAGTTCCAGGAACACCAATTGCCCAAACAAAACCCGCCAAACCTGCGGCAACAGTTGCCTCAGAAATATCTTTCATCAGTGCACTTGCAACTGCCTCCACCTTGGGACCAGAAATCGAGAACGTCTTATCAATAATCTGTATTACCACCCCATCAAAACCTTCATCTGGAAATAATATATTACTTCCTCCACCCAAGATAATACGTTTTACCCCTTCTCCGTCAATAAACTGCAAAAGCGCTTGGAGATGGGACATATCTTTTACAATCACAAAATACTTGGCAGGGCCACCAATCTTATACGTAATATGCTTTGCCAAAGATTCATTACATCGCACTTTTCCGTAGGTTTTGAGTTGTGTATAAAATGGATCCATAAAATATATCAAAGGTTGCAAAAAACGGCTTTTTTTACTATACTAAGCCTAAATATGGAAAAATTACTCACGTGGCTTAAAAATCACCACATTATATATGTAAATCGCTCTTTTGAGCGAGCATCGGGGATGGACATGTCTATCTCTGATTTTTCTATTATCTCAAATGTGACCGAGTTTGCCAAATCATATGCCCAAGAAAGGTCACACATTGTACTCATTGACACTACTACACTTTTGGATTCTTGGCAACTCCTTGAGCATCCAAAATCACTCGCGTACATTGCAAAAAAAACCAAAGAATGTGGTGAAAACGCATTTGGTGGTATTATGGTATACAAACCTACAAAAAAAATAGAGCGGATTTGCAAGACACATAATATCCCACTACTTAACCCGCTTACCAACCTAGCAAGCAACATAGAAGAGAAAATTTCACAAGTTGCGTGGCTTGGTACAATGACTACACATCTTCCCCCTCACCACATAGATGTATGCAAAAACATTGCATGGAATTATGAACCATTTGTATTGCAATTTAACCAGGGACACACCGGAAGTGGAACAGTATTAATAGACAGCGAAATACAACTACAAGAACTCCAAAAAACATTTCCCGAAAGACCGGTAAAAGTGTCGGCCTATATTAACGGCCCCACGTTTACTTGCAACGGCGTTGTCTCAAAAGATGCGATCCACACAGGATCATTGAGTTACCAAATTACTGGGCTCTCTCCTTTTACCGACCAACCTTTTGCCACCATCGGCAATGACTGGGGTCTTCCAAAAGACATACTCTCATATGATCAACAGGCGAAGTGTAAAGAAATAGCCCATGCAGTTGGAAAAAAAATGCAACACGATGGATGGCGCGGGGCTTTTGGGATAGACATTATCGTAGAAGAAGAAACAGGAAACGTATATCTTTTGGAGATTAATGCAAGGCAACCAGCTTCTGTTATTTTTGAATCACACTTACAGCAACAATCCATAGCAAAACAGGTAAAAAATCTCATGACAACGTTTGAAGCGCATGTCGCAGCACTGGCAAACCTTGAAACAAAAGATCACAAACTTGTTCCTGTAACACGTGGGGCACAACTTGTTCTCAGGCTCACAAAAGACGCACAAGACATAGACGTAACGCAAACAAAAAAAGCACTTGAGCAAGCTGGGCTCTCTGTTATCCCGTACACAACCACCACACTAGGGTCTGACCTGTTACGCATTCAGTCTAAAGAAAGCATTATGACAAAACATGGTGTATATAATGCACTCGGAAAAAAGATTGTAACCATTATAGAAAACGCTTTATGACAACAAAAAAAATAGTGAAACCAGCAATGGATATTATTGAAGCATATCTGCACATGCCCATTGGAAAACACACAGTTGCTTGCCCGTACATGAACAATAAAAAGACAAAGGTTCGGGCAGGTTTGCGTGTGCACTTAGGAAAAGGTTCCGTAGAAGATATTGTGCAAGAAATAGAAATTATTGCAAGAAAAAAACATATTGACCTTACGACACTTTCTCAGACAGAGGTAAAAAAATTTCTTGTAGATCATGCTATTGGTATTGACTGCTCGGGGCTTGCGTATTACATTCTCAACGCCCAAACGATTGCACAAACAACAAAACCATTGCACACACGTTTGTCATTTCCAAAAACCAACAATCTATTGAGACGGCTTGTGAGAAAATTCCGCACCATTGAAAATACAAATGTACGTGTTTTGGCAGACAACAAAAACAGCCAAACGATCTCTCTTAACACTATAGAACCTGGAGATTGCATTATTATGCTTGATACAGGAAAACGACATGATCTTGACCATATACTTATTGTGCACCAAGTAGACTACGAAGGTGGTGCACCGAAAATAATTCATTATACACACAGTCTTGCGTGGCTTGCAGATGGAAAATACAATCATGGTATTAGACAGGGAAACATTACCGTTACAGACACAAAAAAAGATCTATCACAGCAGACCTGGCAAGAGCATGAAAAAATAGGTGAAGCAAATGAAACATTTGGCCGTGCAAAAAGCGCAAAAATCTTAGAAATTCGCAGATTAATAACATAAAAAATATTTAGCCCATAGCTTGAAATAGTATGTATTCTATGCTATGATGAACAGTATTATGATAATACCTACAGACACAATACACATATTACAGACCGCCATAGGTTTTGGCGCACTTGCCACAATAGCATCTTTTATTTGGGCTCCACTCCTGATTGCTTTTTTGTATAAACATAATATTGTAAGAAACCCAGATTATGACGCATCACTTGCCATGGGCGCACGAAAAAGTAAAGCTGGCGTACCAATTATGGGTGGACTGCTCGTCATTATAACTGTTGCGGTTATTACCATACTCTTTAACTGGGAGAGAAGTTTTACCTGGGTACCTGTTGGGGTTATGATTCTTTCGGCAATCCTTGGTGGCGTAGATGACTGGCTCAATATTTTTAATGAGAAAAAACGACGAAACAGAAAATTGAAGCAGATTTTTACACTCATTAAGGTACACAAAAATATATGGTATAGAATCTGGCTTATTATTACCCTTCCGTGGTCAATTTTTAAACGTACGTCACTTTGGCTGGGTTCACATCCAGGAAAAGGGCTCCATGTTCACGAAAGATTACTCACTGAATGTATTGCGGGTGGCATTGCTGCCTGGTGGATTTATGCAAAACTTGGAAAGCATTGGCAAAACATAGCCATTCCGTTTGATGGAACAATAGACATTAGCTGGCTTATTATTCCCTTTGTTATATTCTTTGTCGTGGCAACTGCCAATGCAGTAAATATGGCAGACGGTATGGATGGATTGGCAGGAGGAGCACTCATTATTACATTTTCTGCTCTCACAATATTAAGCTGGATAGAAGGATATGGAGAAATTGCCATACTCAATGCGACCACAACCGGTGCGTTGCTTACGTACACGTATTTCAATATTAAGCCTGCGCGGTTCCAAATGGGTGATGTTGGCTCTCTTGGTCTTGGGTCACTTCTTGCCATAAACACCATTGTCATTAATCACATGCTACTTCTTCCGCTGCTTGGTTTTATTTTTTATGTAGAACTTGCCAGTGTCATTATACAAATTTTTGGGCGATACATATTGGGAAGACGTATTTTTGCAATGGCACCACTACATCACCATTTTGAAATGCGCGGTTGGAGTGAAGAAAAAACAGTGATGCGTTTTTGGATTATCCACGCAATGGTCGTATTACTTGGACTATGGATTGCACTACAATAATTCTATGAATGATTATTTTTCCTGGAAACAAGAAACACTTACACATACTGTTTCAAACAATATTACCCAAAAATATAGCGATGGTTTTGTGTTTACCCGCCGAGGAAAAGGCGCAATGGACCAAACACGAAGTATACGAATAGATTTGAATACGTTTGTATTAACAAGCGAAAACAGAAGAATTTTACGGAAAACAGAAGATATTACTCTTTCCAGCCACCCTATTCCGTATACTGATTACCACTGGACTATTGGAAAATGTGCAAAAGATTTTTATGAAAAAAAGTTTGGCAAAGGGACATTTTCTGCCAATGCGGTAAAATCATGTCTTACAAACGCAGAAGAAACAAACTTTACCATGCTCCTTCTGTATACAAAAAGTGATGACGTAGTTGGGTATGCAGTCTGCTATGAAAATACTGACATACTTCACTATTCCTATCCTTTTTATCCATTAGATTTTCCCAACAAAAGCATTGGTATGGGCATGATGCTCAAAGCCATACTATATGCAAAAGAAACAGGAAAAAAATATATATATTTAGGTTCAGCACAAAGACCAAGTGACACGTATAAATTACAGTTTAGCGGGCTCGAGTGGTTTGACGGAAAGAATTGGAGTGGTGATTTGCAAGAGCTTAAGCATATACTGGATAATACACTATAGATTATGAACAACACCGAACATATCCATTTTATAGGTATTTGTGGCGTAGCCATGAGCGCCCTAGCCATTGCGCTCCACAAAACAGGATATACCGTTACTGGCAGTGACAAAGGGTTTTACCCGCCTGTTTCTACTCATCTCAAAAATGCCGGAATTACCTACTACCCTGGTTGGCACGTAGAAAAAATGACCAAACATGGTAATCCTGATCTGGTAATTGTGGGAAATGTCGCGTCTTCCACCAATCCGGAATTTCTCTACGTACAAGAAAACAACATTGCATACAAATCGTATCCAGAATTTGTCGCAGAATTTCTCGTTAAAGAACATTCTATTGTGTGTGCCGGAAACTTTGGAAAAACAACTACATCTGCCTTAGTGTCTTGGATACTCAAAGAAAATGAGTATATGCCAAGCTACATGTTTGGTGGACTTGCTACACATAATTTCCCGTCAGCAGCAATAACTGATGGTACATATTCGGTTCTTGAAGGAGATGAATATAAAACAGCTCGATGGGATGCTCGACCAAAGTTTATGTTGTACTCCCCCACTCATTTACTGCTTACTTCAATTTCTTGGGACCACGCAGACCTGTACCCAACAGAAGCATTATACATGAAGCAATTTGAGCACCTCGTTTCTCTTGTGCCAAAAAATGGCCTTATTGTTGCATGCAAAGATGGAAAAAATGTAAAAGAATATGCAAAACAATCTCAATCTCGTGTAGTATTTTATGGAAAAGATGGAGAAAATGAGTATTCCTACACCAACATAACTAGTACAAAAAATGGCCTTCATTTTGACATAATCCATAACAGTTCTACGTACAGTATCACCTCACCACTACTTGGAACATATATGGTAGAAAATATTTGCGGTGCATTTGCTATGGCTAGTGAACTTGGTATACAACCACAAAACATCACACAATCCATACGCACTTTTTTGGGCATGAGACGACGACTAGAAAAACGGTGTGAAAACAATATAACCGTGTTTGATGATATTGCGCATTCTCCAGAAAAAGCAGCTGCAACACTTGCTACATTGCGGTCTATATATACAGGCAAGATTATTGCCATTTACGAACCAAACACCGGAAACCGAAATAAAGAAGCAGTTCCGCAATACGCTCATGCATTTGCACATGCAGACAGTGTTATTATTCCTCGGTTAAGCGCGGTTAAACAAGGGCCAAATACACCAGAAATCATGGATGGGAAAGCATTATCCGACATGATTGAGACCACACACCCAAACACAAAATACATAGAAGACGATAATGAACTTGTGACACACCTTATTGAACATACCAAAAAAGAAGACGTAATAGTCTTCCTTGGGTCTCACGGTTTTCGGGGTATGATAGAAATGGTGTGCAAAGCAATAACCTAATCTATTTTCCCTCGTCCATTATTTCAACAGACACGGTGTTATCGTCGATACTCGTCACAAGCAATGTTATGCCACACGTCTGACACTCAACCACACTGTCCATAGCAAGGTCAGAATACGATGATAGATCAACTTGATTTTTACACTCAATACAGGTAAGATTCATATACACATACACTAATAAGTAAGCATAATACACTATACCACAACGCCGTCCTATCTTCAACACCAACCCTAGTTACCACTTTTATGAATACTCCACAATCTTCACATCCAGAATTAGCAAAACAACTCAACATCCCGTCTCTTTTTCTTAAAAGAGAGGATCTTAGCCCATACCAATCACACAAAGGACGGGTCATTCCAGAAATGATACACCGGGAATATACACAAAACGATACGAAAAAGTTTGCCATATCATCAACCGGAAATGCTGCTATTGCAGCTATTTTAGCAATTAAAGAACATAATACCAAACATCCAAATAACCTGCTTTCGCTTGGTGTGTATATTGGTAAAAGAATACCTCAGCAAAAAAAAGACACACTCACACATCTTGCCACCGACAGAAATATTACAATTACACAGGTGGATCAGCCAAAACAAAATGCTTTTATGGCCGGAAAAGAGGCTGGGGTAGCATATCTCCGACAATCAACCGATGGATTAGCGCCGCGATCATACTACCCCTTAGCAAGAGAGATTACTCAACACAACGATATGGGTGCCATATTTATCGCCACATCTTCTGGTACCACCGCACAAGGTATCGGAGAATACATTACACACAACTCCTTACCGACCCAAGTACATGTTGTACAAACCACAGCATGTTACCCAATCGCAAAACATTTTGACCATGACTTTACCCCAACCAAAGAATCTCTTGCAACGTGCATCGGAGATCGTATTGCACACAGAAAAAGTAATGTGACAGAAATAGTGAACACAACAAAGGGAAGTGGCTGGATAGTGAGCGACGAAGACATAGCGGCTGCACAGAAAATACTAGAAGATGAATTGCAAGAGTCCGTGACACCAAATGAAGCATTAAGTGTTGCAGGGCTCATAAAAGCAAAAAAAAGTGGTTGGAGTATTACCACTCCAACCACCTGTATTATTTCAGGAAAATAATGCTACACATCTTCGGCAGCTCGCATAACGGTAAGTATATTTTCACCAGGCCCCAGACTACTTACTTCACCTTTTTTACAGTAATGTTGTTTAACTATATTTAGCCCAACAGACTGTACTAATTCATGAAGCTCTTCGAGTAAAAAACCATGGTAGTATCGCAACCCCAAAACCTCTTTTTCCTCATTTTTCCAAGGTACAAAAAAATCTCCACTCCCGTCGCTTTCATATTTTTCTCGTGCCCAGTCACTAAAAAGATTCCAATTCATCATAACTATGGATCCACCAGGCTTTAACACTCTGCGCATCTCTTGAAGTGCTTGGATACGCATTTCTCTGCTTGGAAGATGCTGAAATGCTGCAATACAGTATATAACATCGGCCATACTGTCTTGTAAGGAAGTTTTAATCATGTTTGAGACAAAAAACCGCGCCCCCGGAAAACGATTCCTTGCAATAGCCACAAGCTCTTCACTAAAATCAATACCGATATAATTCACATCCATGTGAGAAAAAAGCTGATATAGTCGACC
Organism: Candidatus Magasanikiibacteriota bacterium; assembly: GCA_018661775.1. Taxonomy (GTDB): domain Bacteria; phylum Patescibacteriota; class Patescibacteriia; order Magasanikbacterales; family UBA922. The sequence continues at coordinate 46,779 of JABJHO010000014.1, read as the reverse complement.
ATTGCCACACCCAATATCAACAACGGTGTGCACATCTTTTGCATACTCCTTGAGCGGATGTAGGTCGGCCCACAAAAATCCACGGGTTCGTGAAAAATCCGCTGCGATGGTGTTATATACCGCATGGTTTTGCTCTAATATTTGTTTTGCCCTATATTCATTCATAAAATAATCCTTTTTGACTTGACTAAGATAGCACATTCATGATTATATTACAAGTACTATGTCTGAAACAACACAACACATTACACAGATCATACATGCCATTATTCAAAAAAAGCCCAAAACAAAAGGTGAGTTTGATGATATACGAAGAAAGGAGTGTAGTGCACTTCACATATCACAACCCTCAAACAGGGCCATACTTGGTGTCTACAAGAAATTGGTAAAAGACAAGAAAGTAGTACAAAATAGAGCATTAGAGCAATTATGTATGAAAGCTGGTATACGAAGTACATCAGGGATTGCCGTAATCACTTCACTAGTAAAACCATATGCTTGCCCAGGCAAGTGTGTCTACTGCCCAACAGAAGTACGCATGCCAAAAAGCTATATTGCTTCAGAACCTGCTGCAGCTCGCTCACTCAAGCTCGATTTCAACCCATACCTTCTAATGCAAAAAAGGATTGAAATGCTTGAGAAGAATGGGCATCCGGTAGATAAAATTGAATACATCACAAAAGGTGGTACATGGAATGCCTATACCTTAAAATACCAATACTGGTATATTATGGAGTCTTTTAATGCATGCAACAACCTCACACGAAGAAAAGAAATACCCCCCACAAAAGAGTTGTACTGGGAAAAGCGGCCACTTGAGGAGTTGACACAACGCATAGAAAAAGAACAACGGTACAATGAGTATGCAAAACATAGGATAATAGGAATTACACTTGAAACAAGACCAGACTGTATCACACCAAAAACACTCTACCACATGCGAAAACAGGGATGCACAAGAATAGAGCTTGGTCTTCAGGCGCCAGATGATGCAATTTTATCACTGATTAAGCGTGGGCACTCTGTGGATGAATTCAGGAAAGCAATGTATATGCTTCGCTGTGCAGGGTTCAAAGTTGATCTCCATTTTATGCCAGACCTACCAGGAACCACGCCAGAACACGATGTAACCATGTACAAATCACTATTTTCTGATCCAGCACTTTGCCCAGACATGGTAAAGATTTATCCAAACACCGTCATTGAAAGCGCTGAACTCTATGCATGGTTTAAGGAAGGAAGATACAAATCATACGGAGAAAAAGCATTGTTTGCAGCACTACTTGCAATGAAAAAAGCTACACCACGATACTGTAGAATTTCTCGACTTATTCGTGATATCCCATCTAACGAAATTAGAGACGGAAACAGTATAACCAACCTACGAGAATCTCTCACAAAAGAGCTACACAACACTAATGCGCGATGTGTCTGCTTGCGGTGCAGAGAGATTTCAAGACAGCAAGACAATATACCAAAAAACACGATACCACAGCTCTTTGTAGACACATACTCAACAGTAGGTGGCACAGAATACTTTATTACGCTTGAGGATCCAAAACGTATAGCTGTGTATGGATTCCTACGACTCCGTATCCCGCACAACATCGGCAAAAAGGAAAAAGAACAACATGTATGGCTTAGTAAAGCGCATTGTAAAGATGTTGTACAAATCATCCCAGAAATTTCACACTGTGCATTTATTCGTGAACTTCATGTGTACGGTCAGCTCGTAAAAATTGGAGAAAAAAGACAACAGGCATCGCAACACAAAGGGTTTGGTAAAAAACTCATGAAAGTGGCCGAAGAAATAATACAAAACGCAGGAATACAAAAAAGTGCGGTAATCTCGGGTGTTGGTGTTCGTGGGTATTATAGAAAACTTGGTTACAGAAAAGTTGGCACATATATGATAAAAAAGTTATAATACCATACATCTACCCAGTATTAACCCACACGCATATGAATAACATATCACTAGCACAGTTTGATATTGATACACACACAGCGATACACAAAGAACTCAACCGACAAGAAACTGGGTTGGAAATGATTCCTTCAGAAAATTTTGTCTCACCAGCCGTTCTTGAAGCGCTGGGCTCAGTATTAACAAACAAATATGCCGAAGGGTATCCAGGCAAGCGATATTACGGTGGATGTGAACATGTGGATACCATTGAGCAACTTGCAATAGATCGTGCAAAACAACTTTTTGGTGCAGAGCATGTCAATGTTCAACCACTGTCTGGTGCACCTGCCAATATTGCTGCGTATTTTGCGGTACTCAAACCAGGTGACACGGTTCTGGGTATGGACTTGTCTCATGGGGGCCATCTCACACATGGTCACCCGGTAACGCACATGACACAGGTATTTCACTTTGAACGATACAAAACTGATGCCAACGGACAAATAGACCTAGAAAATCTCAGAAAAATGGCCCACGAACACAAGCCGAAACTTATTTTAGTTGGCTATTCAGCCTATTCAAGAGAAATTGCATATAGCAAAATACAAGATATTGCCAATGAAGTTGGTGCAATGACTATGGCCGATATTGCACACATTGCCGGGCTTATTGCTGGTGGAGAAATGAACAATCCTGTGCCAATTTTTGATATTGTAACCACCACCACACACAAAACACTACGTGGGCCACGTGGTGGCATGATCATGTGTAAAAAAGAATTTGCAAAACAGATAGATAGGGCCGTGTTTCCTGGACTACAAGGTGGTCCGCACGAAAATAATATTGCAGCCAAAGCAGTCGCATTTAAAGAAGCACTTGAGCCAGAGTTTAAGCAATATGCCAAACAGATTAAGGCAAACACAAAAATACTAGAAGAAGCATTTCAAGCCAAGAAGTATGACTTATGTTTTGGTGGAACCGACAATCACCTACTCCTTATTGACGTAACATCAAAAAGTCTCACAGGAAAAGATGCAGAAGAAGCACTCGACAAAGCCAGTATTACCGTAAACAAAAATATGATTCCAGACGATACCAGGTCTCCATTTAACCCATCTGGTATACGACTTGGCACCCCTGCACTTACAACACGTGGTATGAAAGAAAAAGAAATGGGCATTATTGCAGATCTTATTGACCGAGCCATTACTCATCACACAGAAGAAGCTACGCTCAAAGAAATAAAGGAAGACGTTATGGCTCTTACAAAAAATTTCCCTCTGTATACTGACCAAACAAAAAACGTATAATATATTCTCATGAAATCTGAAAAACATAGTATAGCCACAGAGATCGCCATGCTTCATTTTGGTGAATCTTTAGCTTCACAATGCATGGGGGGCGACATTATTCTTCTTAAAGGTGATCTTGGTGCAGGAAAAACAACCCTCGCAAAAGGTATAGCAAAAGGGCTTGGTGTACAAGATGTTATCACAAGCCCAACATTCACATACATGCAGGTATATCCTGTGAATACTACACAAAAAGGTATTTCTCAGTTAGTCCACATAGATACCTACCGTGCAGAAGATGTTCAGACCTTGAGAAATATAGGGATCGAAGAATTTCTTTTTGACAAAAAAACACTCTCTCTTGTGGAATGGCCAGAAAAAATCTATCCACTCATAAAAGATACACCCTATAAAGAGATTTCTATAGAACACACAAAAGACAACAAAAGAATAGTTTCTATAACCCAAAACTAAAAAGTAGCGACATGTTACTTTTTTCTATACTGTATAGTTACTCTACTATAGTTCCATTAAAGGGTTTTCCGTCTATTGCTTTTTTAACTTCCCCCAACTTTGTGCCATCCAGAATACCCACTTTCATACCAAACTTTTGTGCATCTTTACTGGCAATTGGGTCAAAAGGTGCGCTTTTTCCTGGTTCCCAGGTATGTCCCACAATGTCATCTCGTAGTGTTTGCCAGTCTATATATCTCAGTTTTTTTGCCTCTGGGTAAATATTTGGATCTTTGTCGTACACATACGAAATATTGGACAAATTATACAACTCTTTCGCCCCATACGTTTTTGCAAGCAATACTGCATCCCTATCTGTCGAAAATCCAGGCTTCCAACCGGCCGCAATAATAACCGGCTTTGTGGTTTGCACTTTTTTGTTTGGATGAGTAATAATATGTTTATAGGCAACATCTTTAAACATATACCGCACAAACTGTGCATTGAATATTGTCGTGTGAATACCAATCCAGTCCAAATCCTCATCATTAAGAGATGAGACCTGTCTTGCAGCATCTTGATACTTTCTACAGGTTGCCCCTCCACCAATAACGAGAATAAATCGATCCCCTTTTTTTATCTGACGCAAAATAAGTGTTTTAAACTTCTTTAAAAAAGGAATGTTAAACCCAGTTTTTGGAATAATAATTGACCCACCAACAGACAAAATTTTCATATTTTTTCTCATATCTGACCTTTACGTTCTAGCAACATCGTAGTAAATCCACTCACCAATGTGAGTAACAGGGCCCCTATAAACGCAGGAACAAACCCAGAAACCTCAAAACCTTTTACTACGGTGCTCACAAACCAAAACAAGAAACCATTTACAACAAAAGTGAAAAGGCCCAGAGAAAGAATATTAATAGGCAAGGTGAAGAATAGCACTATTGGTCTAATAATAGCATTAACAAGCCCTAAAATAAGTATAGTAATAAATGCCGCATACCACCCACTAATCATAATCCCAGGCAAAAGTTGAGCAATAAGCAGCAACATCATTGCATTAATCGCCCAACGGATAAGTATATTCATAAAAGTTTTATATTAATTATGGTAATAGCATACTATATCCAACTTTTTTAATCAATCCGTCACGAACCAGACCTTGAATAATGTGCTGCTGGCGAGACTTGGGTATATCAGCACAGATTTGAGCAATATCCTTCGTTTTCATTGATTTTTTTTTACGCAGCAGTTCAACAATCCTTCCTCGATAATACCTATCAGTTTGTCGAAAAGGTATAGTATTTTTTTTCTTTTTTTCTCCTAAAATTTCTGGAAAATGCTCGTTAAAATCACGTATTGGGCATTTGGAAAAATCCGCACCTCGCACAAGAAAATGGGCACCAAAATCCATGAGTGCCTGGTTCCAATGATACATCATACTTTTTCCATCACAAAAAAGAGTTGGAGTTACGAGAATCTCTTCCACAAGTTCTTGTGTTTTTTCTAATAAATTCCGGTCTGAGAATATAGCATCTTGATGAAACAAACGAGAATAAAACTTTCGATGGTTTGTATCAAGCATGGCAACCGGTTTATCAAAGGCAAAAGAAAGAAGTGCTCGCGCTGTATAATCCCCCACCCCAGGCAACTGTTTCAGTAGTGCCATATCTTGTGGAAATCTTCCACCATATTCCTTTCGTAATGCTGTGGCTGTTTTTTGTAGATACAGCGCACGCCTGTTATACCCCAAACCTTGCCAAGCTATAATCACATCTCCAGCCGAAGCAGTGGCAAGTTTTTTAATAGAAGGAAACTGTCGCAAAAAATTACGATACTTAGAAATGACACGATCAACCTGTGTTTGCTGCAGCATTACCTCACTCACTAATATGCGATACGGAGACACAGTACGCCGCCAAGGAAGATTTCTTTTGTTCTGAGAATACCACTGTAATACTGGTATGATAATAGTTTTTTTTCTATCCATACCTAAGACCCCACATTGTAGCCAGAAGGCGTTTTGCCAATAACTGAAACTGGTGCACCTTCATCAACATACGAATATAGCAATGCAGCGTCAGCGAGTCGCATATTTACACAGCCATGCGAATGGGTACGAATACCAAAATCATTATGCCAATATGCGGCATGTATATAATACGATGGTTTAAACTGCATATTCCACTTTACACCAGATAAATCATATCCTGGGCCAACATAGCGCTTATTTGGGATTTTTTTATCTATAGCAAACCGCCCAAATGGTGTCTCTGTGCTTGGGTTTCCTGTTGATACGGGCCAATTATACATTTTTATATTTGCCACATAATAGTATAGCCGCTGCAGCGTCCTATCAACAACAATTCTTTGTGGAAAACGAACCATACTCGTGGATGTTGGGTCATACCCCCGAACCACCTCATAAAAATCTGTAAACCCGTCTCGATCGGTGTCTTTTATACCAATACTACTCCCAAACCAAAGTTCAACCCAATCATCGAGCCCATCTTTGTCATAGTCAAATTCATGTATTTTTGCTGCACCCCCTTTGTGAGGAGAATAGCCATTTTTAATTTCCACTCCATCAGTGTACCCATCACCATCTGTGTCTGGGTTATTTGGGTCAGTAAAATACACCACCATCTCTTCTGAATCTACAATACCATCCCCATCGGTGTCTGGAACGGTGCCAGCAAACACAGAACAAGGAAGCAAAAAAACAAGCAGGAAAAAAACTCCCATCACCGCACTATCTTTTCTTTTGAACGTAACATCCATAAAATACAATAAACAGAATAAAAGAGAGTAACGCAGAAAACTGCACAATCCTTTTAGCGGCCATTGACCCAGAAAACAATGACTGGCGCGATGGCTTGAGCGGCTCCTCATCTTCACTATCTAACTGCCCATCGCTGTCTGTGTCAGCAGAGACAGGGTTGGTGCCTTGGTCTTTTTCCTCACTATCTGTAAGCCCATCATCATCCGAGTCAGCCTTTAGTGGGTTAGAGCCAAAAGAGTGCTCTTCTACGTCTTCCAAAGTATCATTATCATCATCAGTGTCTTCGTTATTTCCCACACCATCCAAATCAGTATCTACACTTTCTTCTGCATTTATTGGAAACATGTCTAACTGATCAGGTACACCATCGCCATCGGTATCAGACTGTAGTGGGTTGGTCCCAATCTCAACTTCTTTCCCATCAGTCAAGCCATCATCGTCTGAATCTGGATTGAGCGGATCAGTACCAAGCTCATACTCAATATTATCCTCAACACCATCATGGTCAGAGTCAGAATCAGCCGGATTTAACCCAGCATCTATTTCGTCTTTATCAGATATGCCATCATTGTCAGAATCAGGTTTTTGTGGATCACTGCCATGAATTTTTTCCTCATTATCAGAAACCCCATCATCATCGGTGTCGGCATCAAGCGGGTCACTCCCAAAAGCTTTTTCGTCTTCGTCCGACAGGCCGTCATTGTCATCATCAATATCACTATTGTCCCCCACCCCATCACTGTCAGCATCGGCCCACTCTTTTCCGTTTGTAGGAAAAAGATCCTCTTTATCTCCGTGCCCATCACCATCAGTATCACTGCGAACCGGGTTCAAGCCAGCGTCCACCTCCTGTTTATCATTTAAACCGTCTCCATCGGTATCCGGCTTTAATGGGTCTGTTCCTCGCCCTTCTTCATCAGTATCTTCAAGTCCGTCATTGTCGTCATCAGTGTCTTCGGTGTCACCAATATCATCACCGTCAGTGTCTGTGTCTATATTAAATACACGGGAAATTTCAAAATCAGCAATCTGTTCATCTGGAATATCGACAACCTCTCCACCATCTCTTGTCCCAATAGCCTGAACCAATTCAACTTCTAGCTCTTGTTCACCCGCAGGAAGGCTGTAGGAAACCCAAACTTGTTTTGCCTCTTCAAACCCAAGATTTGTCACAGAAACACGTCCAATCTCCTCTTTCTTGTTATAAAAAACAACATCAGCTGATAAAGACTGAAAGTCATTGTTTACCACAATTGTATAAATTTTTACCCTGTCTCCGGCAAATGCCTCATCGTTAGAGAGCATAATGTTTTCATCGGCAACAAAATTAAATGTTTGTGCTTGTACAAAAAATGGAAAACAGAGAAGTACACTAAAAAGAAGAAGTACGTGTAGACGTAACATAATATTTTTCAGATGATAAAATATACACTAGTATATCACTTTGTAGGTCGGTTCGCCAAATCTCACTCCCTACACGTGCAACACGATTCATAATCCTGGGCGACGGATGACCATATGTATTTTGTTTTCCTGCAGAAAAAATAGTGTGTATTGGGGTCACTTTTTCTATAAACGCTTGTACAGAAGACCCGCCACTTCCATGGTGTCCAGCCTTCAATACATCAACATCAAGCTCCTGACCATACTTTGATAACAAGTACTCTTCAAGTTCAGATTCTGCGTCACCGGTAAACAAAAAGGTTTTACCCGCATACTCAAGAGAAAAAACGATAGAGGTATTATTATACCCGGTGTCTTTTTTTGCACCAGGCAAAAAATGATTGTCCTCAAGGTTGTGGTCCGGATAAAGAAAGTGAAGTGTCGTGCTCGCAATATGCCACACATGCTCTCCAACAACCTGATGGTATTGTGCGCCCTCTTCAAACATAGCATTCTCAAATGTATGAAAAAATACATGATCTTTTTTTACTCCGGAGTACACAATATGGTCTACGTCAAACCGCTTAAGCACATCAATGCATCCACCATAATGATCTTTGTCTGGATGTGTAATCAGAAGGTAGTCAATGGTTTTATCATGAAATGGCATTTCACGACCAAGTGCCTCAAGAATCCTACCATCTACTGCACAGTCAATAAGCATTTGTTGATTATTTGGAAATGTAATAAACGTGGCATCCCCTTGTCCCACATCAAGGTACGCAACACGTAAAGCATTACTGCCTTCCAAAAATACAGTGTCACCATCCTGAATCTTTTTTTCACCATCAAATGAAATATGTGCGAGCATTCCCAGTGTGCACAAAATAAGAAACAAGACAATAGGTATGGCGTATTTTTTCATACTACTTTTTTATTTTTTGATAAAAAAAGAATCCCCCAACATAGCAAAAAAATACAAATACAAGTGGGATATGCACATCAACATAAGAAAAAGGAAGTGAGGAAAAAAACTGTACCACCAAAACCACATACTCCATACCAAACCACGCAACCCAAGAAATAATCTTAGCTAATGGATATGATACAAACGATACCACTACACCAAAAAAACCCAATAGCATGATAAATGGAATTGTACATAATATAAGCATGTTTACAACTGGCGCAACGACAGAAAGGCGACCAAACTGAAACAAAATCAGTGGCAATGTTACCAGTATAGCAGAAATAGTTGATGAAAACGATTCTCTTAGGCCAAATGATCTTGGTAACCAACATACTTTTTGTTCAATAATTGGTGCAATATAGAGTAATCCGACAGTGGCAAGAAATGAGAGCTGAAACCCTGCATCCCAAAGTAATACAAGTGGATTATGCACCACCATAATCATTACAGTACAGATCAGTACACTATGAATATTCCGACGCCTTCCACGCTGCTGTGCAAATAACACCAACACCCCCATAATACCAGCACGTACCACTGATGCACTAGCACCAGTAAACAATACAAAAAAAACAATTCCTGTAACCACAAAATAAAACGCTCTTTTTCTTGGAACACATAAATGAATACAAAGTGTGATCAATATGGTTGCGACAATAGTAATATTATATCCGGAAATTGCTATAATGTGCGTTACGCCAGTTTTTGCAAAAAGCTCGTTGAGAGATCCCAACCCACCACGATATCCGTAAAGCAATCCTGCCATAAACCCAGCATATGGTTCGTGCCACAGCCGATTCACACGGTCAGCAACCTGGTCCTTGAAAGAAAATATATTCACAAATAGTTTGTACCCCCCACCCTCTCCTATTTTTTTTATTTCTGGTGATCGACAAATATACGATATACCAAACCGCGCCAAATACATATCATAGCGAAAATCTTCTATTGGTTCGGGCTTTTCTAGTCTCCCACATCTTACGTCAACCACATCACCATAATGAAAAACAGGGTACTGATCATATGGCACATATATCTTTCCTTTTATACTGCCTTCTTTTGGTGTAACACTATATCGAACACCATCTTGGCGAATATCTGGTTCCGCAGAAATATATCCGGTTACTCGATGCTCCCTATACCACTGTATCTCTGCATTACTACCCAAAGACCAAAAAGCATATATCACGCGGACAAAACCACAAAGAAAAATTATACCCAAAAAAAATAACGTCCGTACACGTGTTTTTTTCCAAAACAATATACAGCAACTTACTAAAACAAAAAAACTCCCATATACAGGGAGAAAACCAACACGGCCACTAAACAAGCATCCACAAACAATGCCACACAAAAAACTTATGCAGAAAAGAAAAAAAATAGTGCTTTTTGAATAGTGTGTCCGTTTTATAAGAACATTACATTTCTATAATTGTTTTATCTCCTATAATCATCGCATGACCATCGCAGTGCGTGTCTACTCTTGGAATAATTTGTGCATTTTTTCCTATAATACTTTGGGTAATTTTTTTAGGCACACGAATGGTAATATTATGTAATAATACACTGTTTTCAATCGTGGCATATGCAATATCACTCCCCGCACCAAGTGTTACGTTTGGTCCAATGGTACAATCATCTAGCATACAGTTTTCTCCAATAATTACAGGACCCTTAATAGTGGTGTTTTTTCCGATACGAGACCCAGAACCTATGTGGACATTTCCTGAAATTTCTACCCCCTCTTCCACTTCAGCATTTACAGAGAATTCGTCTTCCGACATGTTTTCCAAAAGCAATGTATTTGCGATAAGCAGGTCATTCGTTTTTCCTGTGTCCTTCCACCATCCTGTTATTTCCTTGTATCCAACCTTTTTGTTATGTTGTAAAAAATGAGAATGAATACTTGATATTTCATACTCACCACGATCACTTTTTTTAATATGTTTAAATGTATCAAAAAACACACGTGGCCCATAAAGATATATGCCGGTAACAGCAAAATTATTTTGCGGTTCTGCAGGTTTCTCGTGTACATCAACAAGTCTCTTGTGCTCATCAAAAATAGGGACACCAAAACGTTGTGGATCCTTTACCTCAGACAGTGCCAACATGCAATCGTGTTCACCTTGATTAAACTCTGCAACCATGTCTTTTATGCTTCCGAGTAATATATTATCTGAAAGATAAAACATAAACGGATCATCTCCTATAAAATCTTTTGCCACGTTCACCACATGGGCTATACCCTGAGGACCGCCTGTTTGCTCAAAATATGTAATAGTAACCCCCCAATGCCCACCATCGCCAATATATTTCTGTAATTCAGTTTCACCAGGGTTTGTATTGATAAAAATATCTGTAATACCTGCCTCAACCGCCTTTTCTATAGCATGAAAAATCATTGGCTTGTTTGCCAAAGGGAGTAAGTGTTTATTTATTGTTGCAGTGATGGGATGCAACCGTGTTGCACGTCCACCTCCTGTTAAAATAGCTTTTTTTACTTTCATATACAAACTGATTGTGTATTCATACTCTCTACCTTTACCACCAAATAAGCCCCCTTACCACTACGGTATAATACAGTGTAAACAGTGGGTTGGCAACCTTGTTGACCAGTGTGTTATGTGTCGACACATCTTGAAAATGAATACCCGTAACAGCACGAGAAAGAAGGTCTCTATCTGAAACACCCCGCATTTTCTGTATCCGCTTCCTTTTGTTATACCATAAACATATATGTTTGGGTGAAATCCAGTATGCATACACCCTTAATCGCTCTTTTATCCAACCCCCTTTAATGGCAAACAGTATTAGACCGAACTCAAGAAATAGCTCAAGAGGTAGAAGAAGGAGAAGTGTTGGCCAACGAAAAAACATAAGCATAACACCATATCTATTTCTCTCCATCCAAAAATATTTTGTCATACTCCGTGCAAACTGATACTTATGATAAAACACTGAATCTCGCACCAACACTATACGGTATCCAACCATCTTGAGTCTTAGTGACCATTCCAAATCTTCGTGATACAAGAAAAAATCCTCATCCCAAGCGCCATATTTTTTTATAAGATCACTACGAACCATAAGAGCTGCACCACTTGCATACCCTATATCTTTTACTTCTGGCAACGACACATCTTTTATATCCACTCTGTAATTATCGCAATACCCAAAACCAAGATAATGAAAACAATTTCCAGAACTATTTATACGGTTAGTATCTGGGTGAAGCATTATTAGTGATTGCGCGGCACCTATTGTGCTGTCTTGTTCTAGTGTATTTACGAGAGGCTCAAGAGCATTTGTAGCAAAAAATCCATCATTATTATGAAACACTACATACTCGCACCCATGGGCAACGGCCCATTGTGCACCAATTGTATTTCCTTTTGCAAAACCTGTATTTTCTTCCTGTGCAAGCACTGTTACTCTTGGAATTTCTTTTCCAGAAAGAGGTAGTACCGCATCTTCAATATATCGCACAAAAGAGCCATCTTCTGGGTGAGGGTTACTCACAATCACAAACTCAATCTTATCTTTTGGATAGGTAATTTTTTTGAGTGCCGAAACTGCATCATCAACATATGACTCATTATGATAAAACAAAAGATAGACAATGGCTATTTTAGGAAACTGCTTCATAGAATTTTTTATTACTACGCCATTTCCACATATATAGTAACCAACTTCGTATGTGATCGCGAGCGAGTTTGTTTTTTATAACTGCAGTGAACAGTCCAGGAACTTTTGCTGATCCTCTACCGTGAATATGTGTTAACACTATATCATGAACATAATAGACTGGCCAATTAGCTTCCCAAAACCGCCGACACCAATCAATATCCTCAAAATACATGAAGAACCTGTCATCAAAATTACCAACCTCTTTTACTGCAGTGCCGCGAACAAATAATGCAGAACCCATCACCGCATCAACAGGAATAGTACTGCCATGATCAAACTCTTTCATGAAATATCTTGCGGCATGCCGCTGCCCTCTTCCCTTTTTTCCAAGTGACGTTCTACTAAAAAGTGGTTGAAAAAAGGTGGGAAACCGCCAACAAGAATATTGTAATGTACCATCAGGGTATTGGATCTTTGGCCCAATCATACCAATCTTTGGATGCTCTTCCATAAAAGCATACAATCGATCAACAATATTTGTATCAGAAGAAAAATCAGTGTCTGGATTTAATGCAAAATAATATGTTGCCTCAGTCGCTGCCATGCCGCAATTTTGTGCAGCCCCAAAACCAGGATTATTGCCTAACTCAACACAAAGTGCCGTAGGAAACTCTCGTAAAAGCACCTCTCTTAAGCCATCCTCAGAATTATTATCGACCACCACCACAGAAACATCTAAAGGAGAGTTTGTAATGTCCCTATACAAAGACCTGAGACATGCCACGAGCACATCTTTCATTTTATAATTCACAATAACAATAGAGATATCCTTCATAGAATTTATGTTTTGTTCCACCACAAACGCATTTCTTTCCAAGATGTGTTACAGTGTTGTCTTATGTGTTTTCTATTTGCAGATAACACTTTTCTATGAGCAAAGAAACAGCCTAAACCAGTAAACACTTTTCTATTATTGCACAAAAACCACACCCCTTTTTTGAGCTCATACCAAAGAATGTATGGAAAATCTAATACGATGTTTTGCCAATACTCATTTTTATAGAGTGTCATAAGATGGTTCTTGTAACTATTGCATGCAACAAAAGAAGATTGATTCTTTTTATTATTACTTGCCGCTCTATCACTTAGTTCACGTGGCCCCGCTCCAGTTCTGTCATGAAATGCTTCAACACCTAATAATATAACTGAACCAAAACCACAAGATTGCAGCCTATAGGCCAAGTCCACATCTTCTTTGTATGCATGATACATCTCATCAAACACTTTGCCATCAGTCAAACAGGCTTTTTTAAGCATGCTATTTCTATACATAGGCAATGCCCCAGAAACCCCAAAAACAGCAAATGTCTCTTTGGTGTACAAGTTACGAATATCACCATGTGTTGAATCTTCTGCCCAGCGCTCTTGTGTGTATTGTTCTACAACACGTCTATTACGGAATATACGCAACCCCAGAGCATCAATATACTCAGAAAAACTATCCTCTAAATTCCCCGCCTCCACCCTCGCAAAGTCCCAACGCATTAATCGGGGCGAAACTGCAGCCACTTCAGCATACTGATCCAAGTACTCAGCCATAGCACCAAAACACTGCTTATCCAAATACATGTCCTGATTCAATAGCACTACATACTCAGCCGTGTGTGTATCGTATAACCTATTATGACCCCCCACGAATCCATAATTTTTTTGCTCTTTGTAGAACGTCACAGGAAATGGTAAATCATCTAACTGTGTCTCAATGGCAGCCACGGTTCCATCTTCTGAGTTATTGTCTAATATTAAAAGCTCCCAATCAGTTGAGGTTTGTTTTTTGAGTGAATCAAAGAGGAGTGGGATATACTTTTCTCCGTTCCACGTGACCAATTGTACAACTATTTTTTTACTCATATTATTTATATACTATGTATTCCGCGACACCTTACCATAAACAAAAGAAATCAACAAAGCGGCAGGTCGAACAAGCGCTACCCATATCCACACATACCACGGATACCATTTTTTTGTGTACACGAGCATTGACTGGGTAAAATGTTTTTTCTTCCAAAATCCGTCACGTTTTTTAAAACTTTGCCCAACATAATCAACACAGGACACAATTGGTGTATACACAATCTTCATGCCCATTTTTTTTACCTCTCGACATAAATCCACATCCTCATACCATATAAAATATCTTGGATCAAACACCCAACCAAGTGTATTATACACAGTTCGTCTCATAAGCATAAATGACCCACGAACAGAGTCTACCTCTTGTTCTTTGTCAAAACCAAACCCCTTCATCAAATAACCATCTAATACCCCAGGAAATACACGTGCAAACCCGAACAACAATGCAGTATGCTCCCACACTCGCGGAAATCTTCTTGGGGCAGCTTCTTTGACAATAACACCATCAGGGTCAACAAGTTTGGGCCCAACAATACCAACATCAGTTTTTTTATCCATCCACGCAACCAATGTGTCTATACTCCCTGGCGTCAACCTCATGTCTGGGTTGAGAAGTAAAAAGTAGCGACCTCGCGATACTGCTGCTGCCTGATTATGTGGATACCCAAAACCCATATTTTTTTTATTTTCAATCAACTGTATATGGGGGAAATCTTTTTTTACTAATGACACTGTGTCATCAGTCGAGGCGTTATCTATAATAAAATGTTCAAAAGTGTATTTTTTACACGCCAAACGTACCGATGAGATTTGATCGGATATTTTTTCAGCAGAATTCCATGTTACCGTAATAATCGAAACATCAATATCCATAAATATACTCATTTTACTTATACATTGTAGCTAAAATACAACAAAAAATCAACTTTGGTAAACAAAAAATGCCACGTAAGGGCATTGAGAGCATCACAAAGATGCTTCTGTAAAATACGAGACAATCTCCCCGCAGTCATCAAAAACATGGTCTGGTTCTGCAGCAATTAATCGATCTCTTGAGGTGTACCCCCAACTCACCGCGACAGACGAAATACACGCATTTTTGGCCGCCTCAATATCAGAAACCGAATCTCCTATTAACACAGCTCTACTGGTGGCTACACCACTATCATTAAGTATGGCATAAATCATGTCTGGAGCTGGTTTTCGTTTTACCCCCGCATCACCTCCGTAAACAAAGGTAAAGAATTGGTCAAGCTCAAGTTCTCGAAGCACAACTCGTGCAAGGTCATGAGGCTTATTAGTACACAACCCAAGAACAAGTCCTGTGTCAGTCAAATGGTTTAGCATATCAAACACACCAGGAAAGGTTGTAACACCAAGTGCTGGTTCCTCTAGACATACCCTGCGGAAACAAGCGAGTAGGGCATCCTCTCGTTCAGTGGTATGTGTATTGCCTAAGATATACTGAAGCTGACTATCCATTGGAAAATTCATTCTCAAAGCCAACTCATCTGACGACAGCCCTGTAATACTAAAACTTTTAGCTGCGTCAATAAGACTAGAAACGTACCCTGCTTTTGAGTCAATTAAGACTCCATCAAAATCAAAAATTGCAATATCCAAAACAACCTCCTATTACTTTGTTGTGTAGATAAAAATAGTAAAAGAACATACTATATACTAAATAACATTAGTATATTTACTATACGTAATTTTTCAATTATTGTCAAGTACAAAACATGCAACATTAAGAGATTCTACCGCTGGTAAGCGCTGCGGAATACTTTTTCATGGTATCTTCCATCGCAATATGCACATCTCTCATTTCAATACCATATGCTTCTAGATTTTTTGAAGATAGAACATTGTTTGATCGCCCTTTTAAAGATAACCCTTTTTTCACTAAATCTTCATCGGTAATCCATTCATTTGTATGATCCGGGTTAACAAATTTTTGATACAGCTGAATAATGTCCCGATGTTTTAACAATCCAGGATTAGTTACATGAAACACTCCTGTTGCCTTTTTTTCAAGTAGTTCATAGAATACAGCAAGCATATCCTCTACAACAGTAACACTGTTTTCAACATCAATTACTTTTGAGAATGAGGTTAATTTATCTATCATATTATTTGGAGACGGCACCCAATCAATTGGCATGCGTATGCGTGCAATTCCTACTTGAGGTAACGTAGACAGTACCAAATCAGCTGCGTACTTTGATCGAGAGTAGATTACCGATGGGTTGGCAAAATCTTCTTCTCTCCATGTTTTATCTTCATGAGAAGAGTCGCCATAGAAAATACAACCAGAGCCGATATGTAGCAGGTAAGTCTGTGTTTTGGCACATGCCTTGGCAACTAAAATAGGAAGCACAGTATTCCCAACCATTGTTTCTATCTGATTATCTTCACACCAATCAACGTTTGGTTTTCCTCTCACTCCTGCAGCATTGAGCACCACATCAGGATTGTGTTGTGATATAAGATCTTCAACCTGCTCTGACGATGTAATGCGATCTTCATAGGCAATTACCCCATCCCAAGCATTAGCACAGCGCTTCCCCACAAAACCCTTTGCGCCCAAAAGTAATATCTTCATAAATATAATACAATTAATTTTTTCCTAATGTGTTATTATAATAGGTATTGTAATACTCCTCATATTCTCCACTTTTTACCCTTTTCCACCATTCTGGGGTATCTTTGTACCATAAAATAGTCTCTTTAATACCTTCATCAAAACTAATTTCTGGCTTCCACCCTGTCTCTTTTCTGAGTTTTGTATCGTCAAGAAGATATCTTCGATCATGCCCAAGCCTATCGGGTACATATGTTTTAAGAGATTCTGGTTTTTCTAGTGTCTGTAAAATAATATCTGTAATCTCCTCTACTGTTTTTTCTACACCTGTCCCAATATTATATGCTTCTCCAACCTTACCCTTCTCTAAAATAGCTTCAATTGCTCGCGCGTGATCATCAACATGCGTCCATTCACGCTTATTTTGACTTGTTTTGTAGAGTGGTAATGGTTTATCCTCAAGTGCATTGGTCACAAAGAGTGGAATAAGTTTTTCTGGGAACTGGTATGGGCCATAATTGTTTGCACAGTGACTTATTGTAACCGGCATAGCATACGTATGAAAATACGACATAACCACATGGTTTGCCCCAGCTTTTGATGCATTATATGGTGTTTTTGGCTGATATGGGTCAGTTTCGACAAAGGCACGGTCCTCGTCTAACGCAAGATCACCAAACACTTCGCATGTAGAAATATGGTGAAAACGCTTCACACCACAGCGCCTTGCTGCTTCTAAAAATATTTGTGTACCTAAAACATTAGTCCGTAAAAAAATACCTGGATCAAGGACTCCCCTATCATTATGAGATTCGGCAGCAAAGTTAACAACAACATCCACTCCTGCGAGCGCAGCAGAGGCGGTATCCATGTCACCAATATCCCCTTTTATAAAGCGAAACCGTGGATTATCTTGGAATCTATCCAAATTTTCTAGGTTTCCTGCATAAGTGAGTGCGTCATACCCAATAACCTCATCTTCTGTGTGGTGTTCAAGCCAATACCGCACAAAATTTGACCCAATAAATCCTGCTGCACCTGTTATGAGTATTTTTGCCATATGTTCTGATTTATGATACAAATAAAGAAGAATATACTAAAAAAACAACCTATTACCGTATTATGCACAATATATTCTCTAAAAAATATACCACTATTCTGTGCACAAGTCTAGTCCTTGTTGGTATATCACTTTTTCTTCCAAAACACCCGCTTTCTATATATTTTGGCCTTGCAGTAATAGGTTACTATCTACTACTCCATGCCTACACACTTTCTTTGACCCGCTTCTTCACAGCACTCCCATATCCTGTGTTTTTTACTGGGCTCAGTATAATCACCTTTTTTACCACTATACAAAGTATTGTCTATTTTTTTTACCAAATACACACCGGAACAATTCTTGCAATTCTCAGCAGTATTTCTATAGGAACAATACTTCTACATAAAAAAGGTGTGACACCACCATCATTAAAAGATATACGAAGAACTTTTTCTTTAAATGCACTCAGTCTCATTATCTTGTTATTACAGGGCGTGCTTGTTTGGACAATCTTTTCTCGATCAACCACAGGCGTGCTACAAACACCATGGCTTATTTTTGGTAAACATTTCTTTATTACCTACGCCACCGCACTCTTCCTCCTTCTTGTATATATATGGAAGTCAAAAAAGAAACATACCGGAATTCTCCTCACCATCCTGCACTTCTTTATTACATACAACATTATTACACTCATCTATCCACTTGGGTTTGGGTATGACCCATTTTTACACCGCGCAACAGAACAACATATTTTGCACCATGGCTTTGCTTCACCAAAAACACCATTTTATTTGGGACAATACAGTCTCATTATCATGTTTGCAAAAATAACCCACCTATCTGTACACGTCATAGATATATGGCTTGTACCGCTACTCAGTAGCATTCTCCTGCCTGCCACCACCTACATTAGCATGCGCCATGGTTTTAACCTTTCCTCAAGATGGGCAAATATTGGCACTCTACTCATGCTTGTTTTTCCCTTAACTACAATGGTTATTACCACACCACAAAACCTTGCAAATCTGTTTTTGCTGCTCACTATTTTAACTACTTCACTTTGTAAAACATACCATAGAGCATATATCCCTGCCACGCTTCTTGCAATAACCTCAGCCATGATCCATCCTATTTCTGGTGTCTTTGCCTGTCTTCTTGTACTCAGTGTGTATATTATCCAACAAGACCTGCGGCACAAAAAAAACGTATTACTTGTACTCTTTTTTACTTCTGCCATCAGCATCCCCGCGCTCTTTTTCATGTACTTCGTACTACAACACATGCCAATTCCATCTCTCAGTACAATTTTTGGACAAATATCATCGTTTACCACGCTCTTTGATCGCCCATATTATTTTAAAAAAGACATACCAGCCTCATATATACTTGAATACACTTACGGATATCAAAAAATCATTCCTGCGTTACTTATTGGTTTTTCCCTCTACTATGTCAAAACATGCCGCTCCATAACACACTATGTATATCTTTTTTTCCCTCTTGCTATTCTGGTAAATATGTTTTTTATGAGCACGTGGCTTATATTCCCAAACTTATACCACTTTGAACAAGGACATTATGCACAACGTCTTGCGCATATTTCACTCTATTTTCTTATACCATTTTTTATAGCAGGCACGCTTTTGCTACTCAAGAAATACAAAAAAACAAAGAAAACACCTTACGGTGCCTTTCTCATTCTTGCAATATGTATCACAACATCATGGTACCTTACATATCCACAAAAAAATGCAAAAATGGCATACCCAGGATTTAACGTAACCAGCGCTGACATTCACGCAACAGAATTTATTGACACTCAGGAAGGTGGCAATACATCATACATTGTGCTGAGTAGTAATATTACGGCAGCTTCAGCTATTCACCAATATGGCTTTAAAACCTATCACCACACAAACAAGAGACCATACTTTTACTACGCCATCCCCTCTGGGGGTGACCTGGCTATTACATTTAGAAAATTACTCTACGAAGGACAAAAAAAATCTGATATCGATGCTATTCTTACAAAAACAGGAGTTGTGCGCGCATATGTGGTCCTAAACAGCTACTGGTACGATAGTGTGGCCATTAATAAAGGTCTTCGGGTTATAGCTGATGGAGAGAAAATAATAGATAATGGTGCTATTATGGTGTACTGGTTTGATCAGAAGGAGGTGTAACCTCATATATATAATTATCGTCGGTATTGAGTTTTTTATTGCTAAATAACACTAATGACGCAGTAGAAGAGCCTATACTCTTCATAGTAAACGCAACATGAGTGGGGATTTGTATGGCGCAACCACCGGCGTCCATACGTATCTCTTGTTGTGCCTTTGTAACAACATCTTCAAACACAACACACAATGACCCGATACCAGTATAGCACGTAACAAGTGTCTCTTTATGGTAGTGGTGTCCCAATTCAAACCCAGGTTCAAACTCAATTCTAGATACATGGACGCCACCAACTTCTGAGGCAAAAAGTACTCGCCCTGCTGTTGAATGGTCTAGGGCAAAAGGGTGTACTGTAATAAAATTTTGATTACTCATACCGCGTATTTAAAATACTTTATAATGAAACGCTTCTGATGTTCGCAACGGCTTGTCACTAAAAAAAACAATAACCGCCTTTTCGTTACCAATATTTTTCGTTGCGCTGGCAACTTTTTTTGGTATCTCTACCAATTCTTCCCCTGGTTTGAGCTGCAACTCTCTCTTTTCTTTTGTGTGCACATGCTCAAACCGCGCAACAACTGTGCCAGATTCTATACTCATTAGCACATGGGTATTGGTATAAAAATAATTTCCTGTAACAACCCCAGGATCAATAACAAGGCGAGACATAAACACACCACCTACCTGCACATGCGACAATGTTCTTCCCTCTTTTGAAGAATCTTCTTTAAAACAAAAAATATGATCACTTTCCGGATTTTTCATGTTTTGTATAGCCATAACTATATATATTATACTACGTGTGGCCGAGCAAGACACCAGGCCGCAATACTAGAACCATCCCAAATAGTATTATCCGATATCATTGCATCAACCTCCGTAGGCGTGCGGTACAGCACATCAATTTCTTCAGTCTCATCTAACTGCTGTGCACACTGAGATGACACTTGGACCAAAAAAACATGGGCCAAATTATTCTTAATCATACTCTTGCTTCCCTCAAACACCCCCACTTTACGCCACTGTTCACCAACACACCCTGTCTCTTCTTGCAATTCTCGCTTAGCTGCTGCTAAGACATTCTTATCATTACCAATTCCTCCGGCAGGAAACTCAATACCTTGCCTATCTGAGAGATATCTATATTGTAGTGTCAGCACAAGACGACCATCAGGTAATACGGGTATAATCATGCAAAAACCCGCTGTTTCTGCATAATAATACTCCCCAACCCCACCCCCTGGCAAAGTGTATTTGTCATATTTATACGTCCACCAAGGGTTTGTATGGAGTATTTCGCGAGAAATTGATTTTAGTCTTTTTGGCATAGAATCTTAAAACAATGCAGCCAATTCTTCTATGGTGCCAACAGAGTCTTTCTGAACAATGCTATGCATACTTCCACCTCCATCACCCTTCCACCTTGGTAATATATGTACATGAAGATGTGGCACCACTTGACCAGCCTCCTCGCCATTGTTCCATCCTATAGAAAAGGCATCTGGTGATAAGACTTTTCGCAATATGGCGACTGTTTCCTGAACCCCGGATAACAGTGTTGACAGAACATGCTCGCCTGCATCTTCTATGGAAGACAGGTGAGTTTTTGGTATAACCACAGTATGCCCTTTTGTGCACGGATGAATATCTAAAAACGATATTGTGGAGTCACTTTCATGCACCACATGTGCAGGGATATCTTTTTGAATAATCTTGCAAAAGATACAAGACATGCTTGTATTTGTGGTATTATTGTTCATAAGTGTAAAATTTATATAATGCGTGTGGCGAATATTTCTTTACCAACCTAGGCTCAATACGCGCACTCACATAGTACTCTTGTACCTTATTGTATACTGCCGTCTCAGGCATTCCACCAAAGTAGTATACAGGAAAACCGCTGTTATGCAATGCTCTTGCCGCAGAAATAATATCTGGATCAAAAATATTTTGCATCACCTGAAATGTTGGCCAAAAAAACTTATCTTCATGCGACGTAAGGATAATAGCATTCTTTTCTAGGTAACCAGACACGTCTTCTCGTACATACGTTGCGTGTTGTATATTTTGAGAAACAGCCAAAAGCCCATCCTTTCCATTATACACCAGATGAATGCTTGAAGTAATATATACGCAAAAAAGAAGTATTTGTATATACACCCCAGCACGCACCGAAACAGCTTCTACAATCTTGTGCCAAAAATATACAACAAGCGGAATAAGAAGTATATATGTGGGCAAAAAATATCTCGTAAAAGAAACGCCTATTGAAGGTTCTGTTTGGGCAAGCGCGGTGTAGCTTCCATAATACACAAGAAGAAAAAGAGAGACTACCGAAGTGATTATTATATAATTCCTCACATGTGTATAGTTTTTGTACACCTCTTGTTGTTTTTTAACAAAAACCAAGAGGCACATACTTATACCAGCTGGAATGGTATACCACCAAAACAATCCAAAGAAATAATCCCAAAACACATGTATTATATGTCTTGGATGTACGCCAAATGGAAAAATAATATCATACCATGACGCAAGGACCACAGAAGATGAAGTGATATAGTTTACCTGCATACTCCCAAATAAGTGGGCGTTTAGCCAAACATACAACCCAACACAAGAAAGCCCTGTCGCTATTATAGCGAGCATAGTACTTTTTTGCATTCTTCGCCAATACAGCACGCAAAGAAGTAACAGTACCATCCCCACCCAAATAGCCTCATTTGGTCGTGTCCACAACCCAAGACACACACAAATACTACCAAAAATCTTTTTATATATATCCGGAATACGAGAAAAAAAAGATGGTGATAATAGAAAACACACCCCTATAATAAGCAGAGAAACAAAACTTCCATTTGGAGAAAGACCTCGACTAGCAACATACCACACCACAGGATGAGTAATGTACAGAAGTAACGACCATAGCCCCACTCTTTTACCAAAAATGTTCACGACTATCTGATAAAAACACCAACCCGCTAGTATAGTAAGTAGTGGAGTAATATAGAGCACTGAAGCTGTGCCGAAAAACTTTCCTACCAAACCAAACAATAGAATGATTCCCCAAAAACCAGTTGGGAGAATACCCATCTCTGTCGCGTAGGTACTCCGTGGAAAAACAAAGTTTACACTTTGTGCATAATCAAATGGATGAGGAAAAAGAATCTGTGAATCAGAAATAACCGTTGTAATAAATATAAAGTTTGCCGTCTCATCAGGAGAATTAAATACAGGAAAGGTAGTATAATAAAAATGTGCATAAATGAAAAAAAACACACAACCCAAAAAAAATAAGCAATAAAAAAAATGTTTTTTTATACCTGCCATATATTATGCTCCATGGAAAAATAAACTTACCACCGCAAAAGCAATAGCAAACCCAAAGAGCCATGTTGCTATAATAAGAAAAAATGGGACATCTAATCCAAGCGCAAGAAGAGTGAAGAAGACCGCAAAAACCTGAGAGATCATTTTAATTTTTCCCCATATATTTGCCGCACGCACCGTGTTAAAGCGAGCCTTTGCCACACAAGCCGCCACAATAAACAATACCTCAAGCACAAGAATAAGAATACCAAACAAAAAGTGAAAGTTTCCAAAAACAATCAAAAGAACCACACCGCCTATCAAAAACTTATCTGCAAGCGGGTCAAAAAGCATCCCAAATTTTGTAATTTGATTTCTTGTTCTTGCAAGCGATCCATCAATCATGTCGGTGCTGGCAGTAATTAAAAAAAATACAATGCCTAGCGTGTAGAAATCACTCAAGAGGAAATAAAAAACAAAAGGAGTGAGTAATATCCTTATGGCTGTCACCTTGTTTGGTGTAATTGATGTGGGAAAAATACGTAATATTGAGCGAGCCAACACCTTATCATGTAAAAAAACACGATCTGCTGGAAGAAACACAAACATTGTCTTATTTTTCTTAACAAATTCCTGAAACATATGGAAAAATACATTGCATAAACTACAAGATAGTATATATAGAAAATCAAAGAAAAACAAGTAAAAAACGAGCAAATAGCTCGTTTTCTTTATCTTTTTCTCCACTGATGCCCTCTTCTGGCTCGGTGTTTTCCATATTTTTTTCGCTCTCTTGCTCGTGAGTCTCGTGTTAAAAATCCCTCAGCCTTTAGCACAGGCTTAAGTTCTTCGTTAAATTTCACCAAGACACGCGAAATACCGTGACGAACTGCTTCAGCTTGTGCATTTACTCCACCCCCAAGCACACGAACAGAAATATCAAATTCCTTCATTTTTCCCACCACCTGCAGCGGTGCTTCTACTTTTTCTTGCCAAAAACTAATCGGAAAATACTCTGAAAGCGGTTTATTGTTTATAGTAATTATACCAGCACCTTTGGTTAGCCTAACTCTTGCGGCAGCAGTCTTTCTTCTTCCCAAGGCTCGTATGTGTTTTGTATCCTGTTCTTTTGCCATAGAATATTACTTAGTTATCGTTAACCGTTTTATCATACCTCCACGAAGTTTGTTTTTTGGTAACATCCCATACACAGCTTTTCGTAACACCTCTTCTGGTTTTGTGATAAACAATTTCTTCATAGATGTCTTGCGCAACCCACCAGGATATCCTGTGTGATGGTAATAGTCTTTTTGCACAAGCTTTTTTCCAGTAAACACCACTTTAGTAATATTTTTTACTGTCACAAAATCACCCAAATCCTTGCTTGGGTCAAATATTGGTCTATGTTTCCCCCTAAGATAAGTTGCTACTTCCGTAGCTATTCGACCAACAGCCTTACCTGTTGCATCAATTGACATATGTTTTCTCTGTACTTCCATATAATATTATTTTACAAGCTCAATACGAACCATATCTGCACCATCATTTGGTCTTGAGCCTATTTTTGTTATTCTAGTGTATCCACCAGGGCGCTCCTTAAATCTTGGGCCCACATCTTCCATAATCTTTTTTATTGCATCTTTAGTGTACAACACCTTAGCTATGCAGCGTTTATCAAAAATGTTCCCTCTTTTTGCTCGGGTAATTATTGGCTCAACAATTGTTCGAAGAACTTTTGCCTTTGCTTTAGTGGTTCTAATTGACTCGTGTATAATTAAACTATTAGCCAAAGAACGCATCAATGCCTTTTTTTGTGCCTTATTCCTCCCCAAAGTAAATGTTTTCTTATTATGTCTCATACGTGTTCTGCACGGTTATACTATATAAATCAATTATTCTTTTGATATCTCATCATCGGCAACGCCTTCCAACTCTTCATCAAGTGAATGTTTCTTTGTTAAGTCCATTGACGCGGTGCTATCACATTGAACAAATTGTAAAATCTCACCAAAATGATCCATCAATATCTGAGTTGCTTGGCAAATTGCATCTTTTGGAGAAACCGTACCGTTAGTTTCAATCCGTAAGTTCAATTTTTCATAGTCAGTAATATCTCCAACACGAGTATTCTCAACAGAATACCCAACGTCACTTACCGGTGTGTATAAAGAATCTACCAAAATTGTACCAAGATCTAAATTTGCCGTCTCTTTTGCTGAAGCTTGTACGTACCCCATACCTCTTCCTACCACAATCTCCATTCTTAACTCTTTTTTTGGATCAGTAATAGTACAGAGAACTAAGTCAGGATTCACAATCTCAACATCAGAATTCTTTTCAAAATCTCCTGCTGTAACAACGCCGAGACCTTTTTTAGTCAGATGCAACACAACAGTGTCATCTGAATGAGATGTTACAGCCATTTGCTTAATATTCAACATTATTTCTACTACATCCTCTTGTACACCTTCAACAGCGCCAAATTCATGCTGTACACCGTCAATTTTTACAGACTCAACAGCAGCTCCCGGTAAAGAAGAAAGGAGCACTCGACGCAAAGCATTGCCAAGAGTTGTTCCATAACCCTGCTGACAAGGAGACACAATTAAACTAGCCGTATGTGCATTTTTGGTCTCTTCAACTGTGATTGATGTTGGAAGTAGAATATGTTCCATAGGAAGCATTTTTTATATAAATAGACAGGTACACGTAACCCGTATAAATTAACGTGTTGAATAATACTCAATAATAAGTTTAACGTCAAAAATCTTATCGTAATCAGCTTCAAGCGGCATATGTAATACGGTACCTTCTTTTTTCTTTCCGTCAGCCCGCACCCAAGAAGGGGTGTCTGTTTGCATAAGCTGTTCAGTAATTTCTATAAAAACACCTTTCTTTTCTTTATTTTTCTTTAATGCAACCACATCACCACTCTTTACCAAATGGGATGGGATATTCATTTTTTTTCCATTAAGCGTAAACATGTTATGACTCACAAACTGCCTTGCCTGAGCTCGTGTTTTTGCAAACCCAATCCTATATACAACGTTATCAAGTCGACGCTCTAAAAGTTCTTGCAAGTTTTTTCCAGAGTCCCCCGTAAGCCGCTCAGCTTCGCGAACATAACGACTAAACTGTTTCTCTCTTATACCGTAGAGATACTTTGCTTTTTGTTTCTCAATAAGCTGCTTACCATATGTTGAGCGAGTTTTACGTCTTTTATTAGGGCCATGAACTCCCGGAGCCTGTGATAAACGACGTGCAACTTTTGCTGCATTTGTCTTAAGGCCAAGGTTTACACCAAAGCGTCGTGCGATTTTATTTTTTGGACCAATATATCTTCCCATACGTTATAATAGATTACTTAAACTCTTCTTCTTTTTGGCGGTCGACATCCATTGTGTGGAATAGGAGTGACATCCTTAATAGATAGCACTTGTACTCCATTAGCATGCAAGGCACGAATAGCACCCTCTCTTCCACCACCTACACCTTTTACAAACACATTAACCTCTCGAATACCTGTAGCCTTAACTTGGTCTACTGCCTTTTTTACCACCTGTCCTGCAGCATACGGCGTTGCTTTTTTAGGACCCTTGAAACCAACCATCCCGGCACTCGCCCATCCTAAAACATCACCATTCTGATCTGTAATTGTAACGATAGTATTATTAAACGTTGCCTGAATATAGGCACGACCGTTTGACACCTGTCGCACTACTTTCTTTTTTTTAGATTTTACTTTAGTCGCTTTTTTTGCCATACCTTATATTACTTGAATTAGCTACTATACTTAAGTTTTTTGTGCCCCTGGTTTCTTTCCGCTTACAGCAAGATTTCTTTTGTTACCACGAACTGTTCTGGAGTTTGTCTTTGTTCTTTGCCCCCTTACTGGTAATCTTTTGATATGACGCGCACCACGGTAACACTTTACATCCTTTAATCTTTTTATATTAGCAGAAACTTCTCTGCGTAAATCACCCTCAACAGTAAGATCTTTTTCTATTATAGCACGAATACTATCTTCTTGAGTTCTTGATAGATCCTTAACACGAATACTTTTATCAATTTGAGCCTTTTCTAATATTTTTTCTGCTGTTGTACTACCAACACCAAATACATATGTCAACCCTATAACGACTCTTTTTTGTTTGGGAATTGTTACACCTGCTACTCTCATAATACGTTATTAATAAGTTAAACGATCGCCTTCTTTCTTTGTTTAGTTCCCTGTCTTTGTTTGTGACGAGGGTTTTTACATATATTATAAACAACGCCACGTCGCCTTACGCGTTGACAATCTTTACAGCGTGCTTTTACTGATGCCTGTACTTTCATATTTCTTATACGAAAAAAAATCAACCACTGCCGCGATATCATAGCTCGAATGTATCAAGCTCCACCGCACCGATTGATATGAATGAATATACCTATTACATGGTGTATGTAATCAAAGTCTATATGTTATCCTTCCTTTTGTCAAATCATACGGGGTCATTTGAACCTTTACTTGGTCGCCTACCCCAATACGAATTCTATACATTCTCATTTTACCACCCAAATACGCAATAATCTCGTGATCATTTTCTAAAATAACACGAAATTTTCCGCCAGGAAGTACTTCTTCTACAGATCCTTGGACCTCTATTACATCTTTATTTGCCATGAAATAATACTAATTAACTGTGCTTTATAATACATGATTACACAGCCACTGTCAAGCAGTGATATAAATAATATGTGAATAAACCAAATACTTACCCCTCAACCACCTCAGATTCACAAGTAACAGGGGTTTGGGCATACACCCAGTACTTATACAAAAAGAAGTTCCAGCACACCATGAGCGCAATACTCCCTATACGCACTATTCTGTAGTCAAACCCATACACTTCAGAAAATACATACATACACCCAACTGAAAAAAGGTAATTGAACAGAACTAAAGCTCCATACTTTACAAGCTGTGAACGGCAAAACCCTGCACCACCAAACGACCACAATCTATTAAGTGTAAAGTTATACACCAAAGCAACTGCTTGGCTCATGACAACAGCAAGTACAGGCCGGACATGGAGCAATTCTTTTGCTAAGATTAAGAGTGTCATATCAATAAACAAACCACTAAACCCTACAACAAAATAACGAAAAAACTGCTTTCTTACACGGTACGCATATTGTAAAACAGTGTCAACCATAATATATATTATTCTAGAACCGCTTTAATTCTTCGTATACCTGCACTACTGGACTCTTCTTTTTTTATACGCAAATGACCAAGGGCTCCTGTACGCTCAACATGCGGGCCACCACAAATTTCTTTACTAAATGTTTCTGCTGTTGGATCACCCTCTGCCTTTTCTCTTGGGTCACCCACCACATATACTTTTACTGTATCACCATACGTATCTCCAAACAACCCTATAGCCCCTTGTTGTTTTGCCTCTTCTACAGACATTTCTAAAAATGTTATGGGGTAGTTTTTTTCAATTGCAGCGTTTATTATTCTTTCTATCTCTTTTTTTTGCTCGTCAGTCAATTTTTCATTGTGTGTAAAATCAAAACGAAGGCGATCTGGAGTAATATTACTCCCTTTTTGCTCCACATGATCTCCAAGAACACGCTTTAGTGCAATATGCAATAGATGTGTTGCTGTATGATACTTTACACTCATGTCCGACGTATCAGCAAGACCTCCTTTAAATTTTTTTTCTGATGCAGACCGGGATGTGTTTTTGTGTTGTAAAAATGCACTATCAAAACCCTTGGTGTCTACTACCAATCCATGTTCAATTGCAAGTTCTTGTGTCATCTCAAGAGGAAACCCGTAGGTGTCGTATAGTCTAAACGCTTGTTTGCCTGAAATTTCTGTAATATGCTTTCCTGTTCTTTCAAGCGCTATTGCAAACCCTTTTAATAGTTTATCAAACTCCTTCATACCACCGTCAAGTGTTTTGCGAAACTTCGTTTCTTCTTGTCTTAAGGCATCCACAATGACACCTTCCTGCGCGCGTAGCTGTGGGTATGCTTCTTTGTACTCTGTAATATATTGCATTGCCACCTCTCCACAAAAATGTGTACTAATACCCAAATCTCTTGCAAATCGTATAGCGCGACGAATAAGTCGGCGTGTAAAATACCCCTGATCTTTATTTGAAGGTAATGCGCCGTCCCCAATAAGAAATACGGCCGCTCGAACATGGTCAAGAATAACCCGAAACGCAAACGTCTCTTTCTCATTCGCACCATATACTTTTCCAGAAAGATCAGTAAGCATGTTTCGTGCACCACCAAACACATCGATAGAAAATACATCTGGATTACCATTACACGCTGCCGCTATTCTTTCTAATCCACCGCCAAAGTCTACATTCTTTTTATCCAACCCCACAAATCCTTCGGCTGTTTTTCTGTAGGCCATAAACACGTTATTCCCAATCTCCATAAAACGTCCACAGTCACAAGCAGGGTGACATTGCTGATCTTTCCATTTTGACTGTTCGTGTATCTCGTGTTCTTTACCAAAATCCCAAAATATTTCTGAATCTGGTCCACCAGGTTCACCAACCGGCATATGTTCTGGTGTCCCAGCTCTTGACCACCAGTTTTCTTTTTCATCATAATAGCAAATGCGACCACCTTGTAACCCATCTTTTTCTACATTATCTACAGCTTTTGCATCAACCCCAACACCACCAAACTGCTCTTGCCAAAAAACAACGGCTTCCTCGTCTCTTGGGACACCTATACCATCATCGCCGCTAAAAACGCTCACATATAATTGTTTTGGGTTCAACCCTATTGTATGTACCAAAAAATCAAAAACCCAGACTATCTGCTCTTTTTTAAAATAATCCCCAAGTGACCAGTTTCCAAGCATTTCAAAAAATGTCGTGTGACGATTATCCCCCACCTCCTCGATATCCACAGCACGAAAACATTTTTGTGCATTTGCAATTCTTTTTCCCGACGGATGGTCTTGTCCAAGAAGGTAAGGGACCATTGGTTGCATACCTGATCCTGTAAAAAGTGTCGTGGGATCATTCTCAGGAAGCAGTGATGACGAAGAAAGTATCACATGCTCTTTTTCTAACAACATATCAAAATATGCTTGCCGAATCTCATGTATTGTCATAATTAGACTATAATAATTATTTGACCACTCCCCCTCCAAGACATGTGTTTTCACTATAAAGTACAGCAAACTGTCCTGGGGTGATAGCTTTTTGAGGTGTTGAAAATTGCAACACATGCTGCCCTTTTTTGTATTCCACTCGAACTTCTTGTAATACCTGTCTATGGCGCAGCCTTACTTTACATTGTAAAGGAAATGTTGGTGATTGTCCACTTACCCAATGAATATTTTCTACAACAACCTCATTAGAAACAAGCAGCGGATCACCTTGATACCCCACCACAAGTGTGTTATTCTCTTGTCTTTTTTGTACAACGAACAATGGCTCATCCCCTCCTTTTTGTACCACACCATGGCGCTGACCTATAGTGTAAAAAGGTAGCCCTTGGTGCCGACCGAGAGTCTCACCTGTTTTTGAATGAATAATATCCCCAGGTGTTGTTGGTATTTTTTGTTTTAAAAAATCTTGCATAGGAACCTCTCCCACAAAACATATACCCATACTCTCATCTTTCTCTGCTGTTGGAATGTGTATTTTTCGAGCCACCTCCCTCACCTCATCCTTCGTAAAATTTCCAAGCGGAAAAATAGTCTGGGACAATTGCTTCTGATCAAGTTGGTGTAAAAAATATGTTTGATCTTTTTCTGTGTCCTTTGCGGCTGTTAATTCGTACATGTTCGCCTGTGTAAGAGAGATATTCGCATAATGTCCTGTTGCAATCTTATCAAAACCAAGCTCTTTTGCCTTTTCAAGCCAAAAACCAAATTTAATCCACTTATTACACATAACGTCTGGATTTGGTGTTCTCCCTAAAGAATATTCTTTAAACATATACCCCATAA
Organism: Candidatus Magasanikiibacteriota bacterium; assembly: GCA_018661775.1. GTDB lineage: Bacteria > Patescibacteriota > Patescibacteriia > Magasanikbacterales > UBA922. The sequence continues at coordinate 15,346 of JABJHO010000014.1, read as the reverse complement.
CCATTTCCTTATACTCCTTCTCAAAATCTAATGTCAAAAGTGGGATACCTAAAAATGATGCAACGCGAACTGCATCCCGGCGATCCTCTTTCCACGTACAAACACCTGCTACATCACCGCCATCAGTCCACTGCTTCATGAACGCACCAACCACTTGATACCCCTCTTCAAGCAAAAGATGGGCAGCTACCGAAGAATCAACACCGCCTGACATACACATAAGTACTTTTGTGTCTTTTTTTGATTTCATATACTAAAGAGTGTAGCAGAAAAACAAAAAAAATCAAGGCATAATACACAAAAAACGCTTTGCAGCGTCTTTTGATTTTTGGTATCTATTACACACCTCTAAACAGTGGAACACCATTGTTTGGGCTCGTAGGCACATAAATTGTACCTTCTCGATCCTTAAGATTTTGAATATACAAGAATTGAAGATACTTATTACTCAAACTTTCATTAATTATTTTTTGTGCATCACGCTGCCCTTTAGCTTCAGCCCGTTTTCTATCTGCCTCCTTTGCTTCTTTTTGCAGTAAAAAGTCATAGCGCTGCGCATCTTGTTCGGCGGAAAGTTTTTGCTCTATACTTTGTGATAATTTTTCTGGCAACCCAACATTTCTCAACAACACCTCCTGCACAGTAATCCCTCTATCTTTTAGTTGACCTTGTAGCTTTTGTAAAATCTCCCGCGATGCTTCAGTCCGCTTTTCTGAATAAATATCTTTTGTTTCATATGTTGCGATAACCTCACGAATCACACTGCGAATTTGCGGTCTTATAATAACATCATCGTAACCTGTGCCCACATTCTTAAACAATTCTGATGCCCTACTTTCTTCTAAATTATACAGCACAGTCATATCAAGCCCAACCTCCAAACCTTCTTTTGTTAGTGCGGTAATAGAATCGTTTCCAGTCTTTTTTCCTTCTTGGTTCATAATACTCATAGTATAGTCCTGTGTACGAATGTTCATTCTGTCAATTCGAACAAATGGGTTTTTGACATGAAACCCGGAAGAAAACTCTCCGTCTCGCACTTTCCCAAAAAGAGATTGTACACCTGTCTCTCCGGCACCAATAATAACCCATGATGCTGACAAAACAAATAGAGTTAACAAGACTACCACAAACGCAATAGTATAATATATGATTTTTTTCGACGCACTTGGATCCAGTGTTTCCATAGGATTAGATGTGTTAGGTGAATGAGAAAAAAAAGAACTACCACGTCCAATATGGGCGAAAAGTGGATGTGAATGTAGTGGATTCTGCTTGAAATAAGAAAACAACGTGAACAAACCCACCAATACCAAAATACCCATCTTGGTAAGAAAACCAAAAAGAATAAGACCAATTCCAAGAAAAAATTGTTGATGCTGTTTACCAGGGTGTGGTTTTTGGTACATATGAACGTATAGTTCTACCCAGAATACCACAGAAGTATAAAAAACTGCAAGACCTAATACGTAAGAGCACTTATTTTTTTATGTATCTCTTTATTTTCGGGATTGAGCCCAGCAACGCGCTTATAGTATGAAAGAGCAATATGAGCTTCTCCCTCTCTCTCGTACAATGCCCCCAAGCTAAATAACGTATTTGCATGATTAGGGTCAATATCTCCCGCCACACTCCACACCTCTTTTGCTAATAACACATCCTGAGGCAATCCTCTGTTAAAAAGCATTCGGCCATATTCGTATAACACCTCAACATGATTACTGTTTAACGCTACAGCCTGTTCTTGGACTAGAATCGCTTTGTCCAAATCATGAGTAACCTCAAGCATGTGTGCTAATCTTACATACGCAATCATATAGTCAGGTTTTAAGGTTATTGCTTTTTCATAGAAAGAACGTGCCATAGCATGCTGCCCGTCCTCCTCCGCTATATACCCAAGATAAAAGTGGGCATACGGGTTGACTGGTTCTTTCTCAAGTACTTTTTTGTATGCACGAACCGACCACTCTTCTGCACCAGGAACAAAGTACACTGTCTGTGCATAGACCTTACCAAGCAACTCCCAATACTGTGCACGCTCTGGGTCTATTTCTGTTGCTTTTTTGGCAGCGTTACCTGCTAATGTAAGGTATTTTTTAATGACTTGGGCCTGTGGCATTGGACGCCCCGACTCAAAAGATGCACGTTGCAAATACAAGTCAGCAAAAGTATGATGATATGCGGCAACACTAGATCCTCTCTCTAAAATCTCCTTTATATACATATCTTGTGCCACCGGATTTGTTGTTTTGTTTAATTTGGTAAAATATATTTCTGCCTGATAAAATCTCACCTGAAACGCAAACAAGATAATACCACCCATAATAGCACATGCAAGAGCCACAACACAGCTTAATTCATACTCAGGTGTTAGGGACAAAACAATATGCTTGCTAGTACGAATACGCGGTGCCAAAAAAGATAACCCAACGATTGCTAGGGCAAAGAATATCCACCACATACCTAATACCCCCACACCAACATTAAAAAATAAAAATGTTGAAGAAAAAAGTACAAACCCAGCACCCATAAATATCCCTTCAAGGCTAAAAAAATGTTGTATACCTTGTGTTCTTCTATTGTTTTTTGTTTGTATATACACCCCAAAAACAATACTTACAAAAACACCAATAAACAGCAGTGGGAGTAGTGCAAATACCATAGTAATTACAAATCCCAACTCCACAAGCATGGTATGAACTGCACTATACGACTGCACTTGTTCTGTTAAAAAATAGAACTGTCCTGAATTAAATTCAGGAAAACGAAATAGAGAAAATCTATAAGAAAATGTACCAGGCCCACTACCTACAAGAAAATATTTTACCCCACTAAGCAAGCTTTCTTGCGCAATATAAGAAGATGTGGCTGGGTGCAGCGTGACTTCAGAAGGAGATCGATGCTTTACGGCATTTGAATATCCAAAAACCCCCAAACAAAGAACAAGTATTGTAAGAACCCCCAAAGCCACTCCCCTGCTCCGTGAAACTTGCCCTCGCAGAGCAACGGTTATCCCTAACACAAGAAATAATCCGATAATACTACTACGAAAAACAAAAGAAGAACCCAGAGACAGTAGCACCATGCCTGTGGCTAACACACCCAAACATGCCATGCGATATATGTATAATGGCGTAGACCGTGCCAAAAGCACACCAACAGAAAGAATAAGACTAACCGCCATATACGCAGAAAACACTGATGTGCTATTCGTCATTAAGTTTGTAAACCCCTCAGGTAGCGTGATACCTAAATGTACTAACACGAATCCATAAAATACTGAAGAGCTAAGCATGAGGTACGCGACAGCACTTAGAATACCACCAGCAATACACGCTGCCACAAGCATAAACCATCGTTTTTTATTCGTACATTCTTGTAGAATAAGCCAAAAAAGTAGTATAGGAAAAAACCATGTGTGAAAGCTGGTAAAACCCTGACCAACACCGCCAAAAAAGCTCACATGCGGACTCAATGAGAATGCTGTCGACAGCCCAACGCCGACTAAAAAAATACATACTGGCAAGTCAAATAAAGAGCGCTGTATGTGTATTTCCCTGGTAATAAATGCTCGCAACAACCAGAAAAATAATGCCAAGATCACACACGTAGACAGGGTGAGCATTTTTATACCCACAAAACTATCACGCGCCCCAAACGAGACTATGGTTGGTAAACTGAAAATTACCACCATAATCAAAACAAAAGGGATATGCACTATGGTGCGATAAATAATATCTTTAGCACGAGGAAACACGCTGTGTAGCATACGTAATTATTATATATTCATATTTTACATTTTTGGTGAGGACTGTCCGCCTGCCTGGTGAGGACCTCTTGAATGGCGCCGTCTTGGTCTATTGTTTCGTTTTTTATCGGACATATCAGTTCTAGAAGGCAAGCTTCCGCTGCTTTTCCCTCCAGCAGGCGGTAAGGTGTTCTGATCGCTTTTTTTAATACTATCTACACCAGAAACACTTCTTCCTGGTTTCTGAAAACCATTCTTTGTGTGCTTTTGTGCAGGCAAAGGACGTTTTGCATGAGCTATACCACCCTTCTCTTCTTTTTTAAATAAACCAGTAAAAGACAAATCCCCCTCTTTCTTTAATGGTGGCCCACTTGCCTGTTGTACATGTTTTTGTGTTTTTGGAAGCACACTAGGAACAGCATCACCGCGCTTAATCATGTTTACCCTATCTTGAATCGTTTGGGTTATTGCTGGCGCCCTTGAGGGTGTGTGTGTATAAGACTGAGGTCTGTTTTGGGGTTTTTTTGAAAACTTTCTTTTTGTGTCACTCGGTGGATTTTTTTTACTTGCCTCTCCGATGTCTTCGCTCCACTGCTGAACCACTTCTTCTATTACCTCCCGATCAACTGCGTACTTTTCTCGCGAACCGCTAATAACCTTTTCTTCAGACCCCGTTGGTGACCCAATAGGAGGCAATGTACCTGAGCTAAACGGTGCAGAAGCTACACCATCAATCATTAGTTTTAAAATAATACTAAACTTACCCAAATTAACAATATCTTCTTCTATAAACTGCGGAGTAAACTCTTTGGCCAACACCTCGGCATCTGCTGACCCAACACGAAAAGAAACTATTGTACCAACATTACCAAATACAGCATCAGCCACAACCTCATCAAGTTGGGCAATGTACTGATGTGCCATAATAAGACCCAAACGATATTTTCGTGCCTCAGACAAAATATTTGCAAAAGATGGTGTAGCAAAGTTTTGAAACTCATCAACATACAAAAAGAAGTCTTTTCTTTCTGATTCAGGCTGATCTACACGCTCCATTGCGGCAAGCTGTATTTTTGTAATAAGCATACCACCTAATAATGAACTATTGTCTTCCCCAAGCCGCCCTTTTGATAAGTTAACAATTAATATTTTTTTGTTATCCATTGCCTGCCTAATGTCAAAGCCTGATTTTTCTTGGGCAACCATGTTTCTAATCACTGACGTAGATAAAAATTGTCCCACCTTATTTTGCACCGGCGCAACCGCCTCTTTTTGATAACGAGGTTCCCACTTATCATACTCATCAAACCAAAAACGCTTCACCATTGGATCTTTCATCTGACTAATAATACTTTTTCTGTAATTTTTATCTGCATACATGCGGTTAATTCCCATAAGACTTGTTCCGGGAACCTCTACCAAAGAGGAGAGTGTGTTTGCAAGAATATACTCCATTCGAGCACTCCACACATCAGGCCATATTTTTTTAAATGTTGCCATAAGACCCCCCACAACCAAGTGCCTTTGATCCTCATTTAGTACCTCAAGAATATTTAATCCAATGGGGTAAGCCTTGTCAGCAGGATTAAAATACACCACATCATCAATACGTTCTTCTGGGATAAAATTAATAATCTTTTCTGCAAAATCCCCATGAGGGTCTACCACACCAACACCTTGACCATTATAAATATCCTGCAACACCATGTTTTCCATGAGGGTTGACTTTCCCATGCCCGTCTTACCAACAATATACATGTGGCGGCGCCTATCATCAGTTTTGATACCAAATTTCTTTACCTTGCCACGAAAATTTATACTACCAAACAGACACAAGTCAGAAATTGCATCTTCAGCAGTACCTGAACCATTAAAGTGGTGAGAAGGCATAATAATAAAGATTATACATAATGTAAGCAGTATACCACAGATACTACCAAAAATAAAGCTGCTTCTTGTGTTATTTTATTTGCTTATTGTACGCGTAAGCACATCAAAAATCTCTTGACTCTTTGGGATAGGCAAGGTTATTGCCAAAGATGTTATCATTTCTTTTGTTTTACTCTTTGTTTCAACAAGTGCCTCAATGGTTTTTTGCAAATCTGCAGGAGAGGCTTTCTCACCCACCACGCGCACCGCATTACACGTACGAAAAAAAGTTGCATTTTTTTCTTGATGCCCTGGTTTTGGTACACAGATTGCTGGTTTCTTGAGTGCGGCAATTTCGGTAAGTGTACCCAACCCTCCTCTAAACACAACAATGTCAGCAAGCGCATATGCATGAGACATCTCTTCTGCTAAAAATGCATACGGATGATATGTTGTATATGTCTTTTTTAGTACCGCAAGATTTTCTGGCTCTTTTTCTTTTCCATACACATGAATAATTTCATACTCCTGTGCCAGCTGAGGAAGCGCCGCACACATAAGCATATTAAGCGCTACCGCACCTGTGCCCCCGCCTACAACCAACACCACCGGTAACGTCGTGTGTACATCAAATACATTTTTTGCTCGACTTTTTTTTCCACTATACACTACGTCTCGTACAGGATTTCCCAAGTGTAATGCTTTTTTCTTTGGAAAACTATTGCACAAAACATTGACCGAAACGGTAATTGTTTTAGCCAGTGGCGCCATTATCTTATTTGCAAGCCCAATCTCTATATCCTGCTGATGTATCCACGTTGGTATACCCAAACATTTCGCTGCAAGATGAACAGGTACAGACACAAAGCCGCCAGCAGAAATGCATATATCGGGACGAATTTTGCGCAAAAGAATAAGAGAACGAAAAAACCCAATAGTAAAATATCCAATATCCCACACATTCTTTATTGAGATGTACCTGCGGAATTTTGCACCGCGAATTGAGAAAAAAGGTATATTTACAGAATGCTTAAGGAATGCTCTTTCTGGTCCACGCTTTGTGCCAATCCAAAAAAATGATGCACCGCTTTTGTGTTTTTTTATTGCATCATACATACCCAAAAGAGGGGTTACGGACCCCAACGTTCCACCGCCAGAAAATAAAATACGCATAATTATGTTTGTCTACTTACATTAAGCACACACCCAACCGCAGCAAGACTAATCACAAGTGCTGTTCCCCCATGACTCACAAACGGAAGAGGAACCCCTGTAATAGGCATAAGCCCAACCATTGCGGCAATATTAAAAAAGGATTGAATAATAAACCAGCAGATAATACCAGCCACAACCAACCTACCAAAGTCATCAGGTGCATTGGTGGCTATGTGTAATCCACGATAAGCAATACACACCAAAAAAACAAGGAACACCACAATAAGCACAAATCCCATCTCTTCTGCAATAATAGCAAAAATACTATCAGCATGCACCTCTGGCAAGTACTGGAATTTCTGCCTCGAGTACCCCAGCCCTCTTCCCAACCAACCACCAGAGCCTATTGCGTAATATGCCTGATTAATGTGATACCCAACGCCCTGAGGGTCAAGTTCGGGGTGTAAAAATGTGGTAAACCTTGCGGCACGATATGGTGCCACAGCAATTAATGCCCCAAAAGCAACAGCCGCCAACAAAAGTAGTATGGAAATATGTGATGGACGTGCACCAGCAACAAACAGCAAGGCAAGGACGATGGCAAACAAAATACTCGCAGTACCAATGTCTGGCTGAAGCACAACGCAGAGAATAAAAAATAGCCCCGCCCCAATTGCCGGAAGAAACCCCTCTTTCAGTTCAGTAATCCTTTTTCCGGTGCGTTCCAGAAGCAACGCCAACCCAAACACCAAACCAAGCTTGGCAAATTCAGCTGGCTGAAAAGAAACACCCCCGAAAACCAACCAGCTCTTCGCCCCTTTGTTAAAAGAAGACCCAACCCCAGGAATCAATACCGCAATAAGCAACAAGACACTCCCAACTGCAATAAGTACAGCAAGCTTTTTTAACATCTGGTATGGGAGTTTAGCAAAAAAAATACATGCAACTATGCCTGGTAGCACCCCATAAAACACTTGTCGTTTAATAAAAAAGTATGTATCCCCAAAGCGATTATATCCAATAACGGAACTTGCGGAGGTAAGCATAATAAGCCCAAAGATGAGCAATATGCCAAATAACCCAAGCAAAACATAATCACTAGACCCTACTCGCTGTCGTAACCGTGCTGGTATTTTTCTGCTTTCCATAGTATGTTAGATATTCAAAAATACTACCATATATGCTGCCATACCCAAAAACACATGACAGCCGATAGTGGAAGCGAGAAATAAATACGCTGCAAGACGGTCTATAGAGAACATAAACCATCCCAACAAACTATTGAGCAAAAAAATACAAAACCCTGCTAATGGTATAATGTATGCCATATACCAAGAACCAATAAGATCGACACCAAAAAACATTGTATAGTGCAAGAAAAGCTGCTGATCTTGTGGTCGTATATACCAAATAATACACACCCAAAGCAGTATTTGCATTAATACCCCTAAAGAGAGTAATATACTATTAGGTCTATGCTTAATAAAAAGCATTACAGGATATACTTGTTTTTTCATAAAAAAGACATGTTTTTTGGCTTCCGTAGATAAAATACCCATGTAGTAGTATACGTTACACAGACCCACTTGACAAGAAGCGTGAAAGCACGTATACTATTGCTACATATCAATGAGGAACATTACCTCTTACCACATAACTAATATATAATTATATATGGCACATAAGAAGGCAGGTGGCTCAGCCAAAAATTTACGCGACTCCAATCCTAAGTATCTTGGTGTAAAGACCGGAGATGGACAAAGCGTAAAACCAGGTATGATTCTTGTAAGGCAGCGAGGATCAAAAATCCACCCAGGTGAAAATGTAAAAAAAGGAAAAGACGACACATTGTTTGCTATTGCGACAGGAGTAGTAAGATTTACACAAAAGAAAATGAGAAAATTTGATGGAAGATTAAAAAATACAAAGTTTGTAAATATCGTCAAAAAATAATACCTCTAACAAAAAATAACCAGTACTGGTTATTTTTTGTTTTGTGCCAAATCATGATATACTGTAAAAAATGTTATATGGAATCATATATTATTACATTATTTTCAGTCGTTGCGACAGAGGTTATTGGTATACTTGGGATTTTTTTTCTCCTTGGTTTTGTCTTAGCAAAAATCCAAAAAGAAACCAATAAGCACTATACCCAAACCATTGGATGGCGCGGTATCTATATTACTGCGTGGATTGGTACGCCGGTGCATGAGTTTGGTCATATTTTTTTTGCAAAAATTTTTAGACACAAAATCGATGAGGTTTCGTTATTTAACCCAAACCCAGAAACGGGCGGACTAGGCTACGTACACCACTCACACAATAAACATAGTTTTTACCAAAATTTGGGTAATTTTTTTATTGGCGCGGCACCGATGATTTTTGGCGCAATAACGCTTGTGGCTTTTTTGTTTCTTCTTGTCCCAAATGCACAAGATGTGTTGGCACCATTACAAGGTGGTGACACACGTATTGTCTCATTGTTCACGTCGATACTTTTGGCAATTGGCAAGTTGTTTTCTTTTCAAAACCTTGGGTCTGGTACATTTTGGCTCTTTCTGTATGTGTCTTTTTGTATTTCATCTCATATGGCACCAAGTCCACAAGATAGAAAAAATATGTGGCGTGGTGCGGTCTGGTTCTTTGGTCTTCTTGTTATTATTAATAGCATATTACTCTTGGTACAGATAGATCCAACACAGTATATTAGTACAATATTCAAAAGCCTCTCGATTGTGCTGACTATTTTTCTCTACGCACTTATTATATCGATCACCCATTATTTTGCCTCTTTTTTACTCATTATTGTGCCAAAAAGAGTCTACCAAAAACACCTAAAACAGCATTTTACCGATGAAACACGCCCGCTAAAATAATCTCTAGGCTGTATGAAACATACACGACCTCTGTCACTTTATAAAACACGCTACATGCAAATATTCTGTCTTATTGTAATATTTTTATGTTCTGGATCTGGTTGCACAAATAATGCAGCTGCTACAAAACCACCAAACACTATCCTAAAGCCAAAAGTCACACAAGATGAACATGTAAAAAGTATATCCCCAGAAATTATAGTGAAAAATCAACACCTTGTGAATGACACAATAAATGTTGTAAAAGTTAATAGCCCAGAAGATGGGTGGCTTGTTATATACCAAAGTATAAATAATACACCCGGAACCATACTCAATCATGTGCACATTTCAAAAGGCACACAACACAATATTTCTCTCAAGGTGCGTGGTGTTGATCCAGGAGATATACTTTTTGCACGTATCCATACAGATACAAAAAAAATAGGACGATTTGAATTTCCGCCACATGATGAACCGCTTGAAGATATGACTGCTGTACCATTTGTTATGACACAAGAAAAAGAGATAGAAAAAAATATAACAACATCTACCGCAATACCCACACGTAATATATGATTTTATGATAAAAAAACATTGTGAAGGTGTTAAGACACTTCTTGAAGAGTTGCAAGGAAAAGAACAGCAACTTACTACACTATATAACGAAATTGACCAATCGGAAGATCTTGAGCAACACAAAAAACTGATTGAACAAACACAAGAAATATTGCGACGCAACAAAAAACTCATGCTTCAGCTACAGGCATGGGAAAAGAGAACAAGACTTTCGCAGCGGATTGATGCAATAGAGAAAAAAACAGAAGCTGGTGAAGAGCTTTCTGTTGGTGATTTACGCATACTATATGAAATTGATGTTCCTGTATTTAAATCCTTCCCACGTGACCCTTTTCACACACCCAAAGCAACAGACAGGTACCACAAGATGGACGTGATTATAGAAAAAAGAATGCAGGAGCAGACCCAAACCACAAAGACCAAAAACCCTTTCTTTGGAACACCTCTCTCCGTAAAAACAAAAGAGCGCATGGAGCAGATAAAAGAAGACCACGCAAGAATATATGGGTGCCGCGTCGACCAAGTTGGTGAATCTACTGATGATCTTCGTAACAATGATGATATGGTGGTATTTCTTGGGAACATCCCACATGACCCCTTTCAAAAAATCGATAGATTACCCAAAACCTTGAAGCATGTTATAGGTAATCTTGATCTTATTGGGCAGAGTAATATCACGGCATTGCCCGAAGGACTTGAATATGTGGGTGGTCATTTAGAACTAAATGAAACCATCAAGAGTGTACCAAATGGGCTGCGGTTTATTGGAAAAGACCTTGGCCTCAATAAACATATAAAAACATTACCAGAAAGTATCGAACACGTTGGTAACAACTTGCATTTACCTGCATCCCCAACACATCTTCCAAAAAAATTATCTTATGTTGGTGGACGCCTAGACACAAGGCGTACAACAATACAAGACCTTCCCGAAACACTCACACATGTTGGTGGCGACTTGTTACTCAACAATTCCATATCAAGACTCCCAAACAATATACAATATATTGGCGAAAGTCTCAATCTTTATTTTAACGATGTAATGACACAAATCCCAGATAGCCTTGTGAGTATTAACAGGTTAATACTTAACGAGAAGTGGAAAAAAACAGATAAATACACCAAACTCATCGAGTATGTTGAAACACAAAAGATTGTAAAGGAAGCGGTGCAGTTTGGGATATAACAAAAAATACCTTTGCAGGTATTTTTATTTTTTTGCTTTTGTTTTTCTTTTTGTTGCTCGCTTCTTTACTTTTCTTTCAAATGCGTCTCCCAGCTTTCCTACAACCATTTTTTCTACAAAGCCACCAAGCAACGTACTCACAATATTAACATTTTTGGACACCTTATCTATGCGATTTCGCATAAATTGCACTCCTTCATTAATCAATTCAAGTTTGTGTGCCAGTGTCTCAATCACTGTATTTGCATTACGCAATACACGCGCGGCCTGATACAAGAGCCAACACAAAAAAATGGTAAACCACACAATACAAATTGCCAAAACAACGTAAAGCAATTCTTGTCCTGAATATAGAAACATAAAAGACCCTCCCTTGTGCTTGTGCACATTAATATAAATAAATGTTATCTATATTATAACACAAAAACAAAAAGTGTGCCAAATTATTTGCGAACAGTCGCGTCGTATTGTTCGGATAACATACTCACAACATGTTTGTGGGCTTCTGACACCTCCTCATTTTTAAGTGTGCGATCACCTAAGCCATACACCACATGATACGCCATACTTTTTTGCCCTTCTTCTAGGTTCTCACCTTCATACACATCAAACAATTCCACAGAAGTAATTAAGTCACTACATGATGAAACTGTTTGCACAATATCATTATGAGCCACGCTCTTTGCAACCGTAAAAGCTACATCTCTTTGTGAGACAGGAAATGATGTGATTGGTGTGTAATCTAATACTTCACTAGTGTGTTCAAGAATACGTTCTATAAATATTTCGGCAAACACCACTCTATGTGGTATTCCTACTGCTTTTTGTACGACTGGATGCACTTCGGCAATACGCCCAACCAGTGTGTCGCCAACAAATATTTCGGCCATTCTTCCTGGATGCTCCAAACCGCTTTCAGTTGCAACACCCACCTTCTTCAAGGACCCACCTACCACACCCAGCCGCGCAAACAAGTCCAAAACTGCATCAGAAACAGTAAAAAATGGTGTGCTTTCATTCTTAGCACCATACACCAACCCAAGCACCTCATCTTGTTTTGGTAGCCTATCTTTTTGACTTGTATCCTCAAAGGTACCTTCGAGTTCACTATAAAATACTGGACCGAGTTCAAATAATGCTATTTCATCAAATCTGTGAAAATTTTTCTCCACACTTTCAAGCATATTTGGCACTATACTTCTACGAATAAGTGGTCTATCTTTTGCAAGAGGGTTTGCAAGTTCAATATGTTTTGTTTTGTCTATATTCAGTCGATCAAGCCAGTCTGGAGATACAAATGCATAACTATAATGCTCTGTAAATCCATGAACACGAGACAATATTTCCACAATACGCTTCTTTGTATCTCGAAGCGGACTTGCAGGTGATGGCTCAATAGGAAAAGAGGGTAAGACTTCTGGAATATTCCCATAACCATACATTCGTGCAATCTCTTCTATTATGTCTTCTGGTATTGCAATATCTCCTGTAGCGCGCCACGAAGGAACAGACACAGAAAAAACACCATCAGAAATGGTGACACCAAAACCAAGTTTTGTGAGCGTATCTATAACAAATTTTTCCTCCATGTCACAACCCATCATTGCGTTAATATCTGCAAGCGAAACAGTAATCACAGGCTTGTTTATAGAAAAAGATTGTTCATCGCACACATTACTTACCACTCGCACTTCTGGAAATATCTCCACAAAAAATGCAACCGCACGCGCTAATGCTTTTTGCACAAGCAATGGGTCGAGGTTTTTTTCAAACCGCGCCGAAGCATCCGTTCGCAAACCAAGCGCCGAAGACGTTCTACGAACTGATTGACCATTAAAATGCGCTGCTTCGAGTAGAATAGACGTGGTTCCTTCTGTAACACCTGTACTCTCCCCACCTTTTATTCCTGCCAGCGCAATCACCTTTTCTTTATCTGCAATCACAAGCATGTCTGAAGTAAGTGCAAACTCTTCTCCACCAAGAACAGTAATTTTTTCATCTTTTTTTGCTTTTCGAACTATAATATCTGGGCTCGTAAGTGTAGAAATATCAAATGCATGTAGCGGTTGACCAAGTTCAAGCATTACATAATTGGTAATATCAACTATAGCATTTATTGACCGAGATCCTGCAAGCGCGAGTCGTTTTCGCATCCAAAGTGGTGCTTCTTTATCCACCAGGTTATCCAAAACTACCGCCATATACCTTGGGCACAAGCCAACATCTTTAACCAACACACTTGCCTCTACTTCTTTTCCTGAAACAATATCTGGTGAGTGTATTTCTTGTAAAGGTATATTGTAGATAGCCGAACATTCACGTGCCAAACCATAGTGGCCCCATAAATCTGGCCTATGTGTCATTGTTTTATTCTCTATATCAAGCACATAGTCATCAATCTCAAGTGCTGTAGCAATTGGCGTACCAAGTGGAACATCTTTAAGAAAACTTACATCTACAATGTCTTTTTCGTCTTTTTGAGGAAAGAGTAAAGCCAAGCCTATTTCTTCTGCCGCACAAATCATACCAAGCGACACCTCTCCTCTAATCTTGGTTTTTTTCAACTCTACCAAATCACCTTCTCCATGCCATTGTACTTTTGCCCCAACCATTCCAAGAATAACACGCATACCTTCTCGTAGGTTTCCTCCACCACAAACAATCGGCACCGATTCTCCAGAACCATTGTCAACAGCGCAACAATACAAAGAATCTGCATTTGAGTGCTTTTCTATCGTAGTAATTTCCGCAAGCACTATATTATCTAAAAGCGCGGCATAAGAAATAACACCCTCTACTTCTACCGACTTGAGTATAATATCGTTTGCCAAATCATCAGCCGTAACTGAATCTGGTAATGTAATATATTGTCCTAACCATTCTTTTGAAACACGCATATTAAAATTGTTTAAGAAATCGCAAATCTCCTGAATGAATATGTCGCAGGTCTTCTATTCCGTATTTAGACATAACAAGCCTATCTATGCCAAAAGAAAATGCTAAACCTTTCCATTCTTTTGGATCAAGTCCACCTTCTTTTATTACATTTGGATGCACCATACCACAGCCCACTATTTCCATCCATTTTTCTTTTTCTTTTCCGGCTGCCTTATAAGAAATTTTCATGTCTGCCTCAAAACCGGGCTCTACAAAAGGAAAGTGTGCTGGTCGCAAGCGCACTTCTATGTCTTTATTAAAAAACCCTTGCAGAAGCGTAGTGATTGTTGCGGTTAAATTACCAATAGAGAGTTCTTTGTCTATTATTAATACATCAAACTGATAAAATGTATGCCCGTGTGTCGCATCAAGCGCTTCATTTCTATACACTCTTCCGGGGTGCGCAACGCGCAGTGGTGCGCCATACTTTTGCATCATGCGTACTTGCATATTCGATACATGTGGTCGCATACACCATGTTTTGTGGTCTTTTATATAAAAAGTATCCATTGATTCTCTGGCCGGATGATCGTCTGGAAAATTAAGCGAACCAAAAATAAAATAATCACTTTCTAACTCTGGCCCATCTTCTATCCTCATTCCCATGGTTCGTGCTGTTTCTTCTAATTGCCAACGAGCTTGTGTTATTGGGTGAATATGTCCATGTTCTTTTTTTGGCAAATATGGTTGAGTTATGTCTATTGCCTCATCCTGAGCAATGCGAGCTATTTTTTCTTTTTCTAAAACCTCTTTTTTTACGCAAAGCATTGTTTCTAATTCTTGTTTTACTTCATTTGCCATTTGCCCAAACCCCTTACGCACGTCACCAGAAAGACCTTTCATCTCTTTCATTAATAGTGATAATTTTCCGGATTTTCTGCCAAAAAATTCTTTCTCAAGTTCCTCGAGCATCAAAAAATCCATTACTTTTCCAATAGCAGCATCAAATTCTTTTTTAATATCTTGTAGTTGTTCTTTCATAAAAGTGTATTATATCAATCCCATTATATCACG
>JABJHO010000038.1 GCA_018661775.1 Candidatus Magasanikiibacteriota bacterium | reverse complement strand
GGCCCATTCAGTTGGGCGGGGATTTTAAACAAGACTCTCATGGCCGCAAAAATCTTGCGGTAGGAGTTTCCTCTCTTTACTGTTTCAGTGCCCTCTTTTTCGCCTTCCTCTTTGGTTTCTTCTTTTGGTTCTTCGCTCCCTTGAGAGAAGAGAGGGTTGTTTAAAAAAAATGGTCCTAACGTCGTGCGGAATTCCATGTGAATCTCCTTGTGTGGGGATTGATTGTAAACAACAGACAAAACAGATTTGTTTTACTGTTGGCGAACTAATGACACTCTATCACAGAATTGACACTTTGTCAAGTATTTTGTGTAATATTGCTACGTTGAGCAAAATTTTTTGTATAGACTAAAAAACCACCATATATATGGTGGTGGGGCACTATAAAGACCATTGTAGGTGGACTTTAAGCGTAAATATGTCGTTTTTTGGTTCAACGACTTACATTATTTTGCAAAGAAGAGGTGTTGTGTCGTCATACCAGCTTGGGGTATCGTGTGAAGGAATTATAATATCCGACTCATCCACGATGTCTTGCTGAATAATTTGTTCTACAATATCCTCAAGCGTGATGATGCCAATGAGCTCGCCAAACCTCTCTTCATGAATAAATGCAATGTGGGTGCGTTTTTCGGGAGTGTCGGGTTTTTGAAGAAGTTTTTGAAATGCATCGTCTAATAATGTGTCTCTTGAAAGAGAGAGAATGCTGTTTTCCCTATACACGTTTTGGAGTGGTGTATTTACTTCAACACCAATTAAATCCTTTGCATATAGTATGCCACATACGTTCGTGCCGTCTTTGATAGGAATTCTTGTAAAACCATTATCTCGGATTTTGACCAACACTTCTTTTGTGAGCAGTATTTCTTTGTCCAAACAAAAGACATGGGCAATAGGCTTCATGATTTCCACGACGTTTTTTTCGGAAAACCCCAAGGCACCAATAACAATCCGTCCTTCCAGTGCATCAATTTTTGAATTATTAGAGGCTACATGTTCGGAAATCATTTGCCCAAACTCGGGTTTGGAGTAGATCGTTGCAACATCTCCCTGTGTTTCCACACCTATTAACCGATGTAACCGTGTTAAACATATTGCTAGTGGTTTGGCCACTGGCCAGAGTATTATAGTCCAGCACTCCACATACCACACAAGTATTCGAGAAAGCTTGTTTGGGTGTTGCGCGGCATAAGACGAGGGAATGAGTTCTCCAAATAGCGTGGTTAGTGTTGCGGTAACAAAGAAAGCACCTGCACTGGGGAGAAATGATTCTGTGTAGAGACTTAGTAGGGTATTGACGCTAATATTTCCAACAATTAGCGTGCAGAGGAGGTGGTTTGGATCCTCTATGAGTTTGAGGATCCTTTTGCTGGTTATGTCGCCAGATTCTGCCTTTCTACGGATCACATCTTTCTGTAGTCGAAAGAATGCGAGCGTTAGTGAAGAGAAGGTACCACTAAGTGATACAAGAAAGAGGATGACCAGTATATTCTCTATGTCCATTTAAGGGTTCCACATATCCTTGCAATATAAGGCCTTACAGGGGCGCTGTTTGTTTAAAAGGAGCTTTGCTATAAATAGCATATTTACCATACCATGTGTAATATATTTTTTCAATATGTATAAAATATAAAGCACCTCCTGTTTAAAGAAAGTGCTATTTTGGCAATGGTAACAATAAAAGTGCGGGTTACGAGGTTCTTTCTACCTCTTTTTCCCATGTAATTCGCTTTAATTGAACATCGTCAAGCCACCCAGTTTGCATTTTTTTATTTAGTCCGCGGTTACGTATCTCGCCACTATCCCAGGCAATAATGGGGGAGCTTTTGTATTCCATGGCAAAGAGTATTGATCTGCTAATAAAACGCACTCGTGCTAGTCGCTTTTTTATTCGCTGAAGATTGCCCAACACTTCCTTGTAGGAAAACGTGGGCTCGGGTGCTTCACCAAGATCTATGGCATCCCAGTCAACATACTTTGTTGGTGTATAATTTGACAATGAGACTGTAACAAAAGAGGCGGTATATGTACTTACTTCACCTTTGGTGACTAAATTACGTTCTTTGAAATATTGCGGATTTTCCGTATACCATTCGTTATCCCCGGCTTGTCTTGGTGGAAGTATGTTTTGGCCACGCAATTTAAGTACATCACTCCATTTTTTAAACGCAGTACGTTCGGAAACAAGATCCTCCTCTTCTTTGAGCAGGTCGACCAAACCAAGAACACGAGGGTTTGCCCAAGAACGAGAGATGAGCGGGAGTTTGCGGAGTGGCACAGTATACACATGACTAGGGATATACGGTGTCTCAGGATCTATAATTCCAGTGCGATGAAATAATGAATACGTTTCTGATCCAAGCACGCAGTGAATTATAGGAATATGTAACTTACCATCACGAATAATATGATATGCTCTGTAGACTTGGGTGTCTTCAATAAACGGTCGTTCCGCAGTGGGAAGAGCTTTTGCAAGTTTGGCCCCAAAAACATATACATTTTGTCGTTCTTTACTCATTGCAAGGCTAAACAGATCAAGTGTTCGGTCAAATGGCGAGACCGCAATATGTTCGTCTATTCTTTGTATTCCGGAAGTGTTGTAATTTTTAAGGTATACAACATTGTTTGGGAGTTCAACAAGTGCTCGAATGACGTTAAATACGGTTTTGCTTGTTGCAGCGTATCCCAGGCCTTTGCCGATAAACTTTTTATCCTTATAATATTGGATGAGTGGCGGCATGGTGCCTCCTTCTGGTTTGAGTGTTTTATAAAAGAACCTATTTCTTTACATGTGTATAATGACAGAGAGAAGGGTGTTTTGTAAAGGGTTGATGTGTGTAAAAAATAAAAATACCCTGTTACAGGTAAGTTGATGTCGTCAGTAGAATTTATGTATAAGAAAAGCCGGTACAAAGTACCAGCTAGGTTTTTTGGCAAAATTGCCAGAGTAGTTATCTCACACTACGAATTTAGTGTGAGATGGGAAAAAGTTATACGGAAGCTTGCAACACCTCTTCTTCAGGGATACTGTGGAGAGATTTCATCACGTCTTCAAGAGTGATAATCCCTAGAAGAGTTTCATGTCCATGGTGATTGTAGAACACAAAAGCAAGGTGAGATGTTTTTCCATTTTGCAGGAAAGCTTCAAATGCGTCCTGCATCGTGCTTTCCGTTGTTAAGGAGATGATATTATTTTGTGTAAATACATCTCCAACCACTTGCCTGTTGGTTTTGGCCTCATTAGCAACTATTTCTTTTAGCAGTTTTTTGCTATATAGAATGCCAACAGGGAGACCATCTTCTAGGACAGGGATTCTTGTTGGTGTGTTTGGTTTTTCGATAATTTTTGTCGCCAAATTACACACCGTTTCACTTTTTTGTGTTGTGAAAACGTCCTGTATAGGCGTAAAGAAGTCTCGCACCAAAAGGTCTGGAAGCTTGAGTGCCGCAACCAGTATCCCTTCAATATTTGTCGTGATGTCAGAATCAGATTCTTGCTCAAGTGCATCGATCTCAGCCATCAGGACGCTTCTTGGTGTGATGCTACGACCTTCAACACCAACTGTCCGGTCAAGGATCTTGCCAATTGTCCACGTCACAGGTGACGACAGCATCATAAGAACACGAACAAACCCGGTGGTTTTTGCACCAACTGCAAGGGCATTCTTTTTACAGAGCGCCGCAGGAAGCAGTTCACCAAAGAGGAAGATGAGCACGGTCGAAACCAATCCTGCCACAGACCCAGAGGCGATTTTCGACAAGTAAATCGGAATCGCCACATTGATCGCAACATTCCCAAGAAGGAGGGTTGTCAGCAGCCAGTTGTAGTTTTTGGCCACTCTCAAGACTTTCTTTGCTTTTTTCCAGCCCTCACACCGGGCCTTAATAAGGTACTCAAGCTCAAATGGATCCAAAGAGGATAGTCCGATGGTGAGTCCAGAAAATAATCCGGACACAGAAACAAGAGTGGCGACTGCCACAAGATTTTCGGTTAGTTCAGGACTCAAGGGTACCAACTTTCTTTTTTTTTGTAAAGATATTGTTAGAGTATTCTAACAACGTACCGTACCACATTTTTCTTCTTTTGTCAAGCACGTTAAATACATAAATTAGCTTATTTTAGCCAAAATTAGCGTTATTTAATATAGTTATATATAAAAAATACCCCTTTTATGGGGTTTGTGTGTGGAAAATACGGCACATACCATTACTCAAGTTTTACAAAAATAGTTTTGGCATCTTCGGTAGTTATGTCTATTCCCAAGAGTCGTCTTCCGGGAACATGGAGCACTACAATGCTTTTTGTGTAGTATTTTGTAAGGGAAAAGAGCATATCTTCTACAGGACGAGTGGGGGGTTCTGAGGGAAGATGGTGAATAATCGTGCTAGAGCCATAGCTCAGTGCATGATTTATAGCTTGTACCAATATCGCATCAAGTTCTGGTGAATTATGTAATTCGTCTCTGGATGTGATAGTAGGGGCGGTAAATACAGCGCGTCGACTACGGTTGTGTTTCATTGTATTCTCCTTTGTGTTAGGGTTGTATGTAGTATATATGGAGTGGTAGCACAATTCAATGTGTGTGGTATACTTGGAACTGTAGTCTTGTTTTAGTTTTATGTTAGTTTACTGTTTATTTTGAAGAGGTGTTCTCTGTGTATATGATGAAAAAAATTTTTGCAGCTCGTGTGCCAAAACTAGAAATTGCTGTATTTATGTGTGGGGCTATTGTTATGGCATTTGAAATTGTAGGGTCGCGTGTTGTGGCACCATATTTGGGTACATCACTATATGTGTGGACGAGTATTATTGGTGTTATTCTTGGGAGCCTGAGTGTGGGGTATTGGTATGGTGGAAGGCTTGCAGACAAAAGAGCTACGTTTTCTGGCTTTAGTATTATTATTTTCTTGTCGGCAGTGAGTATTTTAATGTGTACACTATTTCGGGTAATCATACTTTTGTTTATTCAATTGAAATTTGGTGAATCTTTTTTTGCACCAATACTTGCTTCGGTTATTTTGTTTGCTCCGGCCAGTGTTGCGCTTGGCATGGTATCGCCGTATGCTGTTAAGCTCAAGCTTTCACATTTGGTTTCTTCGGGAAAAACTGTTGGTAATTTGTACGCTCTTTCAACACTTGGAAGTATTTTTGGTACTTTTTTTGCTGGCTTTTATCTTATTCCACGACTTGGTACTGTGGCAATACTGTATGTGCTGAGCACAAGTTTACTAGTACTTTCTTTTGTGGTGTGTCATAAGAAATTAAGAAAAACCCGACTGAGTTTTTTTTGTTATATTGTTGCCATTATGTCTATTGGGTTATTTCCAGACCATTCAAGTGCGTTTGATGGTTTTGTGGATTTGGATACGCCGTATCACAGAGTGTGGATATTGGATTATCAATACGAAAAAAAAGATAAAAAAGTACGTGGATTTATGACTGACGCAAAAGGTGTGCAGTCAGCCATGTTTCTTGATTCTGATGATTTGGTGTTTGACTATACTAATTTTTATAGATTGGCACCATATTTTGTACCGCACATGAATAATACTTTGCTTTTGGGAGGGGGAATATACTCTTTTCCTACATTTTTTCTCAAAGAGTATCCCGAGGCTCGAATTGATGTTGTTGAAATAGATCCTGGGTTAACGGATATTGCAAAACAATATTTTCGATTAAAAGAACATGACCGACTGAGTATTATTAATACTGATGCTCGAATATTTTTGCAAAACAATACCAAGGAGTATGATGTTATATATAAAGATGTTTTTTTGTCTGAATACAGTATTCCAATGCATCTTACAACCAAAGAAGCCGTAGCATTAGAATATGCGGCATTGGCCGATGAGGGTGTGCTTATGGTAAACCTCATTGCGTCAATCAAAGGAAAGGGTGCGCCACTTTTACATGCATTATACAAGACCTATAACAGTGTTTTTCAAGAGGTTTCATTGTATGCAACAGAAGGTGACACTCCCCATAAAACACAAAATATTATTTTGGTGGCGGCAAAAAAGAAAAGAGACATTGTGGTAACTATTTCTGATCCATTGTTACAAAGTTTTGTAGGGAACCGCATTGTGTTAGAACCACAACCAAATATACCAATATTACGCGATGATTATGCGCCAGTACAACACTTGTTATTTAGCTCGTTGTAGCACATCGATATGAAACCAATAATAGTTATTCCTACATTTAATGAAAAAGACAATATTGCTGCATTGTTGCAGGAAATTTTTGCGTTATCTGTTGTTGGGTTAGAAGTTGTGGTGGTTGATGATAATTCACCTGACGGTACGGCAAAAATAGTAGAAGATATGTCGCATCACCATTTTGTACATGTTATAAATCGAGAAAAAAAACTTGGGCTTGGTTCTGCGTATATTGCTGGATTTAAAAAAGCACTAGCGCTGGGTGCTACGCATATTTTTGAAATGGATGCGGATTTTTCACATAATCCAAAAGACATCCCCCGATTACTTGATGAGGCAAAAGAACATGATTTGGTTATTGGCTCAAGACGTGTTGCGGGAGGGAAAATTGTTGGATGGAATGTGGTACGACATTGTACCAGTTATGGTGCGACACTCTTTGCGCGAATGTTTCTTGGGTTGCACGCAAAAGATGTTACTGCTGGCTTTAGGTGTATGAAAAGAGAGGTGTTAGAAAGTATTGATTTAGATGCGATTGCGAGTAATGGATATGCATTTCAAGAAGAATTATTATTTTTGATTCAGCAAAAACATTTTTCTATAAAAGAAATCCCGGTACTATTTGTTGACAGAAAGAGAGGTGTATCTAAGTTGGGAAAAAAAGATATTATAGAATTTTTCACAACGATTAGGCGGTTGCGTAAAAAGAAATAAAAAACACCCACTTAATACAAAGTAGGTGTGAGGTAAAAACCACAAAACAGCTTATGTTCACTGCTTAAAAGATAGAGATCTATTGTTAGGAAGGATAGTACCCAATATATGGAAGATTCCTGTCTTGCCCCTTGTCATCAAGGCCGTACCCAATCACAAAATGATCCTCAATTTCAAAACCGGTGTATGCAAGTTCCAGGCCATCAACACAGCGTTTACTTTCTTTGTTTAACAAGGTGCACGCTTGAATGCTTCGTGGCTTTCTTGTTTTTAGGTTTGCGAGTAAGTATGCCATTGTTCTGCCGGTGTCAACAATATCTTCAACAATCAGGACATCTTGACCTGCAATAGAATACTTTAGGTCTTGAGTGATTTGGACAATGCCGGTTGATTTTTCTTCGTGGCCATAAGAAGACACTCCAAGAAACTCAATATATGTTGGAATAGTAATAGCGCGACACAGGTCTGCACCAAAAAGGAAGCCTCCTTTAAGAATTATTAAAATCGTGAGCTCTTTTCCACGATAGTCCTGTGTAATGAGTTCTCCAAGGTCTTGAACTCTTTGCTGTATACGCTCCTCTGTAAAGAGCGTCTCTAGTGTTTTCTTTGGCATAGCATGCTCCAAAGTATGTGGTTGTGGTTACATCTCTTTTTCGAGATGGATTCAGTATAAATGTAAAAGATGTGAAAGTCAAAGTGACGGTACCACAGTCTCGTGATATACTATGTGCATAGTCTACATATAATAATATTTATGATAGAAAGAGAAAAAACATTTTTGGCAAAATATATCCCACAAGAAGTGCTTTCGTGTGATTCAAAGGATATTGTTGATATCTATATACCAAAAAATCAGACACATTCGCACTTACGAATACGAAAAAGTGGGGAAGAGTATGAAATAACAAAAAAAGTACAGGTAGAAAAAGATGATGCATCTACACAAAAAGAACACACAATTCCTTTAACAAAAGAAGAATATGACGTGTTTTCTGGCTTGCCAGGAAAACGAGTAGAAAAACGCCGTTATTATTATCTTCACAATGGAAAAACTGTGGAGTTTGATATATTTTTGGGAGATTTATCTGGACTTGTGTTGGTGGATGTTGAGTTTGGTTCAAATGAGGAAAAGGCTCAATTTATTATGCCAGATTTTTGTTTGGTAGATATTACACAAGAAGAATTTATAGCTGGTGGTGTGCTTTGTGGAAAAACATATGAAGATATATCTGCACAGCTTCAGGTGTTTGAGTATATTGCGCTGTATATATAAAAAACCCACCTAAGAGGTAGGTGGGAAGAGTGTTAAAGGGGTCTGCCATTGCTTTTTTAGAGGACCAACGTACCTTCAAGGGTAGTTTCTGGTCGTGGTTGGGTATCGGCCACCGCTTTTTCTATAGTCTTTCTCCCAACACCACGTCTTTGGCTAATAATCATTTTCCAGTCGGTGCTGTAAGGTAAATCTTTAAGCACTGTCTTTGAACCATCATTTTCCGTAATATAGCTTTTTTTTGGGTTTACCTTTGCAAGCACCACATCATCGTGTTCAAAAATTTGCACAACCAAGTGTATGGTTTTTTCTGTATACGGGGCTAGTGTGCTGATTTGCTTTATGGTGGGGTGTGTAAGAAGGGGAAAACGTATCTTTCTTTGTACATGCCTTCTTTTTGCGTGTGTTAAGAGTATGGTATTGGCCGGAGGTGTGGGGTGGACCCAAGCACCGTTGTTAACATCTTTACTGGACACAGTTTCTCCTTGTATCGTGGGTGAAAAGAACTATAGTCATACTAATGAATGTTTTTGTTTTTGTCAAATGTACTCGTTTTTGGGTTGACATGGTGCACATATTGCGCTATAATTAGCACATTATTTTATTATAGTAATTATTATACCTGTGGAATATAAAAATATCGCCATTGTCGCTCACGTTGATCATGGTAAAACAACGCTAGTTGACGCCATGCTTCGGCAGTCTGGCACCTTCTCGGAAAGAGAAGAAATCGTAGAACGAGTGATGGATAGTAACGATCTTGAAAAAGAGCGTGGTATTACTATTTATGCAAAAAACACGGCTATTAATCTGGGGGATGTAAAAGTAAATATTGTAGACACACCTGGCCATGCCGACTTCGGCTCCGAAGTTGAGCGAGTATTACGAATGGTTGATTCAGTACTGCTTTTGGTAGACGCCTACGAAGGGCCAATGCCACAAACAAAATTTGTGCTTCGAAAATCACTTGCGCTTGGATTAAAACCAATTGTGGTGATTAATAAAATTGACAAACCATCTGCCAGACCAGACGCGGTGGTAGATATGGTGTTTGATCTATTCTCGGAACTTGGCGCAACAAACGAACAATTAGATTTTGATTATATTTATACCGTTGCACGAGATGGTATTGCAAAAAAAGCATTAACAGATAACAGTGAAGATTTACAACCGCTATTTGACCTTATTTTAGAAAAAGTACAAAGTGCACCAAGTAATACCAGCGCACCAATGATAATGCAGCCAGCAAATCTTGCATATGACAATTTTGTTGGAAGGCTTGGGGTGGGAAGAGTATACGAAGGAACAATAAAAGTGGGTATGCCAGTTTTTGTTATAACGGCAGACGGTAAAAAAGAAAAACATAAAATTACAAAAATATTTACGTCGGTTGGGTTGCAAAAAATAGAAACACAAGAAGCGTATGCAGGAGATATTATTTCTATTGCCGGAATTCCTTCTATTACGGTTGGAGAAACAGTTGCCGAAAATGCAGACGCAGAACCGTTGCCGCTTATTAGTATTGATCCGCCAACGTTAACCATGGATTTTTTGGTGAATAATTCACCGTTTGCCGGAAAAGAAGGAAAGTTCATAACATCAAGACAAATCAGAGAAAGATTAGAGCGAGAACTTGAAACGAATGTTGGTTTGCAAATTACGTTTCCAGAGAATTCCGATGTGTTTAAAGTGAGCGGACGAGGAGAAATGCATTTGTCTGTGTTAATAGAAACAATGAGACGCGAAGGATACGAATTGCAAGTTGGAGAGCCACAAGTTATTTTTAGAGAGGTAAACAAAGAAAAACAAGAGCCGTATGAACATGTGGTAATTGATGTACCAGATGAATACTCTGGTGCAGTTATTGAGCAATTAGGAAAAAGAAAAGGAGAAATGCAACACATGAATAGTGAAAACGGCTCTACTCGATTGGAATATATTATTGCAACTCGTGGACTTCTTGGGTACACGATGGACTTTACCACTACCACAAAAGGAGAAGGAACGCTGTCTCATATTTTTGCAAAATATGGCCCATTTAAAGGAGAAATAGAAAAACGTGCAACCGGTTCTATGATTTCTGGAGTTCCAGGAAAAACAACCGCATATTCACTTTTTAATTTACAAGATAGAGGAGAATTATTTATTGGGGCAGGAGTGGAAGTGTATGAAGGAATGGTAATTGGTACAAGTAGCAAAGAAAACATGACGGTTAATCCTATAAAAGGAAAACAACTTACCAATATGCGAGCCAGCGGTTCAGACAAAGCAGTTAATCTTACACCTCCACTCGACATGACACTTGAGAAAGCGTTGCAATATATAGAAGGTGATGAATATGTAGAAGTAACACCACAATCAATTAGAATTAGAAAAAAATTCTTAAAAGAGCACGAAAGAAAACGAGCCGGGAATAAATAAAAAACAATAATAAAAAACACACCATGTTCTGTTGGTGTGTTTTTTGGTATACTAGGGGTAATATATAAACATATGCATATATGCAACCTCATTACAGATCTATAGAGAAAGACAAAACTCGTCGTTTAATTAAAGAAAGTGCTCCGCCAGATGCTTTTGAGATTTCGGCGTATATAGAAGAAATTAGAAATTCGTTTAATAATCCAGGATTTATAAAAATAAATAAATCTTTTAGAGAGGAGGAAGAGCGGGCTGTGGAAACAGATGTTGACTGTGGTGAAATTGTTTATTATGAAAAAGATCGTCCTAAACTTGTAGAATTAAGAAAAAAGTATATAGATTTTTTGCATGGAATCCTAAATTCTCTACCCTCTGTGATAGCTGAAGAATCTTTGTTTTGGACAGAACTTTTTGGAAGTGGTGGTATTTTTTGTTGCATTGACCAGGAATACAGTCAATATTCTGACTCAAACCAAGTTGCTAGCCTACTGTCTCTTTTGCCAGAAAATGTATTAAAAGAGTCTGGCGATGATATTATGGATAAGTCCAACATGTATGGGTTTAATATAACATATGCTTACGAAAGCGGTACGTTATCAGACGAGTTTGTTAGAGCAAACCAGGATTTGTTGTTAAAACGACTTATTCAAGATGGATATTTTTGGCTTCAATCAAGTATAGTAGAAGTATTTGAAAAAACACATCTCACATCTTTTTGTAATGGTTTAAAAAATGAGTCTGCTTTTAAATTTGTTCATTATTCTGATTCTTTGCCTGCTGGTATAGACATTGATTGGTTAACTATTTTTTCTGAGTCTGTAAGTTTTGTATTTTCTGGAATTTATTATTCTCACTATCGCAATGAGCAATTTTCAAGTTTGGTGAGTGAGTTACATAAGAGAAATTATTCGCTCGCAGACCTTTCATTTGAGTATAGTCCAGACTTCGAGAAGGATGGACCTGGAATAGTAATAGACCAGTTATCATTTCTTAAAAAATTAAATCGTGGAAATCTTGAGCCATACATCACAACAGAAATGTTGAAGGAGTGCTATAATCATATATTTAAAAACAAAAATGATTTTAGGGATTTGAATGATTTTAGGGATTTGTATGAGTTTCTAAGTGTTCATAAATTTCCTTCTCCTGTGGAGGTTGGGTATGTTTGTCAGGATAATCCGCATGATTATTTTGCACGTTTCTATAATTTCACTCATGAAAAAAGAGAGTTTTTTATTCACCGGTTATATGGTGGAGAAAAAAAAGAGCAATTTCTTAAAGAAGAGCAGATCTTATGTGAATATATGGAATGTGTTGGGGTTTCGGATAAATACAAAGATGATGTAGGTTTTGCGTATCAATTATTGAAAGAAGGTGGGTTTGTGTTTGAAAAGTCTACTAAAACAAAACTCATTTTTCTTGAACGTCGCATTAAAGATATCGGAGGAATGGTTGAGACTGGATATGACAAGCTTGTTAACTATCTCGCAGATGTGGACAATGAAAAAAAATGTATTTTAAGGTATCTGACCAACGCAGACTTCCATGATGCTTTACATTTCATGCCACAGCTTGTATACAGTTTCAAACATTTTTCACGGAAGTGGAAAGGTGCTGAGACTCCAGAAGAAACCAAGAAAAAGGATGGTGAATTTGCCGCACATAAAAAAAACATATTTAAAGAGATTCTTTCTAAGTCTGGTATAAGTCCTTCTCAAAATGTTATAGCAAAGGAGATTTTTCATTCTTTGCAAGTGGCACATAAATCAACATTTTCTGTTTTGCAGCACGAGCACCAAGCTAATTCAGATGCTACTCCTGTGTTTTCAGAAAAAAATAGGGGTCAGCTAAACCTACGTGACGTGCTCAGTGAGCTAAATTTGTACGAAAACCCAGAGCTTGCAGAGTTGTTAAGATCGTTTCCAGAAGATGGGTGTCGCCGTCAGGTTTTTGAGGAGCTTCGACATATTAGAGGGCTACCAATATCTCGTTTGGCACAGTTTTTGTCAGAAGAAGAACGTGATGTTGCGCAGTTTTTCGCGTCTCGTGATGGGGCTGGAGAGGATAATCTTGTAGATGGGTTGTTAACGGAGGTTATGCCAGATATACCCGCAAATGAGCTCCGAGATCTTATTATAGCCAGAAACAAAGAGCGCCGAGAAAAAAGTTTGGATAATATAAATAGTTTTGCTGGTTATTACAGAAAAGAAGAGTGGTGTGAGGGTGGGGACACGGCGAAAGTTGAACATTTTTTTAACCAGCTTATTAGACAGGTTGAGTCTGGTGGAAATGAGGACACCATGTCAGATGCGACAGATTTATTGTTGAACTTGTCAGAGCGTAAAGACGTTCAGGACTTAGGACCTGCTATTTCAACGGAGGTTTCAGAATCTGCTGCAGGAGACTTTGTTGGTCGTGTGCTACCAATATGCTTAGAAAACAATGAAGAGGTTGTCAAGAGTAATATGTTTAAAGAAGGGAGGGTGGGTGTGACAACAGTGAGCAGGATTATAGGTGAAGTACAAAAAGAGTATGCTGACGAACTTTTAGTAGAAGCAAAAAGAGAAGTAAGGTTGTTTGAGAAAGAAGAAAAACAGGTAAGGATAGGTAGGAAAGAAAGAAAGGTATTAAAGACTATAGAAGGTATTCAGAGTGTTATTGAACAAAGCAAAGAAGTCTTGGCGACTGTTACTCAAGATATTAATACTGCGGAGCAGTCAGAGATAGGTGATAATGTTGCTGAGCACAAGAGAATGGTAAGTCGGTTGAAACGAGAGCAAATAGGATTGCGCACTAAACTAAGTGTGTTAGAGAAACTTTTGGAAGCAAAAAAGATTGAAGAAAAAAAAGTACAAGAGTTTAGTGAAAAAATGGCAGAATTTACAGAAATGAACCCTCAGACAATGTCATCAGAAAAGTATCTAGAATTTTGGAAACTTTTGTATGCACATGGTCCTCGCCTGAAAAAAGATAAGAATAAGATGTTATTACAAGAAATACAGCGCTTGTCTGGTGAAGAAAAAAGTGCTCCAATGTTTCAGGATCAGCACAAGTTTATAATGGCAATATCCCAAGACAAAAAGAATGCTGGCGCTTTTGTGGCCGCGTTGCGTTTGTCTTTACGCAGTGTGCAAAATATTGCTATAAGCCAGTTTGAAGGTGAGTGGTACCGGGTTGAATTGTTGCCACCAAGTGATGCAAGTGGATATGGTATGGGAAATATTACCGGTTCTTGTGATGCTTTTGGAAATGGGAAAAAAGCAGATTTTATAAAAAACCCTAGCACGGCACAGTTTATTATTCGAAGGTTCCGAGGAAAAAAACCTACAGAAGAAGGATGGCAAAATCCAGACACTGTCCTTTCTCAGTCACTTGCCACCATAACAAGAGATGTTTTTGCGCCAAATGAGGGTGAAGTGGGTGATCCAAAAAGAAGAAATAAATTTCTCCAAACTTTGATTGAGGGAGGTGGTATTGGTTCTGCGGCACAGGCTGCAGGGTTTGTTACCAAAGAAGGTAAACCTGACATTAGACAGTTTATTACCACATACACACAAGCTAACCAAACCATGTGTTTGGATAGTGTAGAAGGTGTTAACTCCTCAAAAGAAGTGGTACAAAAAGCACTTGCGGTTCTTTCCAAGGAGGACAGGCGGTTTGATGGCTTACGTGTAACATCGGGAATGCAGTATTCAAATATACAAGGTGAAGATATGGTCGCCAATACAAGCCTTAATGAAACACCTTTGGCGTATTCAGACAACTCTAAAGATGTTGCATTACTTTTACAGGAAAGAAAAGAAGAAAGAATCTCGCAAGAACGTGTTGGTGTACGACCAGCTAACCCACAGGACGCAATGATTATTGCGGCTATTGAGTCTGCTGCGTTTACAGAGACGGGTGGCGGTGACCATGTTACAGGATATATTCCTATGTACAAAGATCTGTTTACCTCGGTAACACAAAGTTTGTATGGCGATTCACTTGAGGGAAGGTCACATAATCCTATGGCATTTGTTGATGTGGTAGATAAAAATGGTACCAACGAGATAAACGGCTATCTTATTGCATACAAAAGATGGTATGATGAGATATATATTTCTGACACATCTACATTAGATAAAGCATCTCAGGATGGTCAAAGGTATCGTAGTGGTACCAAGTTACTTTTTGCACTCCTTGAGAATGTGGCCACAGACCCAGGACTGAATAAAAGAAGAGTCACAATGGAGTGTCGTGGTACCACCTCTGCACTTGCAATTATGAAAAACAAAGAAACATTAGAAGGATTAACGTTTGCAGATCCAGAAAACCCTGACAAAATCCTTTCGTATACAATTAATGGGCCAAGTGTTACAGAAATCCAATCTGGTGGGGATGCGCTTCATGCTATTTCCTTTACAATAAAGAGATAGTGGTATGGGTAAAATAAAAAACACACTATGTTCTGTTGGTGTGTTTTTTGGTATACTAATAACATATGGACAGTACTCCACACTTTAGTATACAAACACAGCAGGACATAGAAAGAGCTAGGCAGCATGTTGTAAAGCTTTCAAATAGTTTTTCAGATACTGGCTATGAGTTGGGTAGGTTTTTAACCCAGCTTATTTCTGACTCACCTCAATACCTTGATCATATTCTTGGACTGCTTGAGGTTGTTCGAACAACAGCAAGTATTGATGAGCTTATTCAGTATTTAGCAGAAGGTACATTTGACAGAACAATTATTTTTAACAGGCTTCCACTTTTTGGAAAGATAAATACCTGGTCTTCAGGAAGGGTGTATGGACATCTTTTTTCAATGTATCCCGGTAAGGAGTTTGATGTGTTTAGGCAGTATAATTTACACAATTTTGATACATTATCGAAAGACCCGAGTATACTAAATTTTTTAGCAGAAAGGATTACGTACGATCGTTTACAAGAGTTTGTTACCTATGCCGAATCTTTTTTTAGACCATCTACTTTTTCACATGGGTTTTTGCAGGCATTATTTATTAACCCACATATTCATGCAGGAGAGATGTTGCGCCACACAAACAACAGATTATTCTATCTTGGGGCAATTAATTACGTGGATTGGCTGTTTGATCAGATTGTTCATGCAAACCCGCCGGTTTCTCCTGTGGAGGTTATGGATGCAGTGGTAGATAATACTTTTTTCAAAACTTTAGACAAAAATCACTATAACAGTATAGTAAGGGAAATCATGCGAAGGGTTAGGCAGGGGGATTTTTCAAAGACACTGCAAAAGATCCTACTTTATGTCGATGGTCAGTTTATGTTGGACCTCCCAGATGCTTTTTTGGAGTATTGCAGTACAATGGCTATGGAATCAGAGACAGCAAAGGTTGTGTATCAAAAAATTGTATCACGTGGAGATTACAATATGCATAATATATTGTTTTTGACAAAAGTAGTGTCTTCTACGGATAAGCAGATTATGCAGCGTGCAATATACAGAGATATTCTTACTCTTTTTCCTGCAGAATATAAAAGAGGTGTGTTTTTGCGAGAGCTTGCAAGAATAAATGCTTTTGGCTTTGCTCAGTTATTCTTAAAAAAGCAGAAATTTTTTAAACGTGTGTTGCCAAAGTATTCGGGAGAGTTTAAAGAAGTGTATAAAATGTGCTGGTCTCAGGTGGGGTTATTTGATAAATTCAAAGCACTGTTTAGATGAGCCATGCTTTTTGTGCCAATTATTTTAGAGAAAGTATTTCTTTTATAAACTGGGGTGAAATGGCTTTTGTGGCAAAAAGTGATGCGGCATATATGCCACCACCTATAATTACTAATAATAGCACATGAAATTGCGGTAATGCGTAAATACCTACGCCCATAATTCCTGCACTGGCCACCACTTTGATGGCGGTTTTTTTGTGTAGCGGGTCTTTTATATATTTTTTTATGGTAAAAAACAGGAGAATACCAACATAGAGTTCTGAAAACACCGACATCCATGCCGCGCCAAACATACCAAACTTGGGAATACAATAGAGATACCCAATAAGGGTAATAATAGCGCCAGAAATATAAATCCACAATGTTTGTTTTTGTTTGTCTATGGCAACGGCAATGTGGCCAAAAATAGCACCAAAATAGAGACCAAACACAGCGATAGACAGAATTTGCAATGGTTTTGCAGACGCCAAAAAATCATTCCCAGCGACAAACAACATAATTGGTTTTGCAAGAATAAATAAACCAACCACAATAGGAAGTCCAAGCATGAGTATGGCATCAAATGATTGCTGATACCTTTCTTTAAAGGTGTGTGTGTCATTTCTGGACCACGCATACCCAAGAAGCGGGAGCATTACTCCCATAAACATCATGGCAACCTGTGCTACAATATCTATTACACGATACGCGGCACCATATATACCAACATTTGTCTGTGAGTCAAAGAGTGAAAGAATAAGTACATCACCTTTTAAATACACCACATTAAACATAATAGACAGCGCAATTGGCCACATTTTTATGATAATGGTTTTCCAAATATGCCAATCAAAACCAAGTGTAACACGAGTCATGTTTCTTGCTGGTAGATACATTGCCAAGGTAAATGCAATACTCGACACACTAATGAGCATCATTACAGAAAGAAAAGAGGCTTTTTGTGCTATGATGAGCCATAGCCCGACAACAAGTACAATGCGGCTAATAACTTCGGCAATTGCCTGTATATGCATTTTAAGCTTGAACTGATAAAACCCAGTAAACACCTGATTGAGAGAAACAGCAAAAAAAGACACGGTTGTTATGGCGATTGCTGCTTTTACTTCTGCAGGGTAGGGAAAAAAGAGTGCAATGAGCGGTGCACATAATAAAAACACAAAAGCGGTGACAACACGAAATCCAAGGAGGTTCTTGAGGAGTTTTTTATTATCCACATGTGGTTCGGCAAGCATTTGTGAGGTCAGAGGAATCATACCAAAGTCAATAAGGATGCCGATGCACTGCAAAAAAGAGATGGTGGTAATATACCAACCAAACTGTTCTTGACCCAAGTATCGCGTCATCATGGCAATGGCAACAAGCCCAAGAAGTGTGGAAATACCTTTTCCTATGATTTGTGTAATTGTGTTGTGTGCTATTTTTTTGTTTGTGGACATCATAAAATGGTATACTTTCTGCATGAATCATATCACAAGAGGAGTCAGTGTTCAATGCGTGATAGAATGTTTTTTGTTGTAACATTGTTTCATATTGTGGTAAAATACTAAGATAAACAATATCTTTTTATGACATATACTACACACATATTTACCACGTGCATAGCAGTTTTTGCTATGATGGGTATATTTTGTACTCCAGACAGTGTTTTGGCAAAAGACCCAAAACCAACTATTCGTGATAGCGCGTATTCTGCTAGATTTGTATCGCAATCTCACTCAGATCCAATTATTATTGAAGCTGGGGCTACAAAAGAAGTAGCAGTAACATTTAAAAATACCGGAACAAAAACATGGAATGGCGACTCGTCTCGCTATGTTTCTGCCTATACCATGGAGCCACGCAATAGAATTTCACCATTTCTTGGGAAAAAACAAACACCAAAAATTCCAGGAATTGTAAAGTCAGGAGAAAAAGGAACACTCACATTGCAACTTACTGCACCAAAAGAGGTTGGGGAATACGTTGAGCGCTTTTATTTGGCCTCCGAAAACAATACGTGGATGCAAAATGGATACTTTTTTCTTAAAGTTACTGTTATTCCAAAAAAGGTTGTGGTAAAAGAGGAGGTAAAAAAAGAGGAGACAGTACCACAGGAAGAGGGCGAGAGTGTCTCTGAAAATACACCAGATATTCGTGCATTTCGCATAGCACAAAGCAAAAAAACAGTGCGCGTAGCTGGTGGGGATAAAATAAAAATGGTGGTGTTGTATAAAAACATTGGCACAGAATCATGGAAAGAGCATCGTCTGCGTTCTGGTATGCCAACTGCGCTTGCTGCTACAGACACACTGACCTTTGCCGACAAGAAATGGAAGAATCACACATTGGTGCTTGCGTCAAAAAAACATGTACCAGTGGGTTCAAAAACAAAAAAAACATTTTATTTTCGGGCACCAGAAAAAAAAGGGGAGTATACCGCAACATTTTATTTGGACAATAATGGAGAACAGATTGATGGCTCTGAGGCTGTTGTGAATGTTCACGTGACAGAAAATGCACCGCTTAATTACACCGCACCCAAGTTTAGCACAAAGCATACAGTAAAAAAGAAAGAAGAGGTGGTGCGCCTTGCCAAAGAGCCTAGGATTCGTGTTGGTCTTACAACAGTAGGAAATGAGGTACATTTTACCGCGCTTGATGAGGTGTATCTAGTGTATGACAAGGATTCCCTTGTAGGTGAGGTGAAAAAAAGAGTTGCTACGGTTATTCGATATGTTGATGGTGAATACGCTATAAAATCCAAAAACTTAGACAAAAAGACACAGCACTATTTTCGTTTAGTTCCCAAAAATAACCCTCATGCGACTTTTTCTGTAAAGCGCGGATTGAAAGATAGGCGTATTGCATGGGTTGGGTCAAGTCATTTTCAAAAATATCATGGTGCGTTTGAATATAGGGTTGGGGAAATAGATAAAGAATTATACATAGTAAATGATGTACTGCTTGAGGATTATACTGCGGGCATTGCCGAAAATGGGCGACACACGTCATATGAGGCGGTAAAAGCAAATATTGTAGCCGCCAGAACCTATGCGTACTTAAGTAAAGGAAAATATCCATTTTTTGATGTTTTGGGGAGCACATATGATCAGCTGTATTTAGGTGCTGATGTGACAGATCATTTACCGCAATCCAGGAAGGCAGCAAAGGACACAAGAGGGTATATGGTAACGTATCGAGACGAAGTCGTCATAACACCATATTTTGGTAATTCTAGCGGTCATACACGAAGCTGGTCCTCGGCGTGGGGTGGAAGTCATAAACCATGGCTTGTGCCGGTAAAAGCAAAGTATGACGCTGGAAGAAGACGTTTTGGTCATGGTGTTGGTATGAGCCAAAGAGATGCGGCATTGCGAGCAAAAAACGATAATTGGGATTGGAAACAGCTTCTTGCACATTACTATTCGGACACAGAGGCAACAAAAATATACAAATAACATACTAGTAAAAAACCACCCAAATATCGGGTGGTTTTTTTGTATATATTTAGGTCTCATTATTCTTTTCTACCTCTTCTTTTTCTCCTGGCTCTCCCTTTTCTTCTTCCGGCGCCTCGCCACGTTCTATGGTTTCCCAAATCTTCGCGCGAATTGCTTCCATTGTTTTTTTGTTTTCTTTTAAGTATTGTTTTACTTTTTCTCTCCCAACACCAAGTTTTTCTCCTTTAAACGTATAACTGTTTCCAGATTTTTGGATTACTTTGTGCACTACACCAACATCGAGTGTATCACCAGACAAGGAAATTCCTTCGTTATACATAATATCAAATTCGGTGGTTCTAAATGGTGCAGCAACTTTGTTTTTTACGATTTTTACTTTTACTCGATTTCCTATTATTTTGTCGGCTTGTTTTATTTGGGCACTTCTTCTCACTTCTATTCGAACAGAAGAATAGAACTTTAACGCATTTCCACCAGTAGTAGTTTCTGGATTCCCAAAAAATACGCCAATTTTATGTCTGGTTTGGTTAATAAAAACAACAACTGTATTGGTCTTGCTTACAATTCCTGTAAGTTTACGAAGCGCTTGACTCATAAGTCTGGCTTGAAGTCCCATATGAGAATCCCCCATATCTCCTTCTATTTCTGCTTTTGGTACAAGCGCAGCGACAGAATCTATAACAACCACATCAACACCATTTGATCGAACAAGCGTTTCTAGGATTTCGAGTGCCTGCTCTCCGGTATCTGGTTGAGAAATAAGAAGATTGTCTACGTCAACACCAATTTTTTTGGCATAATCTGGATCAAGTGCGTGTTCGGCATCAACAAAAGCAGCTACGCCACCAAGTTTTTGCACCTCACTTACTATGTGTTGTGCAAGAGTTGTTTTTCCACTCGCCTCTGGGCCAAATATCTCTATAATCCTCCCACGTGGTACACCTTTTACACCAAGTGCAATGTCTAGTGAAAGGCAGCCTGTTGGCACAGCATCCACTTGCATGGCTCGGGCCTCACCAAATTTCATAATAGCTCCGGCACCAAAACGTTCTCGTATTTGGTCTATTGCAGACTCGGCCGCCTTATTCTTTGCTTTTTGCTCTTCTGTGTGTTTTGCCATAGTGTTGGTAGTTATAACATGTTAGTGATTGTATATATAGAATACGGTGTTTTTTTTTGGTTGTCAAACTATGTTTTGTTTTATTTATTTTTGTTTTTTATAGATAACATGACGTGTTTCCGAGGTGCTTTTTCCATGTCTTTTTGTTGCGGTAAACGTGAGTGCATTGATTCCTTGGGAGAGGGTAATATCTGCCTCAAACAAGCCTTTTTCAGAGTGAGGTATTTCTTTACCATTTATTTGGATGGCTGTTTTCTCATCTGTTTTTCCTTGTATTTTTATAACAGGGGAGTAGGTGATTTGCCCATCTTTTGGGTTGTACACGTGTAAGTTTGGTGGGGTTGTGATACGCTGAATTTGCGAAGTAAAATAAAATACCAGTACGCCAGCAATAGCAAGGAGGCCTATAATTTTTGTGATTGCTGGAATATTAAAGTGTATTTGTTGTGTGTTTCTGTTTTGTTTCTGGTGAAGGTGCTTTGTGTTTTTTTGGAGCTCCTCTTTTTCAAATTGTTTCACACAGGGCGCAGGGTCTATCTCTAAAAACTCCGCATAAGAGCGTACGATATTTTTTTGATATATTCCCGTAAAAGGCATATCGTCAAAACGTGATTCTTCAAGTGCAATAAGAATATCTTTTCCTATTCTGATTTTTTTTGATAAATAGTCAATTGCCACTTCCTTTTCTTCTCGTAACTCTCGTAATTTTGTACCAATGCGCTTTGTTGGTTTGATAATTTTATGCGTAAATTGCATAGAGAGAAATATGCTATGGACTGATGTTCTTTGTAAAGAAAGAACTAAAACCCGCTTCTTTCTTATCTTCTTCTTCCTCTTCTTCTTCCTCTTCTTCTTCCTCTTCTTCTTCCTCTTCTTCTTCCTCTTCTTCTTCCTCTTCTTCTTCCTCTTCTTCTTCCTCTTCTTCTTCCTCTTCTTCTTCCTCTTCTTCTT
>JABJHO010000019.1 GCA_018661775.1 Candidatus Magasanikiibacteriota bacterium | reverse complement strand
GGTGAAGGTGCAGTCAGCAACCTCCACCAACACAAAACTGGCACTTGCAACAGCTGCCCTGCTTATTGCAAGTGGTCTTGCGTTTATTGCCGCCCCATCAGTACGTGGTCCTGGGGCGCAAGCAAAGTGTGGTCTTGATTCATTTGAATTCAGAGGACCTGGTACCGCGCACGGTACCTGCTATTCAGGAAAAAAAGTAACCGCATCTATTCGTGGGGCAAAATCACAAACACTCCGCACCAATCTTACCGCACAATGCCTTGCAGAATGCCTAAACTGCCCCGCAGGATATGAAGCAGTGGCAGGCAAAGATTCCGACTGTTTAATTTCTTGTGTCAAAGCAAAACCGCAAAAAAGAAAAACGAGTCAGAAGCGACAAAAAAATGCACCATCCCAAGGGTTGTCACAAATAGCTGCAGGTACGTGTATAAATGAAAATGAAGTAAGCTCTCCAGAGCCAAACAGCACTGACTACTTTGGTCACCTAACAAGTTGCCCAAACTCACAAGACCCGGAACCTGGGAGCACGACTCAGTGGAGGTTCGACTCAGACTGCTCAACTGGACAAGTATGTACATTTCAATGTGATAATAATCTAGTACTAGATGAGGATAACTATTGCGCGCGATGCCAAGAAGGGTTTGTACCAAACGAAGACAATACTCAGTGTGTTTGTGCGCCAGACCCCTCAGGAAACCAAAGATTTGCCTTTCGCGGGGTACGTGACAGGCTAATTTGCTGGACAAAAGATCAGTGTGAAGCTGGCGGAGGAGTATGCCCAAATGAAGCGACTGGTATGTGTGAGGCATGCCCTACACCATCTCCAGAACTGTCACAGGTAGTGTCCGGCTCATGTGTAGACCAAGACGGAAACATTGCCCAAGAACCAAATGATGGTGTTGAGGTTTGCCGAGGACATGATGGAAGTGAAAACGATATTGTTTGGTCTGGCCCAGGACCTGGAGCCGCAAGTGAATACTGCGACTCTAACAACTTAGATGCACCATGTAGTTACCGATGTGCAAGCGGTGAAAGAGTTAACCCTGATACACATGTATGTGAAATTTTTTGTCAAAATGGTCTTGTACCAAATGCCGATAGCAGTGCATGCGAGTGTGGACCAGGGCTTTACTATAGTACACAATACAACCACTGCATGAGTAGAGAAAGCTGTGTAGGAGGAGATGATCTTATTGTAAATGATAGCACAAGAGAGTGCCACACCTGTGAAGGACAAACTATACCAAATGACGACCACACGATTTGTGTGTGCCCTTCTGGCTCGTATCTAGAATCAGAATATAACTCATGCTGGTCCTATGAGACCTGCGAAGGTGCAGATAACATGCAAGCAAACTCCTCATCAGTGCCTTGGACATGTGACAGAATATAGCAAAACCTAAAACAAAAAAACACCCACATAACTTGCGGGTGTTTTTTTGTGTTGTGTATTTCACTCCCCTTTTGCCAGCACAAACCCAGAAACTGACTGCGCACCTGCTGCAGAAAGCACTTTTGCACACTCATTCATGGTGGCTCCGGTTGTGTACACATCATCTACCAAAAGCATGTGCTTGCCAAAAATACTCGAATCAGGCACTACAGAAAATGCATTAATAATATTTGTTTTACGTTCCTCTTTTTGTAACAGGGCCTGTTGTTTGGTATTTCTTATGCGGACAAGTGGCAGCACCATTGGCTTTCTACTACTTTTTGCCACCACCTTTGCAATGGTGTGTGCTTGGTTGAACCCTCGTGCGGCGTACCGCTTCTTGTGCAATGGTATTGGCACAATATAGTCAACTCGTGCCATAGTGTCTGAAAAGTGGGTAAACAGAGTAGTAAGAGACTCTTCAAGAACAGAAATTGATGCTTCTATGTATCCATATTTTATATCCTGAATAACTGACGTGAGAATATCATTGGTAGTATATGTCCCAAGCGTAATGAGTGAATGTAGTGGTGTATCTGGTGTATGAAAAAACATACCACGATCTGGTATGTTTTTTTTACATGGAATACAAATGATACGGCCTTCAATCCCACACCCTACACAGTAGTCTGGAAAAATACAAGATTCTACATATGACCAAAGCGCTCTCCCACGCAATAGTATATTCATAGACTCTTAATCCCAATACAAACCACTCACCTTCCATTCACCTGCTTCTTGAGAAAAGTTTACTCGTCCATTTTTGTATACCGTTTCTGCCTGGGCACCACCATTGCGCACCTCTTGTTGTACACCCACCGCAATAACAGCTATATTTTCTGACAATGACTGCACCTCAGACGAAATAACACGTGTTGTCACCCCGCTATACTCAGTTGCTGGAGCCACAGATTGTGATGCAAGATATTTTTGCATTGTTGCTGTTGTCATTGACGCAACACCGTCTATATGTTGATTATCATTTTGATTTGAATACGTCCCAATACGTTCGGTAAAAATTCTTGCCAACTGTCGTATATATCTTTCATTTGCACCTTCTATAACAACTGGTTCTGCTGGTGCAATTTTAATATTCAGTTTTTCTTCTATTTTTGGAATAGACCGTTCGGTAACTGGCTCAGAAATTATCCCCAACCCATCATCTGGGACCACGTCTACTTGTGGCACAGTTTTACGATTCATCATAACAACAAGCAACACAATAACAATAATTGCAAGTATAATACTTCCAACAATGAGTAATATTTTTTTTCTAAGTGTCATCATAATGCGTATATGAAAAAGTAAACAGTTTTTATAGTATACCTATTTCCTCAACCAATTACAACATTTCTTCTTCAAATTCTTTTTTTGCTTTTTCTATTTCAAGCAATTGTTTTGGATCTGAGGTAATGAGTTGATCTTCTGTGTAGGATGCCGTAATCTGAATAGCTGCATGCTTGAGGCCAGCAAAAAAGATTCCTTCTCCAATGGCGCTTTCTAGTAATAAATACCGCTCCCCTTCTGTTAACATAAATGTTTTTTGTACCACGTCAACTGATGCTGGCGACTGACGCATAAGGAGCTGTAATGCTGAATTTGTTACAATCGATCTGCCGTATTGCGACAACAAAAAGTCATTCACATCTTGGGTAATGGTCGTAATACCAAGATAATACTTTCGGCACCGCTTTACAAGCGCAAAAATAAACTTTGCACTATCTTCGTGCATCATAAGCCACCACGCCTCATCAATAATAAGTAATCGCTTTTTTCTTTCACTTCTCACAATATTCCAAATATAATTAATCAGCGAGTAAATTGCCATTGGTCGAAGCTCATCTTCTAAATCACGTACACTAAATATGACCAACTGATTGTCTGTGTTAACATTTGTCGGAGAATTAAATAATCCAGAAAATGTACCGGTGGTAAATTTTTGTAATTTAATAACCAAATTCTCAGCACCACGCATGCCTTCTAAAATATCTACCAAATCTTGCATAATTGGCGGATCAACAGTGGCCAAATCAGATTGTGGTGTAATGTCTTTTTTGGCATAGGTCTCAAGCAGTGCGCGATCCATAACAGAGTCTTCTTGGGCGGTTAAACTCCCAAGCATAATACGAATCAATCCTTTGAGCGTAATAACCGCACTCCGAATAATATCTTCTACCGCCACCTGCATACCGCCAACTGGTCTTGGAAGGTCAAATGGATTTACTTTACTTTCTGATGCAAGAGAAATATTGACATACGTTCCTCCAACAGCCTCGCACATATGTGTATATTCCATTTCTGGATCAATAATAATCACATCTACTCCCATCATCATGGTCCTGAGCACCTCCAATTTTACGGCATACGACTTTCCGGCACCTGATGTGGCAAACACCACCATGTTGGCGTTTTGTAAAGAAAACCTGTCAAAAAGAATCAAACTATTATTATGCCTGTTGATGCCATACAAAATACCGTTGTCACTTGAAAGTTCTGAAGAAACAAATGGGAATGACGAAGCAATCGGTGACGAGTTCATGTTAAATGCAATCATGAGTTCGTCTATACCAAACGGTACGCAAGAGTTAAATCCTTGCTCTGCCTGAAACAGCACATGTCTACTATAAATCAGTTTTGACCCAAAAATATTGTGTATATCTTCGGTAACAGTATCTAGCTCTTCTACTGATTTTGCGTACAAGTTTACGTAAAATGCATATTGAAAAAAATGCTCAGTTCCTTGGGTAAGTGAATCTCGGAGCTGCTCAATATCTTGCAATGCTGTTTCTCGTAATGGGTCACGTGGTGCGCCCTTTTCTCTGTCTCCTGAAAGCTGTGCATTGAGCGCACCTGCCTTCTTTTTAAGTTGCTTTAGAATAATAGATGCTTTTATCGGATAAAAGAACATGCTAATATCCATGGTCAGATTCAAATTGAGAATTGGCGTGCTCCAGCCAATAGAAATATAGCGTGGATATGAGACCACAAAAATCGTGCGCATAAACACCTCGCCAAGCTGCACATATTGTGATTCAACTTTAAAGGCTGATGGCGCAATAAGGTCACGAATGGCGACGGTACCAAGCCTATATGTTCGCTCTTCTTCTAGGGTAATCAGCTCTTCTTCTACCTGCGATTCGAGTGCTTTTTGTTTTGAAAAAAATCCACCTTTTTTCTTCTTTTTGGATTCAATTGTGGTAATTGGTTTAAATGGCATACCTTATACGATTAAAAATCTTGTACATCAACCTTATTATAATCCTTGAGCTGCTCGGAAAATGCTATATCTGGGTTATATGTACTATAGTACAGCTCAATCAGCGCTTTTGTGTCAAGTTGCACAGGGTTGAGCCCCATACTTTGCAGTCCACTACTCACGGCACGTAAACGCAGATTAATTTCACGTTTTCTTTTTTGAAATAATTCTTCTTTCACTCGAATTGATCCAATTGGTGTAATAACTTCTTTAAGCCGCGCCCAAAAACTTTTCTTTTTGTTTGACATTGGATCGTATGGCACCACCACAAAGAATTTTTTTGTCATGATTTGCCCCATCTCTACCAACTCCTTCACAAAAGAACGATAATCGGCAGTTTGTATTTTGAGCAACTCATTTTCTTGGTTTTTTTCCAGCTCCATAAGATTGTCTAAGTATGGCTGAATCTGAAGCTTTCGCGACTGTACCACAATTTGCAATGGAAATTCTATGGAGTTGAGAAACCCAACATACGATTGTATAAGCGCTTTCTGTTCATCTTCGGATTTTAGCGCAAAATTAATACTCGACACCATAAACACTCCCCGAAATGTTCCGTCTTTCATGATTAATATACCATCTTTTACTTCAGAAATGGGAATATATGCTTGTGATGGTATTTGTTTTGCTTTTTTTGCTGCTGCTTTTTTATTCTTCATACAAATTATAATGTGTCATCTTTTCCTTTGTAATACCCACCAGTATTTACCATAAGTGACAAGTCTTGAATCCGTCGTCTTGTCACATGTGTATGTTCTTTTTCTGCTACTACTTCTGCTACTTCTTGTGCCATAATATATTTCAACTCTTCGGTGGTGTAACTTTTATGCCACACACGAAGCGATGGTCTACGAAGGCTTTCTCCTACATTGAGCAAAAAGAAGTGAAACGATTGACCACGCACCTTTACAAAAGCAAGAACCAAGGCAAACCCCCCAAAAAAGAAAGTAAACACCCCAAACAATGCCAAGTCTAGTGTCTTAAATGCAATAAAAATAAATCCAGACGCCACAAGCAAAATAAGAAATTGCCTGGTGGTAACCGGGCCAAAAATTTTATCTTCAACTTCTATAAATTGTGGCACAACAAACTGATCCATATATTATAGTGTGTGATTAAAGGCAATAATCGCATCAATATCAACTTGAGTTAGTGGTACTTCGGCATCTTGCATATCAAGTTGCTGGCTCAATGTTCTTTTTTCATTGAGTGCTCTGGTCAACAAATTTGTGTATTGTATATATAACGGTGACCGCCTCCATGCTTTTTTTCCTTCCATATACAGCAAATAGGAATCTTTTTTCATTAAGCCAAGCCGCTCATGAAGTTTTGCCACAATCGCTTCTGTTGTGTCTCCAATACGACGAAACGTGGTTAGGTCCATTGATTCAAACTCCCCAACCGGACCAACAGTACGCTTCTTTTGTGCTGGAGGCTCAACCGCGCTAGACGAGCCACCAGAGAGCATGTCAGAAAGTGCTGCCGCTCCTTTTGGTACAATAATATCGTGAATAATGGGTTTTTTTCCAACCGATTGACGAACACCAAGATTTTCTGGCACGGCATGTTGGGCAGAAATATGATCATCAGCCGGACCATGCGAAAATTTTGTTGCCACTTTTGTTGTTTTTGGTGGAGCCACTTTTGGCTTCTGTTCTTTTTGTTCTGAGGTAGTAGTATTTAGTGCAAGTGCCAATGCGCGCATAATTTGATCTGCTTCGGTGTGTGAAAACCCAAACCCACCAGCATCTTTTGCGTGTAATAATTTTTCTTGCACTTGTTCTGAAGAGCGAATATCTTTGATCCGAGACAAAAACAATGGATAAAGTCGTTTCTTTACGTCGTCACCAAATGGCAGGTCTATGTTTGCAAACACCAATTCTACACCAGCCGCAGAACTTGTTGACACCGGTGTGTGCGCAGCACGCTCTTCACTCTTTTCGTGCTCCTCTTCAAGCGGTGAAGCACTGTCTTCTTTTTCCCATTTGTGCATTTTTGCTTTTGCCTCATCTTTAAAAATATCTACCACAGGTGTGG
Source organism: Candidatus Magasanikiibacteriota bacterium (assembly GCA_018661775.1). Classification (GTDB taxonomy): domain Bacteria; phylum Patescibacteriota; class Patescibacteriia; order Magasanikbacterales; family UBA922. The sequence continues at coordinate 5,397 of JABJHO010000019.1, read as the reverse complement.
TTGTAGAAAGCGCTGTTGGCGTGCGTTTTGCCAAAGTTTTTTGCGCATGTTTCTTTTTTTCTTTTTTTGCGGGTCGTGCCAAATCCTCCGCCAATGCTTCTTCTGCTTTTTCTATGGCAGCAAAATCTATTGGTGGTGGCGGTGGTGATGGCACAACCGGAGATGGTGGTGGAATAGGAATTGGTGGTGGTGGCGGCAATACCACATCATCATTTTTTTGTCTTGATGGTGGTGCCGGCGGAACAGGTACACTGGTTTTGCGTGGCGGATGCGGCACTCGCGGAATACGATGTTTTTTGGCAAAATGCTCTTTTTCTCGTGCTTTAAGATTGGCCAATTTTTCATCAAGTGATGGGTCTTTTTTTTCTGTTAGTTTTGGTGGAGCAGGTGGCGCTGGTGGAGCGGCAGGAGGAGCAAAAGGACTAGATGGTGCTGCCGACACCGGCGCATCGTCTTTTTGCCCTTTTTTATATGCCGCAAATTCACTCATGGTCATGCGAACCACAGAGCCATCTGGTTTTTTAACCGGAATTGTTGGTTGATTTGCTGCCATAGTATTATGTACCTAGTATAGCATTATTCCACATAAATTTCCCTTTTTGCTCATCAAAATAATAGAGTTCGGCAATTTGTGGATCGTTTTGGTCTGCTGCAAAACCACTCAACATAACCATAACACCTTCTATATTGGTATATTCGCCAGAAGCATCTTTTTCAAATCGTGAATCAATCATGGTTTTGATTTGGTCATAACTCATTGCGGTTGGTTTTTCTGCGTTTGATGCAGCTTTTGGTGTTGGTATTGGTGGTTCGGCGCCAAACGGTGTTTCTTCTGGGGTTTCTGTTTCTTGCTCTGTGCCCTTATCCTCAGGAAACGCAAGGCGATGAAATACTTCTTCTTGTTTTTGTGCATCAACTTCTCTTATTTGCTGCCTAGTTTTTTCTCCAAGCAAAGGCACATCTGTAAGTTTTTTTCCTTCTTCTGTGCTCAAATACATGATTACATCTTGTACCGCCTCTGCGTATTCATTTTTTTCATCAAGTTCGTCTAAAAATATATCAAATGCCGGAACAATGTCTGTGGTTTTCTGAAAAAAATTACTACTGAGCGTAAGACTTTGGAGTATCTTTTCTTGATCTTGTTTTTCTATTTCGTAACGAGTTGGCACGGTATAAAAAAGCTGATTACGTACTTTTGACACATACTCTGTCATGGCAAGCGTATCTCTTTGCAATCGAGAAGAACGAACTTCTCGAAAAAACATTGGTAAAAGAATTGCTGCCTCTGTTATTGTTGGGTTGAGTGGATACTTTTCGCGCAATAACATGTTTTTTGTTTTTTCAAAAAACAACCGTGCTTTTTCGTCTTCAAAGGCATGAATGCGTATGTATTGGAAAAAATTTCCAACCGGATCAAGATCCATAACATGTGCTGTCACAAATGTTTTACAAAACATGGTAATAAACACATCCTCTTTTAATGATAATGGTTTTTTATACATTGCCCGAATATACCAACTCCAATATGTTTTGTAATACTCTCCAATTGTTTTTGGTGCAAACTTTTTCTGTTCAAACGCATAATGTAGTGCATCACGAATCTGCCGCATGTCTGCGTCATTAAACAGTGTACGCTGAAACAAGCTCTCTGCCTCAGAAAACTGCTCTTTTGCAATGGGAGTAAATTGGAGAAAAATGTTTTTTTCCATAAGTTTAAGCTAAGGAGTACTCTGACTAAAACCTGCAGTCATAAGATTACTAGCACCTCCAGCGGCAAAACTATCAACCAGATGCTTTGCCTCGGTGGCTTTGAGTCCGGCACCTTGGAGAACATTCATCATATTCTGTTTGATAGCATCTTTCCCTCTAGGGTCAGAACTGCCATAGGCAACCTCAATATTATCAAAAGTTCTCTGTATCTGAGCATGCACTGCCGAAGAAACCCAGATTGTCCCACCCGCGCCAATATCACCATCCTTATTAGACAATTCTGTAGAACTTGCACTTCCCAATAACCGTCTTTTTTGCGAGTCCGAAAGTGCAGCCAAAGAACTGGCACTCATACGCTCTAACTTACTTGCCAATTCCGTATTTAAGGCACCCATTGCGTATACTTGTTTACCACTAACAATCACTGCTGCTCCTCCGCGAGTTACTGCTGTGTTTGCTCCCAAGCTCCAGCTTTCTGAGTCTATTTTATTCGCAGGAGTATTTGCTGCCGCAAAAGTATATTTACCACTTCTCCACGCCTCTCCACTTTTGCCCGAAGAACCGGTTGCGTATCCACCTTTTTTCCCAAAAGTACCAGCTTCCGCCAGTTTGGCATACCCCAAGGCCAATGCCCCGTTTTCATCAACTGCCTCCATAACATGACCTGCGCTAGCAATGGCACCATTTTTTTGTACATCATTTTCACGAGCTTTCTTAATGGCAAGCATGTTTGCACCAAACTTCTCTCCAGAACCAGTCGCCATTTTCTGAAAGAATTCTCTTTGTTTTTCTATGGCATCAGGAGAATCGAAACTACCTCCATGAGTCACCTCTGCAACTGTTGCTCCCATTAATGCAAAATCATTTAAATAGTTTTGTGCAGGATCATTAAAGTCAACAACTCCACCATTAATTGCCGCTTGCCAATCACTCCCAAGGACTGAACCTGAGTAAGAAAGTTCACCATTGTCATGTGTGCTTGCCAAAAGAGATAACAGTGCTTTGTTTGTTTGTTTAAGTGCTTTTTTATCCTCAGGTTTTTTTGAACCAGCTAATTTTTGCTTCTGTGCAATAAGCCTTTTAATCATTGCCTGTCGTTTATCCATATCAAGTTCAGCAAACTCCTCCAACTCTTCTCTCGCTTCTTTTGCCTCATACAACATCACCTTTTTGCGCACCTTACTATTGCTGGCTAGCTGTGCATCACCTGCATAATTACCTATAATTTCTTCTAAACTATTTGCTTTCCCGCCAACACCATCTGCTTGTGCTTTTTGTGCTGCGGCATGGAGTGTGTTGTATTTTCGACCAGTTCCAAGACCCAAAAACCGAACCGCTTTTCCTGCTCCCCACAAAGAGTCTTTTTCCATTTCTTTAAGCTGTCTTTCTCCAAGCGTTTTATCATCCACAACACTAGCAAGATCCCTGTTTTTGAGGAGTTGCATTGCTTCATCTGAAGCAGTTCCATGTCCGGTAGCCCCGCTAATAGCCGCTAATTCAGAACTGCGCAATCCAAGTTCAGTTTTGTCCTCAGCGGTAAGACCAGTCGTATCAACGAACATACTCATCTTTAACGTTTTATCAAACGCTTTTTGCTGTTCTTTCATTATATCTTTAGCCAGCTCTTTTGTCCTTTTTTTAATAGCCTTTTCATCACCACCTTTGTGATGCACTTCTGCATCAGCACGAGCACTCTTTTGTGCCTCTTCGGCCGATTGCTTTTCTTTTTCTGCCAAATGCATTGCTTTGTCAGACGGCGCAAGGAATCGTCCCAAACCTTTTCTTACCTTGGCAGCAGCAACCTCTTCTTTTGTTTTTCTTAATTTCTCTTGTTCGGCAATAATAGCCTTTCGCCCTGCTTTTGCTCCAGCACCAAAAAGCGGTACGCTATCCAAAATCCTACCTCCAGTAGCACCCCAACCAATCTTTGCCCAATCTTTGATAGCCTCTGTTCCCTCTTTTTGCAAATATTTTACCCCAGTACCCCACATTGCCGCTTGTTGCACAAATTTTCCGGCTTTGTCTGCAAATGTCTGCCCTCTTAACCCAAGCTTTTGTACACGCTCCATACCAAGCAAAAGAAACGCTATGGCAACAGCAAAATTTGCAAGATTGTCATAGGAGGCAGCCTCAGAAATTGATACACCCATACCTCCTTCTGGAGCTGTCATTCCTAGTTGCTCTGCTGCGTTTCCGGAGCCAAAAGCAGCAAAGGCCAGCCACAGAAAAAACACCATTACTGGTCCGGCAAGCACGTGGTTCATAAATTCTCTCCAAATATCTGTTGCCTGTGCTTTTGTTTGGGGCAATATGGAAAGGATAAATACAAGCGGTGACAGAATAATCATAGTCCACAACACCACCAAACGAACCACCATAAGTATGCAATAACTAGCTATTGTCCCCATTGCTATAAATGCCATAATACCAGCCATAACGGCAGCAGGCAGTGCACCAGAAAGTACATCGGAAAGGTCTCTAGGATTTGCCGAACTGCTCATTGAGAAGAACTTATCCATATTAAAAATAGAAATAAGGTTTCCTCCTGCGGTTGCCGCAATGGCATTGGCAAATGTTAAAGTAAACACTTGTGCCATGTCTATAATCACCTGAAAAATAAGATTACTAAAATTCACCAAAATTGCCATAAGGATAAACTTTCCGAGTGTTTTTTTCCAGGCATAACTTTCTAACCCAAGTATTGTGGCAAAGGCAATCACCATAAGCACCACAATAAAAAACATATTGGCAACATCACGCACCATACCCCAACCAAGTATCACAATGTCGGCATTGATATAATCATTATATTTTGCAATAGCAATAAACAGTGATAAGAAGAACACTGATATTTGCATAAACAGTTTGGCGATCATGAGTATTAAACTCACTATAAGTTCCACCATATATACACCAGGACTATCAAGAAAACCTACAGCAGACGCTGGCTCTGGTAACACAACAAACCCCACTACAGTAAGAGAAGCAATGAGAATACAAGAAAAAACAGCAATACTTTTGCGTGGTAGTACGTATTTTTTAATAATACCCAAATAGCGTAAAGCACGTTTGCAAAGCGGTGCCATGGGAAGAAAGTTATGTAAACTAATAATGATATTATACCACAAATAAAATAAAAAAAGGAGTAGCACCTGTGGGCAACCTCTTTTTCCAGTCAAAAGTCGGTAATATATCCCAGAAAAATACCAAACCCCGAGCATTTGGTGAGAGAAGTAAGAATTTGGAAATAACTAATCAAAAACTTACACACAAAACACAAACTGAGTAATGAGGTGTAGCAAGTGGGGGTTTGTAATTTGTCCGAAACCCCCGAGCATTTGGTGAGAGAAGAAAGAATCTGAAAAAACTAATCAAAAACTTACACACAAAACACAAACTGAGTAATTAGTTGTAGCGAATGGGGGTTTGGGGGTGCAGCCTCCATTTCATACGTATTATGTATGTGATAGACGTCACCACAAAATACTGTATTATATACATAGTAACGAGTTCTGCACCCTCCAAAACTTTTTGTTACTTTTTGGTTACAAAAAGTAAGGAGAGCCTGGTGTAATGAGAAAAAGTGGATGAAAGAACATTCAATGCATGAAACGTAGTGTCATTTCAAAACCAAAGATATACACAACAAAAAAAGAAAAACCTATATCCTAGGTTTTTCTTTATGTT
>JABJHO010000018.1 GCA_018661775.1 Candidatus Magasanikiibacteriota bacterium | reverse complement strand
CTGGTAGAAAAACAAGTAGAACAGCGCATGGTAGAGGTGTATGATGCACGGACTGTCGTAAAAGAAACACTCTATCCAGTAGACGGTTTTGTTGGCGGCGGCGTGGTACTGTCTTCTGGGGGGTGGGTTGTGATGTATGCGCCAAACTACAAATTGGCAGAAGAAAAAAATTGGCATGTGGTAGATTACCAAGGGACAGTGTATTACGTAACCAAGGCGGTACCCGATTTGGATTCCGGACTACTCTTTTTGCAAATTGATGGTGACGCATTTCGTGGAGATGTGACAATGGTAGATAGTGAAACGTTACCATACTATTCACCGCTTATTGGGATGGGGCATAACACATCATACCCACTGGTATTAGATGGGGTGGTAAAGCGAGGCACAAAGAGCGTGCATGATATATTTGTCACAAGATATGATCATTTACTTATAGGAGATTCTGTCCCAGGCGACATTGTTCTTACTCCCGGAAAAGGAGGGTTGGTTGGGTTTGTAGGGCCAAACGGTACGCTTATAGATAGTAGGCACATAGAAGAACATATTCCGTCACTATTTGGTACTAATACACTTTATGAGCGACCGCTATCATTTTTTGGGTATGCCATAGATGGGTATATTCAAGATGATTATCTTATCAAAAAACAAGGATTTGTTATCACAAATATTCCTACAACCTCTGGGACAAGTACCATGAAATCGGGGGATATTATTACGTTTATGCACACCAATGCATACGAAGAAAAAACTGCCGCATGGGTATTTCACACGGCACCAAGCACGTTTACGGTACGAATAATCCGAGACGAGGAAGAGCGAATCATGACGATTAAGCGGTAAAAGTGTATAACATTGTTGACAAAAGAGCAGTATAGTGATATACTTTACTGTTTTATAAAGAGATAATTCAAAGAGCTATTATGTTTTTACTGCAGGCATTTCCGAACAAAAAGAAGAATATTACCCAAATTGGTCGGTCAGCTCTTGTTTTTGCCGTCATTTCTTTGCTTATTTCAGCGTTTTTTCCCCTTCAATACAAAGCAGAGACACAATTACTCGTATTGCCAAAACACACCACTGTAGACCCCTATGTTTCGCTCAAATCAGCCGAACGAACAGGTGACACACTGACACATATTATTACAACCGATTCATTTTTTCGGAGCGTAGAGCAAAAAAAAGCTACTTTTTCGCTAGATACAGCACAATTTGAAGAAATTTCTGAGCAAAAAAAGAGAAAACGGTGGAAAAAGCTTGTTTCTGGAAAAGTGGTGTATGGTACCGCCATAATACAGCTTCAAACCTATCACAAAAACAAGGATCAGGCAGTGGCTTATGGCAAGGCAGTCAGTGCGGTGCTAGCAAAAGAGGCACAAAACTACACAGGAACACCTGTTAACATAAAAGAAATTAGCACACCGATTGTTTCACGATTTCCGGTACGACCAAACCTCTTACTCAACGCACTGTTTGGTGCATTGATTGGTGGGCTTGGTGTGGTCGTGTGGCAAAGAAGAAAAGAAATAGTACCAATGGTATAATATATATAATTATTTATTTATTTATCTAAGATACTTTTCCTATGGAAAACACAACAGCGCCTCAAATGTCAGGAGATATGGCAGAAGCACTCGTGCTTAAGATTTTTGCCGACAATAACTTCGAGCTCACCGACGAGCTCAAAAAGGAGTATGTGCCAGAACTTTCTGCACAACTCGAACAACGGATTGGTTTGCACTTAATTACAAAGATTCCAGAAGATCGACTCGACGAATATGCAGCACTTATTGACAAAGATGATGCAACTGCCGACGATTGGAGTACCTTTTGGCAAAGCGCGGTACCAAATTTTGAAGGTGAAATGAAAACTATTGTCGATGATTTTAGTACAAGCGTCAAAGATGTGATGGCGATGTAAGATATTATATATACTATATATGCAAACAGCGAATAACAATAATACAAAAATTGGGACCAGGTCACAGAAGGTCGAATTAGAGATTCTTCAAAACATCCTTGCTTGGGTGTCTGAAGAGACCAAAAAAGTAGAAGAAGAAATTCGCTGTTTGCGCCCGTCTGTACAAGGAATAAAAGACAAAGCAAGCATAAAGGAGTGTTTGGAAAAAATACATGGAAAACACAAATAATTACTATGCAACAAAATACTAATGAACAACTTACCAATCCATTTGCAAGCTTAGAAAGTGATATTACCAAAGAAGCTCTTGCTCAGGCAAAAGAAACGTTTTCACAAGGTGTAGTGCGAGTAAAAACAAGTTTGAGCGATAAATTAAGCCAACTATCTTCCGTAGGCGCTTCTTTGGATTCCTTTATTACCAGTTTAGACAGTGCTTTGGAAACTGCTTCAAACTCTGAAGAAGAAGGTGTTCTGACTGAAGCAAAAGAAGATTTAGAAAAAAAAGCAGCACTTATTATTTCTGTTGTGGGTATTTTAGAAAAAATTAATATCAATGATGTTAATATTATTGAAGTTTTGGGAGAAATAAATACGGCCGCAGAGGTGGCTGACGAACAAACACTCTCGCTCACACCAGAGCAACAAAAAGTCTTAATAAATGATATATTAGACAAGACTGCACAAGAGCTTTCGATTTCTCAAAAAACTTTGAAAAAATTTAAACAAACCAAGTTAGGATTGTATCATACGGATAAACATGACCAAAAACATGCAGTTGTGCAAGATTTTTACGCAGAAGTATTTAAGGAGTTAGAAGCTGGTATTTTGAATACATATATAACATTTTTTACAGATAATGCAGAATACTCCAATGAAGGCGAAAATAAAAAATTTATTGTAAATGCCTTTGCCACAGAAAAGTTTTACCAAGACAATGTGGAAATAGTTACTGCTATAAATAATAAAGATTTAGAGGATCAAGAGAGGTCAGAAGCTGTAGAAAAACTAAAAACTGCAATACGTAATTATACAGGAGAAACCTTGATTTTTTTAGGAGAAGATGCTCAAGACAAAGAGAAAAGCGTGTTAATTGGCGTAGACAAACAAGCGTATATACAATTTTTGAATGGTAATACTAATGTTGATACAAAAAATCTTGGTATTGGAAAGACTGTGCTTTCACCATTGCTTGAGGCAGTGAAAGCAGCTATGGTTTATAGACCAGCTGTTGTCACAAATCCATCGACTGAACCTAATGTGAATCTCGATTTAGCTAGTATGTTTGAGGGTGTAGATTTTGATAATCTTGGCGAAGGTCAAGACTCGGATGATAAGTCACCAAGTGATAATGAGCTAGAAAACACTAGCGCTCCTGATATAGATGTTCAGACTAATACACCACAACCCAATCAACCACAACCAACTCAAGCCAATCAAACACAACCAACCACTGATTCGGTGTCACTAAACCCGGAACAAGTGCAAGCGTCTACTGGCACAACGCCACCTGTCGTTGATCAAGTGCAACCAAGCACTGACCAGGAAGGTGCGGACCAGGGCCCACAACCAAGCCAAGAACAACTCGCACAACAAGAAGCAGAAAGACATAAGACTGCCATGCTTGAGGTGTATAAATTATTTTTTGATAGAAAAACAGAAAAAGAAATAAAAGAAAATATTCTGAGGGCTGGTGCTAGTCATTTTACAACAATAGATTTAGAAGATGATAAAAATAAAATTGTTGATGATGTGTATAACACATTATGTTTGATGGCAGAAAGAGAAAAACGACGGTTTGTGGAGCAATATATTGCAGAAAAGTTTGCACAGGAGGAGGGCAAAAAAGGCAGTTTGAGAAAAAAGGCTGAGAACCTTTTTTCGGGTAACTGGAAGGGTGTGCCAAACTTTCTGAAACCTCTTTTGTCAGGAAAAACATATGGACTGATGTTTGCTGCGGGTTATGTGGCAGAAGCAGGAAAAAAATATATTTCAAGTAGTGCAGGAATGTCTGCAATTCTTGCGGGTGTGTATTCTTTGGCAGAAGAAGGGCTTATTAGTCATAACAATAAGAAGATAACACAATACACCAATACAGCTGAGAGTGCTTTAGACGTTGCTAATTTTGACATGGTGTCGCAGGACAGCACAAGAGATGTACAACTTGCTACTGTTTTTGGCACAACAAAATTCTATAATGATGAATTTTATCCTGTGACAGCACATGGCATTCAACTAGGAGCTATTAAAGCCGCGTATGATGAGGAGCAAGATGGAGAAAAAAGAAAAAAACTCATATTAGAACATCTTCGTATTGTAAACGAGCAGGAGTTGGGGGACAAGTTTGCAGAAGCCACCACACGATATAAAACAAAAAAACAAGGATTGGCGTCCGTGAGAAGATATGTTCGTAACTTTGGTACCATTTATGCGATCTCCGCTTTTGCTGGGTGTGGTCTATTTAAGCGAGCCAGCATAAGATTTGTTACAAAAGGTGCTATTGCTGGTGTAGAAACAGTGTTAGAAGGCGTAAAAGAAAAGGAGGTTCTTACCAGGGAAGAACAGTTACGTAAATTGCTTATTTCTGGATCTATTGACGACGAGGTTGTTAGAGAATGGCTTGGAAAGGTAGACACAAAAGGGGTAGGATTCGGAGATCTTGCAAAAAGAACTGGTAGAACAATGCTCTCTCAAGGTTTGGCTGCGGCTGGGTACGGTGAAGCATTTAATGTCGGCATGCAGGGAGCACAAGGAAATTTTGCGCTCGCATCTTGGTATGATGGAATGGGTGCGGTTAATGAGCATGCAGTAGGGGAAAGCGAAAAAACACAACAATCTCAAAGTAGAAAACAAGAAGCTAATTCAGAAGATAAGTCTAACGAAGGGGCTCAACCAAAAACAACAGAACCACAACCAGTAGCGTATAAAGAAGCAAGAACCGTTGATGGAAAACCAACCACCTGGAACACTGAGTATGCCAGTCAATACAATGTTACTCATCCTACAACTGAAATGGTTGGGGAGATAGACATTAACGGTGACGGAAATAAAGAAGCAGTAACACTCATGTCTGAAACAGAAGCGCGGAGTGGTGATGGTGAGTCTCGCATGCTTACACGACT
>JABJHO010000020.1 GCA_018661775.1 Candidatus Magasanikiibacteriota bacterium | reverse complement strand
TTTGCTGTTTTTTTTGCTGGAGGCATAAGGTACGTAATAGGTTAAAAATTATATTGTGGTGGTTGAAATATTTCTACTGTATCGATGGGCCAACCACGAATCCATGTCCTTCCGACTATGGCGTCTTTATGAATAGGGCCAAATCTACGAGAATCATAACTTGCGTCACGGTTGTCCCCAAGAACAAAGTATTGATCCTCTCCAAGTACGTAACTCACCGAACCTGGTGTTTCTTCTATAATATACTCCTCTTTTACAAGGACACCTTTTGGGTGCTCCTCATTAAATACGATAATCTTATTATCCTCTACCTGAATACGTTCTCCTGGCAATCCAATCACACGTTTGAGATAATAGTCCTTCTGCACCTGCATTGGCGCACGAAATACGATAGCCTCTCCACGTTGTGGTGGACGAAACCTATAACTCAGCTCATCTATAATAAGATAATCACTTGGCTGAAAGTTTGGCACCATAGACTCTCCTTTCACATAAAATGGTTTAAACAAAAAATACCGAACAATACCAACCGTAATTGCCGCTAGCACTACTATCTTAATAACCTCTAAGAAGAATAGACCAATAGCGTTTAACGCCATGCTCTGTGTACTCGAACCTCCTGTAAAGTCTTCTTGGGTATTTGCATTGTCTTGCTCAATCTCCTCTTTAAACATAGTATAATTTTTGGACTAGTATAGCATGGAAAAATAAAAAAAGCAACAAAAAAACGCAGACATTGCGTTTTTGTGGGCATGCCAGGAATCGAACCTGGGACCTCAACATTATCAGTGTTGCGCTCTAACCAACTGAGCTACATGCCCATTGTAGTTTTGTGGGTTTAAGAGGATTCGAACCTCTGACCTCCACAATGTCAATGTGGCGCTCTAACCAACTGAGCTATAAACCCGCAGATATAAATGCACCTATTGTAAGCTGTTGTAGAGTATACAAGAAAAGAAAGAAAAGTTCAAGTCCTGTCATGTGGATTGATATAGTACATAAAAAACCCACAATGATGGGTTTTTTATTTCTTTGAATTTTATTTAAATGGTTAGATTGTCAACCACGCTCGTGTCAATGTCATCCATAGAAGGTTCTGACGGACGAGATGGTCCACGCCCACCTTCTGGTTCGTTAATTTTGAGATTAACTCGTGCATTATTTTTTGCACCAACTACTTTTAGAAGACTTCGTATTGCCTGCGCTGTCATACCACGTCTTCCAATAACATACCCCATATCACTTGGATTTACGTCCAGCGTAATAAGGACTCCACGCTCATCAACAGTTCTTGTTGAATTCACATCTTCTGGGTGATTCACAATTGCTCTCACCAGAAATTCAAGAAATTCTTTATCTTTCTCCATATCGTGCGATACTTAAAAATTAATACGTATAATGTGCATTATACTTCTTCAACTATACCACAAAAACATGATTGTGCCAAACATAATCAAACTACTGTGTATAACTTTGCTACCAAAAAACCACCGTCTTGGTGGTTTTTATACTCCATATTAAGATTCTTTCTTTTCTTCTTTTGGTTCTTCTGTTTTTTCTTCTTCTACTTTCTCTTCTTTAACTTCCTCTTTCTTTTCTGCTTTTGCTTCTTCGGCTTTGGCTATCTCAGCTGCTTTTGCTTCTTCGGCTTCTTTTTTTGCCACTGCTTCAGCTTCTTTTTTTGCCACTGCTTCAGCTTCTTTTTTTGCCACTGCTTCAGCTTCTTTTGCTTCCTTTGCTGCTTTTTTCTTTTCTTCTACTTCCTCTTTCTTCTTGTCTAGTTTCGCTTTTCGCTTATTGGTAATGGTTACAGACTTTTGCTTTTTTCCTTCAATAATTCCTGCGTTTATAAGAATGTTATTGACCGTTGCAGAAGGTTGTGCACCCACAGAAATCCAATGCTTAATGCGTTCTGCATTCATGTTGATTAACTTTTCTTTTAATACTGGATTATATTGTCCTAGAATTTCTAGGCTTCCAGCTTGCGTGTCTTTTGTTTTTTCAGACACAATAAACCGGTATACCGGTTGTTTTTTCTTTCCAATTCTTTGGAGTCGAATTCTTAGCATAATTTATAGTAAGTTATATATAACCCTTTAGAGCGTTTGTGACGGATTATTATGGTTGACAGTATATACCAGATCTGTTTTTTTGTCAATTAAAAACCCACCGTATGTTGGTGGGGTGTTTTTTGGACCAAAAATAACAAAATTCATTCGGGCTCCTGACTGTCCGTTTCAAACACCAAAGGAGGTGGTTTGAGGGTAATCCCCTCTCGTTTGCGTTTAGCTCTAGCCTCTACCACTTCTTGCACCCTAATGCTTGGCATAAAATCATCAAAAATACCATCAAAAAAATCATGGCACAAAAAAGATTCATACACTGCTATACTACCATCAACCTCTTCTTTGGTTGGTGGCTTTGGTTCAAACAAGGCCAAAAATCCAGCAGAAGGAGATGATAAGCCGTAAAGTATGTCTAATGCATTAAAATACTCGTTTTGTTTTCTTTCTAGTATCATTTTGCCATGTAGCCGCAAGGTGCCATCTTTTGGAACATACTCATCTTTAGTGTACTGCATGTAGTCGCCAAGTAACATCAATCCGGTTTGGTAAAGTGCATAAGAAAATATTTCGCATTTAGAAGAAATATCTACCCTTCTCAAAACCAATCGATCAGAGGCGCTGGAAAAAATAAAGGGCGGTGTTATAATCCTATTCAATGCACTTGAGACTGCTGCAAGATACTCTTCTTCATAGCTTGTAATCATTTCTCTCTCCTTTTTTAAAGAACAATACAATATAAAAACCGTACCACAAAAAATACATGTTGTCAAGTTTATCCTTACGACATGACACTATGTCGCCAGATTAGAAACCATCTTCTTCGCCACTTCTTTTTCTACTTCCTCAATTTTTAGTTCATCTATCCATACCCTAAACTCATCCTCAGCCACAGAAAAGTACTCCTTAATCTTATCTCTGTATTGCTCAAATCCCGCTTTATCGGATACAATGAGGTCTTCACCTCCTCTGAGATACTTATCCAGGAATTCCTTGTAATTAGTACCACCTAACTCAAGAGTACCAGTGATACCAACTAATTTGTCTAAACTGTTTAAAAATAGTAAAGATTTTTTCTTATACTCTTGTTTTTCATGTTCTTGTTGTCTTAATTCAGGAGCCCTAAATATAAGGGTTGGTTTTTCGTGAATAGAAGTTTCGCTGAACCCTTTGGCTTCTTGGCTCTGAGCACCCAGACCCGCTCTAATAGTTTGAATCTTTTTCTCTTCATCAGCCTTCAGTCGCTCTTTAACCTTCTTTTTTTCAGCCTTAAGAAGAGTTAAGATAGACTCTTTTAAAGGGTGCTTATCAGGTAAATTTCCGGAATAACCTTCTAAACGTTGCAAATTATACATATCCGCACCCCCTGATCGGGCACTACTAATCTCATACACACCTGCTTGTGAAACTACTTTTTCAGCAACCTCCATCTCCTCTTCAGAAAACATGCCTTCGGGTATTAGTGCTTTCAACCGCGCGACGTCTTCCAAAGAATGCAATCGTTTATGCACATACTCACTTGCCACGCTCTTTCGCTCTTCTTCCTTTTTTATCGAAAAAAATTCATCACTCAATTCCATAACATTTAATGTAACATTATCTTTTGTGGATTTGGCGTCTGACACAAACTCATTCTGAAAGGTTTCACCTGATGTGGTTCTGTCTATTACTGCCTGCATAATAGCCTCACGGATAGCAGCAACACCCTTACCTTTGTTATTATTAGCTATTTTAAGCATTTCTTCTGGCATAATGTTATCACCAATTCCATCAGAAAACCCAAACACTAAAGCGCCCTCACCAAGGTCGTCAATATTAATAACAGTTGACTGTTGCACATCTTTGACACCTTCAAAAGTCACAGCAGAGGTGACTACATTTTTTGCTTTATTATACAGCTCGTTATCACTTGCACCAGACATGTTGAACTGTGTTCTAAGGCTATCCATGTATTTTTTTGCTAAACCCGGATCTTTTTTGTTGTATTCTTGCAATACAGATACTAGACTTTGGGGGGGTGGTAACCTATCTTGCACATCTTTTGCCAAAACATAGTCCCCAGACTGACTCATTCTAAGAGTTAAAAAATCAGCATCCCCAACCCTAAGAAGTTCTATCTCTCTCTTGTTTATATCACAATCTACCGCCGCCAAAGTGAGGCCGCTACCTTTGTCAACACCAAGACTGCTGGTATCAACTTTTTTCATCTCCTCTCCCAATTGTATTATTTTGTCACGCAAGGAACTTTCTTGAGCGCCATCGCTACTATATATTTCAGTTAAAATTCGTGCAGCTTCCTGACTCGCAACATCCCCACGCCCATGTCCACCCATGCCATCTAAGGCAAAAAAACCAATCCTTTCACCACCTGCAGTACCAACCATGGCAGCGCAGTCTTCGTTATTCTTATACTTACTCTTAGGTCCACCTTCATTAGTTCCTATAGATATATGTATACCACCCCTAGAAACTTCTTTGTTTTCCTGTCCTGTTACTATCTCAGGAGCTATTGGCGTATCTTTGAATATCTCAAGATCAGACGTCTCAGGATCAACACTTCCAACACGTGATAAAACATCTATATTTTCTGAAATATTTTTTATTTTTGTACTAATAGACGCAAGTTCTAGTATGGAACTTTCTATTATCTTTTTATCCTCCCCTGCCTCTGCGCCACTCTTCTTTGCATAATCAGCGGACATAAAAGATAATAATTTTTTTGCAAACAATGTTAACCCCTCTGTTTTACCATCTAATTTAAGCACCCTCTCTTCTAACTCTTCTTGTTTTTGTTGTAACTCTTTTTTACGCTCTTCTTGTGAGGCTACAAGAGATTCTATATGTTGTTCACGAAACATAAGGTAAAAATTATTTTTCTAAAGATAATGCGTTAAACTCTTCTAAGAGTACATTATACTCCTCTTCTGAAAGAAGGTCTTTTGCCCGAGAAACAAGTGGGGCAATTTGTTGGTACACCTTATCGTAATCACTGTTTAATGACTGAATTTCTTTTTCAGCATTATTCAGATTATTTTTCTTATCAAGCTCTTGTTCTTCTTGTTGTAGATTAGATTGATCCATACACTATACTGTTTTATATATAACAATAGTATATCATAAAAAATGGTAATAAAAAACACAGTTATTAAAACTGTGCGACCTGCTATTGCCTAGCATAATCAAACGCCTCCTGATACATTGAGTCAGACCCTTCCTCACAAAAGACATTATTAAAATATCTATGAAAGAAAAAATCATCCAGATACTTAAGGAGCTCTTGGGCCATTGACAACTCATCCAAACTTTTTCTCTGCTCAAAAAAATCTACTATATCTTGGCAAAAATAAACCAACAGAACTCTGTGTCTTCGTAGAACCTCTTCATACACCGGAATATTATGTAAACATGAAAATATACTAGCATGAACAAAAATACACATACCAATATGTTCTAAAAATACAGACCGTATTGGAAAATCATCTAGCCGTCTTTTTGGAATCTGAAATAAAAACTGTGCTGCAAGTATTTTCTTATACAGTCCTGAACCCACGACCACATCTTGCATTTTGTCAATCAGCAACCAACGCGGATCTCTTGAAAGATCTTTTTTGCATGAAACAGGCAACCCTCTAATTGAACAGGATTCTTTGTTTCGAACCAATACATTCGGACTTCCTTTATTCTGAAAAACAGGATGACTCATAAAGTATTCAATTCGCCTCAGCTCTACTTTCAGCTTATTATGACCTTCTAAATCAGATTTCCTTTCAAAGGAAGAAAATACCGTTATGGGGTTAATTTCTCGAACATGTGTTGAGAAAAGAAGAGAAAAGTGAATAAATTGACCAAGCAGCTCTTTGTCGTTAAAAAGAAACAGTGGTAATCTTGTCATGACAGAAGCTGATGCTGCCTGACAAAACATATTACTCAATGGTATCCACTCTGACAAAACCTTGTAGTGGTTTCTTTCAAACCAGCAAAGCGCTGCAGCATCTTTTTCTTTTCTAAAAAATGGGATAAGTGAACTATTTAGAAATAATTCTTCTTCTGTAAAGATATCAGACATGTTTTACTCCTTATGTATTTGTCTGTTATTCTTACACTAGCAGATATTGTATGTTTTGTCAACCCATAATGGTTTCCAACCACTACGCGACTGATTTTGAAAATTCCATAAAATTATTCAAGTTGTCGGCCCACTCAGCAAACTCAGGAGTCACTTCTCTTACCGAATCAAGAGTTTGGTAAAGCTCTGAGAGGTTGTTTAATTTTTTACCATCACGAACTTCTTCTTGTGCCTTTTTTGCTAATTCTGAACCAAACACATGACCAGCCTTATCAAAAACATTTCTTAAAGATGTCAAACTTAATTCCACCAAACCTAACAATGATTCTTTTTTTTCCTTAAGCTGTTCTATGTATTCCTCTGAAGACTCTGAAAGATGTGAAAGCTTTCTTAGGCGATCCAAGCTCTCAAATCGTTGTTGTAATTTTGATTTAAATCCAGTAAGTAGCTTAATAAGTTTATCTTTTTCTTGTTTACCCAGCTCACGTAATTGTGGCACCTCACCATTAGAGAAATATTCACGAAAACCTTTATATGCCATAAGAAGATCTTTCGGTGTCATCCCCCACTCTAAACAGTATCCCGATATCTTTTGGTTTAACTTCGAGTACAAATCCTCACTTACCGCACGTAAAAATTCTACTATCACCCCTTCTGCAGGTTCAACAAAAATAGGCTCCCCCAAAAGTTCTTCTAGTCTTTCTTTTGGATTCTTTTCTGACAAAACATCTAACATGTCCATGAAACGTATATTTTTTTCTACCCCTCCCACTGAGAATGTTAACGGCTCAACAAGACCGTTTAGTGCATTTTGTGTAACAACCTCAACACTGTGTTCAAAATCTCTAATACGACCATAAGACTCGATAAGTGAATTAATACTCATTGTTGGTACAATAGACTCTCGACTAATACCCCCTTCATTCCACACACTTGGTGGAGCTACCCATGTGTTACTAAAAATCTCACAAGGAACCTCAATTTCTTTACCATCAAAATCATAAACCACATAAAAACCAAAACGGTAACACGGCTCCTCTGTGTCCGGCTCTCCAGGAAATTCACTATATATTTCATCTTTAGGCACATTGTGCAACTGGTCAATACCGATTCGCTTTCCCTCATGCTCACCCCCTACCAGCTCAACCTCAAAATTCTTCACCCCCATACTCTCAAACACTTGTTTGTTTTCTTTAACAATATTTGAAATCCCCTCCACCACAGAATCCAGATCTTTTCTATTTCTTACCGCAAAATCAGCATCACCCGGTATTTTATTTTCTATAGAAGTTCCACGAATAATATCATTTATCATCTTATTCCTTTTACCACCTTTCCAATAAATATACTCAGCAAAACTTCCGCACGCAGTTATTATTTCACTTATATTATTTTTATTTTCTAATTTAAGCAACAGACCTATGCTGTTAATGGTTTTGTTGATCACCTCCCTCACCTCTTCTGTAGACAACATTTCTCTTGACTCGGTATCAAGTCGATCAGGAGGCACAAACACACCGTCTATAGATCCGCCATGCTCAGTTCTTCCAAACCTAAAACGACTTTCTAATGCTTTGGCCAAAATATCAGCCATAACATCTTGCTCTGACCTGTTAATCTCAATAACCTCAGGTCCCTCAGCAACAACGGTGTCAACCTCCTCGACACCACCTGCACCACTTTCAATATCTTGTGCCAACCTGTTAATCTCAATAACCTTAGCTCCTCCTGCAACAACAGTGTCAGCTCTCTTGGTGTCTCCTGCAACAACGGTGTCAACCTCCTCGACACCACCTGCACCACTTTCAATATCTTGTGCCAACCTGCTTATAGCATTTGCAAGTTGTTCTTTGGTGTTAATACGTGACACCCTCAAGTCTTCGTCTCCATCTTGAGTATCAAATTTCAATTTCTGGATATATGACAATAATTCTTGGGTCGCAAGTAGTTTTTGTTGTTTTTCTACATAACTAACCGCGTTATACTTATTATATATTTTTTTAAATGTATCATCTTGAGCTTTATTCAGAAGAACCGCAAGATTTTCTTCCAAACTTTTTGGAAGCTGTTCCTCCTCCACCACGATTTGGGGCATGGGTTCAAATTGTGCACCACTGTTTTTGCTTCTTCTTGGGATTATTGTATCAGGTGGTTTTTTTTGAGGTAAAGGTAGAGGAGCAGGAGGTATCTCATTACGAGCCACTGGCACTTCTAAAGTGTTACCCCTTTCTACTAGTCCGTTAATAACCACATCTTCTGGTGGTTTTGGTTTAGCTAGAACTGGCATAGGTTCTAAAGCTAAATCTGCAGCTGAATCAGGCACAGCATCTCCTGTACCTTGATTACCAGAATTTTCAAGATTAGACCTGTAATCACTTTCTGGGATGGTTGGTTGATAACCAATATTTTCACCTCTTAGCATAAGAAGTATATTATATTATGTATAGTATACCACAAAATAACGATGTATTAAAAAAACCTTGATCGTCTTCACCAACTACATAGCCTGTCTTATCCTCTCAATATGCAATTGATTAAACTGTTCAAGTGCTCCCTGTTTGTGCTCTTTAATAGACTTCAGTCCTTTTTTAAATTTATCTAAAACAGGACCCTCGTGCTCAATATCACCCTCAACATAGAGATGAAGATCATTAAAATACGGTTGCAAAGTGTTCGTCTCGACCATTATACCAGAAAGAGAATTGGGCCATATAGTAAGTATAAAACCTTTTTTCGCTGCCTCCACATACGTATATTCAATATTTTTATAAATTTCATTAATCTCCTGCTCTGATGTAATTTCATATTGAAAATCCCCCTTAAGATCACTATCTTCAGATAAAATACCCGACAACTCACAACCAGCAACATATGCTTCTATGCTAGAACCTTTTTTACCATCATAAACAGCAAAAGCCTCAGGTATGCCCGGTAAATCTCTTAAGACATTAACTGCTTTTTGTTTATTAAACAAATGATCAACTGTTACATATTTAAATACTCCACGATCACCATCCATCACACGTTCTTGAACAAAACGGGTGCCATTTCTAGAAAAAACCTTTTCTGTAAAAAACCCCTCCTCTCCTGTCTCTCTGCTTCTTACTTGTAGCTTATACAATGGACCCAACATACCACCAGACAACATGCCCCTTTTACCAACCAGATCATACCCTTCTTTATCTAAAGTATTTTTTACTGACTCAATACTCACGGCACCTTCAGGCACAAGCTCACCTTCTGCTGTGGTACGAGAGTCTCGAATCTCACCTGAATCTATAGAACCAGAAACACCTTCTTGCTCAGACACAAGAGGTTCTATTGGGTGCTCTTTTGGTATGTACGTATCTTGATTAAGCGTCATAATCAAATAATAGTATTTCATTAATGTTAAGGAAGTATACCACAAAATAACGATATATTAAAAAAAGGCACATAAGTACCTTTTGAAAAGACTAGAGTAGTTAATGTGAGATTATCTCTCTAATTACTTTTTATCTCGATTACACCATTTCCGTTTTCTACTACTGCATGAGTAGAACCAATTTGCTGCTGTGTATTGTGTGGCCACACTTCAAAAACAGGACCGGTAATCGTAAGCGACTCCGGAGAGCCAGAAAGAGCAGAGCGTGGCACATAAAGATCACGATAACAACCAGCATCTAATCGTAAAGCACAGTTTGGGTCTTGTGAATCAAGTACGTTTTGTGCATGATCCAAATGAATGGTTATAGTATATTGTGACATAAAAAACTCCTTTATACACCAAAAAAGAACAAAAAAAAATCCTACAACTTATGTTTGCTGTAGGAATTTATTCTACCACCCACACACCCAATTGTCAAGCTAAGACGCTCATTAAGAAACGAGCTCCTCAGTAACTTCTTCCATTTTTACACTAAACAAATGGCTCATCCCATCATTTCCCATTGTCACACCATACAGCGCATCGGCAATATGCATTGTTACGCGGTTATGAGAAATAATAATAAACTGTGACGCACGTGATAGCTCTTGTATAATTCCTGCGACTTTTCTGGTATTTGCTTCATCAAGCGCTGCCTCCACCTCATCAAACACAACAAATGGTGATGGGTTTGTTTTGAGAATAGCACACATCAGTGCAATAGACGTAAGTGTACGTTCACCACCAGACAATGCTTGAATATGTTTGATCTTTTTTCCTGGAGGACAGGCAACAATATCTATACCTTTGAGTACTTTTTTGGTCTTCTTTTTTTGTGCCTGTTCTTTTCCTTCTTCAAGGTCCACATGCTGTTCTCCCATCTCAGTATCCCCCGCCTGCTCCTCTTCATCCACGTCTTCTTCGCCATATACCTCTACCAAATCTGCTTTCCCTCCAGAAAACACCATCTCAAAATACCGTGAAAATTCTTTTTTGATTTCTTTGAATGCTTTATTTCTTGTCTTTTTCATTACTGCGTCCAACTCTTCTATAAGTGTATCCAGATCTTTCATTGCTTTTTGCAGGTCATCAAGCTGTGAAGACAACCCATCATGACGCGCTTTTGTTTCTTCAAACTCTTGCACCACCTCTTCATCTATCCCTCCAATAAGACTGAGTTTATATTTGAGTTTCTGAACCGTGACCTGAAGTCCTTCTAATTCTTCAATAGGTTTTTCTTCAATACCACGTTCTAAAATAGTTTCTATTGAAAGACGCATTTCTTGATACAACTCATGACCAAGATCCTCTTGTTTTGTTTCAAGTTTTGCCAATTCTACTGCCTGTGTATTTTTCTTTTCTATTCCACCTCCAACAATACCCTGCTGCACCTGCATTGCATCTTGCAGAGCAAAAACTCGTTGTTTTTTTTCTTCCTCCTCCTCATTAAAACACTCTATTGCTCTTGCCGCCTTTGTTCGCTCAACCTGAATACCTTCTATTTGATTATCTATGGTGTCTTTTTGTTTACGTATTGTTTCCATTGTTTCACCAAACTGCTCGGGACTCATGGTTTGGAGTGCGGTCTCTTGTTCTAGTCGTGCAAGCTCTTCTTCTAATGCTGTTTTTTGTGTTTCTTTTATTTGCTGCTTATGCATCTCTAGGCGAAGGTTTGCGTGTTTTTCTTGTAATGTTTTTTGTATCTCTTCTATATCTTTCTCAAGTGCCTGAAACGTGTTGTGTTTTTCAAGAATTGTTTCCTCACATCTCGAAACTGCTTGTTCACTTTTATTTGCATCTCCATCAGCAAAACTCAGTCCTTGTTGTTTTTTATTTCTGTGCCCACCTTTAATCTCTCCACTTGTCTCAAAAAGATCACCCTGAAGCGTTACCATACGAACTCGCCCAATACCAAGCCGTCTTGCTGTGTCAAAATCCTCTACCACAATAGTACTGCCAAAAATAAATGAAAACACCTCTGCATATTGCCTATCATGCTCAACCAAATCTTGAGCCAACCCCAATACTCCTTCTCTGCCCAAATAATCATTAATATACTCAGGAAGTCCGCGAGGTCTAATTTTGCTTAGTGGCAAAAATGTTGCCACACCAAACTTTCCTTCTCGCAAATACTGAACACACGATCGTGCATCCTGCTCAGTATCTACCACAATTGAGGCAAGTCTTCCACCAGCTGCCACATCAAGTGCTAGTAATACATCATTTTCAACAGACCCGAGCTGTGCCACAACTCCGCGAACATTTCCAAGCCTATGCCGTGCTTCAAGCACTGCCTGAACAGCTCTAAATCCAGAAATATGAAACGCAGACTCCTCTGTTTTAAGCCGAAGAAGTGTAGATTCTAGCGCACCAATCTCACTACGCAGTGTTGTGCGCGACAAGACTAATTCATCCATTCTTTCGGAAAGTGTGTCAACGTCCTTTTGTTTTTCTTCCTGAATTGTTTGTTCATTAGAAATTTCTAAATCAAAAGTCTTTTTTCTTTCTTGTAGTTCGACAACCTTTGTTTCAAGCCATCCCATCTGATAATTACCAGATTTTGTATATTCAGTTTGGAGTTTTCCCTGAAGAATCACACGCTCACGCTCAAGTACATTAGACTCTTGCACAATGGCTTGGTGTTTTTTTTGTAACTCTTTAAACAGCTCTTGGCGAGATTGTTGCTGTGCAAGTGAGGCAAGCTCTTCTTGAATGGTTTGTAGTTTCTTTTGCCCTTCCTGAAGTTCTGTGTCTAGACCTGCTACAACTGTCTGAATCTTCTGTATTTGTGTATCATGGTGCTTCCATAATGTGACATAATACTGTTCTTGTGTTTCTCGTAACGTCAACTCAACCTCCTGTCGTTGTTCTAGTTTTTTTACTTGCCGAGATAACGATTTGAGTCGTGGTGAAACTTCTGCCAAAAGCAGTTCGGCTTGTTCGATATTTTCTGTCGTACGTTTTAGACGAAGGTGTGCTTGGTGTCGTTTAATCTGAAACTCTTTAATTCCTGAAGCCTCGTCAAAAAAATCTTTTCTCTCTTGGTTGGATTGAAGAAGGAGTTTGTCTATCATTCCTTGTCCAATAACCGAATATGAGCCTTGACCAAACTGTGCTTTTGCCAAAAGAATTTGTAAGTCGATCAACCGAACAACAGTATTATTTATAAGATATTCACTCTCTCCTGTTTTGTAAATCCGCCTTCCAATTACCACCTCTTCATAGTCAATTGGCATTCGTCCGTCATGGTTATCTAATGTAATAAACACACTTGCCACACTCATTGCTCCTTTTGATTCTGAGCCAGAAAAAATAATATCACTCGCTTTTTTTCCACGAAGTTGTCGCATGCTTTGCTCCCCCATCACCCAACGAATCGCATCTGAGATATTACTCTTACCGCTGCCGTTTGGCCCAACAATAACGGTAACACTGTTTTTTTCATCTTTTGGCGGAAGGAAATCTAAAGAAGTCTTTTTGGCAAAAGACTTGAATCCGTGAAGCTCAATATTGGTAACATGCATAATGGATAATAGTATAACACCCTTGACACAGGCTCACAAGTGGGGTATACTCAGATATTACAAAAACAGCACATTGGCCTTGTATATTGCCCAACTTATACTGTATTTGCTATATTTATGCACACAGAACTTGAAAAAACCATCTTCACACGCATGACACATGCCTCTCATGTGCTTCTTGTGCCACACAAAAACCCCGACGGAGACTCTTTGGGTAGTCTCACTTGTTGTGCCAACCTTCTTGAACAATACAACATCCCCTACCACATCTACTGTGCAACCACATATGCACAACAACTCGCATTCCTTCCGCACGTTACCAAGCTATCCACAAACCCAGCACTCTGGAAAAGTATTACATACGATCATATTATTGTGTTTGATGCGGGTGACCTTGGGTATGCAGGAATCGATAAACACATACAAGCACTGTCTTACAAACCAACCGTCATTAATATTGACCACCATGCAACTAATACGTATTTTGGTGATTATAATCTCGTAGACACAGAAAGTTCATCAACATGTGAAGTGTTCTACCGCTGTCTCAAAAATAATACAGCAACAATTACCCCCGAAATGGCAACCAGCTTGCTCACAGGAATTATCACAGATACAGATAATTTTTCTAATGACGCAACCAGACCACAAACACTATATGCTGCCAGCGAACTCATGAACCTTGGTGGTGACACGCAGATTATAAAAAAATGGGTATATGAAAAAGCCCCATTACACGCACTCCATATTTGGGGAAAAGTTATGCAACGCCTCAAAAAACACCACCTTCTTAATATGTGTTACACCCACATAACGCATCAAGAAATTGATGAACATGGAATTAAAGAGGCACACATCTCGGGGATGGTAAACTTTTTAAATTCAATACAAGACGGCCATGCCGGACTCCTTGTGCGAGAAATGAAAGACGGCACAATTAAAGGAAGTTTTAGAACCACGCGAGATGATGTCAATGTGGCTCATATGGCAAAACAGTTTGGTGGCGGAGGGCACAAAAAGGCGGCAGGTTTTGTATTGCCTGGACCAATTGATACTGCTGTTGCCCACATTTTTGAGACACTCGAAACCTTGTTTCCAGACGGGTCAGTAACAGAACAAAGTGTCGCATAGCCATTCACATATACACACTTCTTTGTTATACTACCGTACATATTTACTATATTTTACCCTGTATGAGCAATACACAGACAACGGCACAATATCTTGTTCCGACTGTTATAGAAAAAACACAATACGGCGAAAGAGCGTATGACATTTATTCTCGACTCCTCAAAGATAGAATTATTTTTTTGGGAAGCGCTATTGACGACAACGTGGCAAACATCATGATTGCCCAACTCTTGTTTTTGGAAAACCAAGATCCAGAAAAAGATATTAAAGTATACATTAACTCCCCTGGTGGTTCGGTAACTGCAGGCATGGCAATTTATGACACCATGCAATACATTAAGCCCGATGTCTCAACAATTTGCATTGGTATGGCAGCAAGTATGGCGTCGGTATTACTTTGTTCTGGAGCAAAAGGAAAACGATTTTGCCTCCCAAATAGTGAAGTCATGATTCACCAAGTAATGGGTGGCACACAAGGACAAGCCAGCGACATTCAAATCCATGCAGAGCGAATTATTGCCATGAAGGCGCGGCTCAACACCTTGATAGCAAAACATACCGGACAAAAAATGAGTATTATAGAAAAAGACAGTGATAGAGACAATTTTATGCTTGCAGCAGAAGCGGTGGCATATGGATTGGCCGACAAAGTAATAAACAAATAACGAAACAAAAAAAACACCTACCAAAATTCATTGGTAGGTATTTTTTATATTGTTTTTTTACTGCATCCAAGAAGATGAGCTTTTGGTCAAAAGCGAGCCGAAGCCAGCGTGGGCCAAAGGTTCATCCCCATGCTTGTCGTGGATACAGAATAATTCCTACGTTCATCTATCGCCATCAAATCACATAAGAACTAATTCTATAACCAAAAACGCGTTTTGGGTGTATATTGTCTCGGAAGTCTACAGGTACATTCGTTTAATGTCTTAGATATACGCTCGTGCTTCAATAATTCAATCACAATATACAGAAGTTATCTCTTCTTAGTAGAGAAGATAACAATTAATAATACCACACTTTGAGCTTTTTGTCAAGGCCCACTGTGGATAATCGTGTTTTTTTGGCTTAAATTAGCAAAATTTGCGTATTTTAAAAGCCAGCATATAATAGCTGGCCTCTCCTTTTTTTGGGTTAATTGTTTTTCCACTAGTACGACCCAATTACGCGCTAGTGGGGATGGTCAGGCTTCGGGTTGTGGTACGACCTCTTCACCGTTGAGACCAGGCTCAGAAGGTGGTTCACCACCATCAAGGTCTGAGCAGATCTGCAAAACCTCTTTTTTGGCCTTTTCTGTCTCCGCAAGATCACGTCTTATCAATTTTTCAATCTCTGACATATCTTGTTCGGCAGCTTGCGCAAGCGCTTCTTTTGCCGCCTCCATTTGCTCCCGAATTAATGCTGCCTTCTCAAATAATCTTGCCGGAATCTTCAGGATATCCTCCTCGGAGCTTTTGAAAAAATCCAAGACCTTGTTTACAGTCTCTTCTTTTATCTCTTGCGTCCGAATAATAAACCTGAAGTTCGACCGCCACTCCTTCCCTTTCTCATCTAGTCGCTTCCTCCGAAAACCACCCTGCTGCTCCAGGGTGTTGAAGAGAACATACAGAGGAGAGGTAAACGAGTTGATACCTCGTACCACCTTCCGTGAATTCTCATCCTTTTTCCAAGTTGACCCCTTAAACTCCGCCATCTCCTTGGTCACATCAACCGCCTTCTGAAAGACATGATACATGGCTATACACAGCCAATAGAGCTGGGACGAGTTCTCTGCAGAATCGAAAAGTGGTTTAAACTTCTCAAACACAGAATTACCTCTAGACTGCGTGCTACCACCCTTCTCGAAGATGACCTTTTGGGGGGTGGAAAGAATAGAGATAACCTTTTCGATCCTCTCACCCTTCTTCACCACTTGCTGAGCCTCTCTCTTTTTCTCTTGTTCTTGTGCAACAAGAGTTTCTTTGGCGAAGTTTCTATACATCGCCAAGAATTGTTGGTTGGCCAGAATTTTTTGGCTTGGTGGATTAGGAAAATCTTTGCAGATCTCCATGATCTGCGGAATGGTTAAATCAGCCATGGTTGGCCTCCTACTTTCTCCCGTTAGGGAATTGTTATAGCGACCTTTAAGAGCCGCAAAAAAATGAACAAGAGTACCTTACCATATTATACACCATTTGTCAAGTAAATAGTATAATTAATTGATTTTATATGCATACTTTTACCTTAATGTAGTCAAATAAACAAAAAAGCACAGAATACTTGTCTCTGCGCTTCATGTGTAAAAAAGTATCTATGTTTGCTGTATTGTTATAATTCAAGCCCACCAAATGGATTATTTGGATCCACCCCTTCTATAAGCTCTGTTTCGCCTGTTGGCTCCAAAGTTTCCTCTTCTTCTGCGTTTTCTCCCTCTTCTATACCTACAAGACAAATTTCTGGTAGTGGTCGGTAGTGACTCTCGTACACAATATCTTCTACAACGCCATTTGCAAGCGTTCTACTGTAGGTAAAACTGGTATTTGCTCCTTTAAACGCATGTTGACATTCTCGCTCACCAGGGGCTATTTTGGTGGTCTCTACAATACGGGTCTCACCATGAGGAATCCACTGGAGTACCTCTGGTTTTGAGTATGTTGCCGTTCTTCCATCTCCCGCCCCCCAAAGCGTAAATACGAGATCTTGGTTCTTTGTGTCCATTGCTGCTTGAATAAGCACATGGTGGCTGGTGTCGTTTTTAAACCGAAAATCTGGAGCAGGGTCATAAATTGTTGCGTCAGTACCCGGAAGCCCGTTACGTGCATCATTATAATACCCAACCACCAAAGAATGATTTCGTCTCTCTGTAATTTCCATTCCACTCATCATGGCCATTCTAAAAAGCGTGGTGCCGATTTGGCAAAGCCCACCACCAATTTCTGGCTTTATTTCATCTCCTTTTATTACCAACTCAGATAAATACCCACCTTCTTCTGAATATGGTTTTGTAAAATCAATTGTAGAAAACTCTTCTCCCGGAGGAATAAGAATACCGTTTAGTTTATTTACTGCGTTGGTAATGTTTTTAATTCTATTGGTCGGACTTCCAGAATAACTAGATTTTCCAACGCCAATAATTTCTTTAATGCCCAAATCATTTGACTGACCAGTGCTGACTTGTGGTTCTTTTTGTGTGGTAATAACAGTAATAATATTTTGTATGCCTTCTTTGTGTAGACTGCGCTGCCCAAATGCTTGTACTAACGCCTCGGTGGTTTGCTCTACGTCTACTTCCACACCCGGACGAGACTGCTGAAACTGTGTCACCTTTCCTTCCTCTGTCATAGAAAATTTTGCATCCAATGGTGTGATATTTATGTCTGGTGCAACAATATCTGCAACATGTGCTGCCACTTTCTCACGATCGAGCGATACAATAACGGTACCACCATCAACCATTTCTGTAGAAACCCAGTCTGCCAATTGTTCTTTTTCTATGCTCCAAGATTGTGGCTTTCCTGTTTGAGGGTTTGTGTGTGTGAGTGCCATATCGCCAAGATCAAACACCTCTTGAAGCTGCTCTTGTAGAGGTTCCAAATCTTTTACCACTATTTCTGGCACATGTGTTTCTCTAGACAGCACTATTGGTTCTGGAACCTGCAACTTGGACCACGCCTCGAGAATATGGTTTGTCATATCACCTCTATCGTACACATAACCTATTTGCTCTGGCTCAATATCATAGGCAAAACTAGACGAATCACTCAAAAGAATTTGGGCATTTTTTGGTGGCGTTTCGTACGCTACAAGAAATTCATCCACAACCTCGTCTATCTTTTCTTTGTTTGCAGAAACATATTGTAAGGAAGTGTTATATCCATTAAATTTACTTTTAAAAATATTATGCATTCTTGTAAATATATCGCCACGCTTCCCAATATGCACAAGTGCATCAACCTCCTTTTCCACATCAATTGAAAATAGATCAACAGAACCCCCATCGGTAACAATAACCGGATATAAAGTAAATGATGTGTCTCCGTTGTTGGTGTCTATTTGCACACTTGCGCCCGCTTCAACAAGTCGGTCATTCATGGAATGAAGAAAGTCCTTTAATTCATCTCTATGCATTCCACCAATTGGTGTTTCTGCAATCGTAACACCAGGAATTACTCTTTGATCAAACCCATTTGCATATACCAGTGACACCCCCAAACAACCAGCCAAAAGCAGTGTTAGCGTACCACAAATCCACCCGACTCCTGTCCATGAGAATCTTGTGATACATTCACCTATTTTCTTGCTCATTTTTTTCATATAAAAAATTTGTGACCAACAGACCACAGTGTCAGTTAATACAGTATGGTTGCGGTTATTCTATAATAGTAATTGGTATTTGTCTATTTGCTTCTCGTTTTGGTACCGTCACGGTAAGCACACCATTGGTGTATTCTGCCTCCGCAAGATCACCATATACATGCACCGGCAATACAATGGTACGAGAAAAACTCCCCCAGAAACACTCTTTATGGAAATATGAGATACCTTCTACATTACGCATAGGTGACGTTCTGTCTCCCCGAATAGTAAGTAAGTCATCGTGAATATACACCTCAAGATTTTCTGTTACCGCACCAGAAAGCGTAGAAACCACAACAATATCTTTTTCTGTTTGTGCCACGTCAACCGCCAACTGCCCTTCTTGGGAGTCTGTGTGCCATGCATTAATTGTATTGGGCCCGATATGCTTTGCTCGTTTTGCCTGGGTTTGTGTCACGTCTGACCCAAGCATCATAGCGAAAACATCCGATGCATTTTTTTTTGATGAAGACATAAGAAATATATGAATACATCTATTATACCAAACAAATAAACAACCGTAAACATCGCATATTGACGAATGGTGTATATTTGTATATACTATAGACCGTATAAAGTAATACAACGGCACTAAAACAATCTATAACAAACAATGGAGAGGTGGCTGAGGGGTTCCCGATTGTATCGGGACAGGCTACAGCGGCAGCCGCATTCTCTTTGGTGTATGTACAATAATTCGTGTATTATACTAGTACTATTTACAAACAATGGAGAGGTGGCTGAGTGGTCGAAAGCGGCACACTGCTAATGTGTTGTCCGGGTTATACTCGGACCGCGGGTTCGAATCCCGCCCTCTCCGCAAGATTGTTTAATACAATCTAACACAGACAATTATGGAGAGATGGCTGAGCGGTTTAAGGCGGCGGTCTTGAAAACCGTTGTGGGGTTAAACCCACCCAGGGTTCGAATCCCTGTCTCTCCGCAAAAAAGCACTCCGAAAGGAGTGTTTTGTTATCTTTCATTTAACCTTACAGTGTCGCAGCAGAAAGCTTTAATACAAAAAATAGCACATATATAAGCACAAGTGTAACCGACCCTTTCCTTGAAAGTTTTTTTGTCTTTAAGAAGAGTAATATAACAAACAAAGAAACTACAAACAAAAAAGGGATATCGAATTGAATAATGGATGGATGAATCGAAAAATCTGCTATTGTGGCACCTATTCCAACAATACACAACACATCCAATATATTGCTCCCAAATAAATTCCCAATTGCCATCCCAACCGCCTTTTTTCTTATTGCAATAAGTGAAGTGACTAATTCTGGCAAACTCGTTCCCAGCCCCACCACAAGAAACCCAACAATATATTGAGGAATATTAAACCTGGTGCTTAATAAGATTGCATTATCTAAGGTAATATTTGAGAAGAATAATAATACAATAAAACCACCAAACAAATAAAAGCTTGCCCAAATTAATGATATATTTTTAGGTAACCTAAATGTTTTGTTTACTTTTTCTCCTTTATAGAGTCCCCAAACATACAGCACATACACTAGTACCATTACTACTCCTTCCACAAAGTCTATAGTGCCATCAAACCCTGCAAGAAAAACAATAAGTACGGAAAAAAGCATCATAACACCATCACGAATAATGCGTTTTTTTTGCGTAGATATTAATCCTAATATACCAAGCAACCCCAGCACAATAGTAATCTGCGCCATAGCACTGCCGATTATTTCTCCAATAACTAGGTCTGACATTTCTACCCCACCTAACGTATACAAAGAACCCGTTAAAACAATAAAGAGTTCTGGCAAATCAGTACCAACTGCCAATATTGTTAACCCAACAAACGCATTGGATAGTTTATAGTGGTCTGCAAATGCCAGCGCACCTTTTATAATAAGCTCTGCACCAACCACAAGCCCAATGAGTCCAAGAATAATAAAAGCTAATTCCATAGAAAAAAATAGTAGTTCTTATGCGTAAAGTATACCACAAATTCCCTTTTATTATAAAAACAAAAAAACGACCATTGGTCGTTTGTAAAAAGATCTACTTCATGTGCTTGAGCACTGTTTCTAAGACATCTCCTAACTCTTTCAAACAGTCTTCCATTTTTAAAAAAAGCAATTCAATAGGATACATCTTTGGTGCGGCGTGCACACCAACAAGCAGATGAATAACTAGTATGCCACGAGAAAGGAGTTGGTTTGAAATTCTCTGCACCCCTGTAATACAGTCTGGACCATCATCACATAGAACAAACAAAATCTTGCGGCGCTTGGTAGAACGAGCCAAACACGCACCTACATGACGAAGCAGGTGGGTGTCTGAATTCCCCGCTTCACCTTCGAGTGTTACAAGTCCTGACGATTGCGACACTTCGCCAAAATCATAGATCGCTTCTGAACTGTATCCCCAAACACTACCAACACAGTCTGCTGTATTAAATGTTTGAATGGCTTCAGAAAATAAGATCGCAATCTGCTTGGCAGTTTTTACCTTTTCTCCAGACATAGAACCACTACAATCAATTGCCAAATGAATCTCGGCATTAATATCTCGCACATCAACCTCGGTCATAAAGTAACCACCAATATTTAGTGCAATATTTGCCACCTCATCATCATCAATTTCATCCCCCTCGTCCTGACCGTAGAGTGTAAAAGACTTTGGAGAATCAAGTAATCGCAATCTCTTTTTGAGTGGATCAACAAGATGTCGAACCGGGCCAAGCAACGTGAGATATTCTTGCGTATATTTGGCATGTTGTTTTATTTTTCTTATCTCGACCTCATCAACTTCCCCAACAGATAGTGTGCCAGGATGTGTAATACCCCAAGTTTTAAGAAACTTTTCTAACTGCTGCAAAGAACCTGCTCGACCTTGTGATAAATTATTTTGGATAATTTTTTCTATCTCATTGTGGATCTCCACATCTGTTTCACCGTGTTCTGGGTCACCAAACCGCGCTTGTTGACACGCAGCAATATATGCCATCTGTGCAAAAGCTTTTTCTACACCCCCATCATCTGACGGTCTCCATTCATAGGACCCACACTCACCGTCATGCGGAACATCTCCTAGTACTCTGTGGATTTGTTCTACAAGCCAACAGAGTCGATCTGGAGAAGCCGACAAGAGTTGGCGACGTGTCATGTATTTTTTTGCCCGAAAGGTTCGTCGAATTTTTGGTCGTCTATGCCATTTGGCCACCATAAAAAAATCTTCGTATATGTCTTCCGGCACAACCTTACGTAAGAATGGGATAGACTCTTTGTGAGTCAACCCTTTTAGTTCTTTTTTGTAACGCTCCTTCATGCCAAGGGTACAAATATACTGTAATCGATCTCGCAATACCGGCGCAAACCCAGGTGCATCTTGCGCTGTAAGCATATCGTCTTTTCTATCAAGAACAATATTCATAAGCTGTTGACGAACTGGCCCACCTTGTTTGTGTGCACGTTGTAGTAAGTCAACACCATAAGGCGAATGCCGGATATGACCACACTCATGGTACGCGGTACCAAAACCAACCATACGGTACCCTTCTTCTAAAAAAAACCAAGGCCCCATACGAACCTCAGCCACACAATCAGTGGCTGCAGTATCAATTGTCGGGTCAAAAATAAGTTTTACTGGTTTTCCAACAAGTATAAGAATATCATTAAGCAGTCGTGGAATCTCTCGCTTAAGTATTTCTACCTGTCGATCAATTGCGGGTTTCGTATTTTTCTTGCGCGTTGCACGCATAATAATACCTTTCTTTTTTATATGTAATGAACAAACATGTTTCGACATACATGTACCATAACATGCTTCTTTCTGTCGTTTCAACGGTCAGTAGCCTCACCGCTTAAACAAAAGCCCCGACTGTAGTCGAGGAAAAGAACAAATATTTTACTTGGCCATAATTGCCCGAATAGCAGAATATGCCTTTGCAAGCTCACTATTGGGGTCCATAATTTCACCACGATGATCAAGCTCAAAACGCCCATTATACCACCCTAACAGACCTTTGATAAGTGATCGCCTTAATGGTCTACCATTTTTAATCAGATATGCCGTACTTCTACACACCCTATAATCAGGTGCAAATTCAAGCTGACCAGCGCCACATGCTTCACGCAACTTTCTTGCGGTGTCCACTATATGACCAGCCTCCTTTTCTGTAACACCCACCTCTTTTGTGAGTTTTCTGACCTCCACATCGCGAGGCATAGCTGGCACATATATAGGCGCAAAACGACTCTTTAGTGCCTGGTCCATTTGAAACGTCCCCACATATGAACCACCCTGATTAATGGTGCCAAAAAAATGGATATTGGGAGGTAGCTTTATGACCAAACCCCCTTCTGATGTTGGAATACTAATTTGTCTTGTGTCATCAAACAATCCATGGAGGCCATCCCCGGTATGCGCATGCACACGGTTCAGTTCATCAAGGATAATAACAAAGTGACTCTCGATACCGTTGTCATATGCAATCTGTGCACGTCGAATATATTGCATCATCGGTGACTCAGCAAAAAACGCCTTTCCATCAGCCGCACCACCTTTTCCAAAAAAATCTTGAGCTTTCTTCATCATGGCGACATCAACCTTATATGGCTCTTGCCAACCCAAAGCTCTAGCGAGTGCAAATGGCAGTGTGGTTTTACCTGAACCAGCCTCCCCTATTAAAATAATGTCCTGACCCTCGTTAACCCAGCAAAGAATATCTTGCAAGTCATCAGGGTCGGTCCAAAAATCTTCAAGTGTTGTAATTTTTTGCCAAGTTTTTAGTTCTCGCACTTTAGCAACCAGCCTAAACGTAACAACACTAGGACTTGATGGTTTTGAGTCAGTTTTGTCTAAAAACTGCACCTGCCACACATCACCTTCACATATTTCTTCTGTTGGCTGGGTATCAAGCTTAATCTTGGTTTTGAGAAACTGGCTATCCGTAGACTCCCAAACAATACCCTTCCCAGCGGGATGATTCTTTGCAGTAATACGAAGTAAATCGGCCATAGCATGCTCCTTTTTTATTGCATTGTGTATTGTAAAAAGAAAACCGGCCATGGTTCCCTATTACTCAACCATATGCCGTTATGATGGAATAATAGAGAGAGGTGTGTGGTGATACACCAGCACACCTCTTGTGTCTTTACTTCGTTTGGCCGCACCTTTCTCAGGTGCGGGAGATATTTTCGGACAAAATGGGGGTAAAAAGTTTGACCGGAGGTCTAATCAGCTTGCTGATCTTGACTTTTTTCCTCGCCCTGTGCCGAAGCAACGCGGAGGTTTTGTCCTAAAATATCCACTAGCATTCCATACGTGACCATACTCTCACTAATCTTGTTACAAGACAGCTATAAACGAGTATTACTTAGTAGTGGTAAAAAACCATACGTCGCAATGGTCGAGCAAGTAAAGACGTTAGAACACCGAAGTTCCCTATTATTCAACCATATACTTCTATGGTGGAATAATAGAGAGAGGTGTGTGGTGATGCACCAGCACACCTCTTGTGTCTTTACTTCGTTGGAATGAAGCACGGAGAGGTATTTTACAATTTTATTACTATTGCATAAGCTACTTTATGTATCTTAGCGTTGTAATTGTAATAAACATTGTAAAAACTCCTACGCATTAGCATTCCATATGTGACCATACTCTTACTAATCTTGTTACAAGACAGCTATAAACGAGTATTACTTAGTAGTGATAAAAACCATACGTCGCAATGGTCGAGCAAGTAAAGACGTTAGAGAGTGTGATCAATACCCTCTATTACTCAATCATATAAAGCTATGATGGAATAATAGAGAGAGGTGTGTGGTGATGCACCAGCACACCTCTTGTGTCTTTACTTCGTTAGAAGCGCGGAGTCAGGTGTTATATAATATTATATAATATTGTCCCAAGATAATATTATATAATATTATATAATACCTTGGGTGAGAACGTGCACCGCACCGAAGCACAAGCATTCCATACGTGACCATACTCTCACTAATCTTGTTACAAGACAGCTATAAACGAGTATTACTTAGTAGTGGTAAAAACCATACGTCGCAATGGTCGAGCAAGTAAAGACGTTAGAAAACCGAAGTTCCCTATTACTCAACCATATACTTCTATGATGGAATAATAGAGAAGGATACACCCCCAACCAATGTATCCGTAAAAAATTATAAAACAGCAAGCCTCTGACACTTCAATCTTGTGCCACACCTCTTTCCGCCCTTACTCAAGTACGTAACTTGCGCTAGATGCGGCTTATCAGGAAACCTTTCTGTAATAGTTCCTGTAAATGGAATACCCGAATGAGACGTCCAACCAACCCTGGTAGACACTGCCAAAGCGTTGAAGTCACTAATTGATGGATTATTCTGACAAACCTTAGTAATCACATCTTCTTCTGCGACCGGAATTCCAAAAGGAGTTTCTGATACCACAACCTTGCGTTGCTGCAATCGGTTTTCAGAAAAAAGCACCTGATCCTTCAGCTTGCTTGGCAGCTTACGATGACTATCGAGTGGATATATCTGACGAATAAATCCGAGCAATCCAGCCGCCTCACCTCTCTCATTATCGCTCCATGCCTCTTTTGCCACGTTCAGGTTATGAAGCCGAGCACGAAGCTGATTCTGTTTACGTGTCGGAAGATGCATCATACCATCTCGAATCAAAATACCGGTAATTACAGGATGAGATCCTGTGTCTGGGCCATGATATTTCGTCTTTTCAGGACTATGATGCGGGTGAAAACCATTATCTCTCACAATGGTTAGCATTTTTTGCTGAACCTCTTCAGGAATTGGAACCGCACTCGAAAACGATAAGTCATCAACATATGCAGTATACACATACTCATCACCCAAATTAGAGCTCTCTTGTGCCAATCGCCACAAATCACAATCCATTTTGTAAGACACAATATCGAGCAAACGAGGTGATGAAGGTGGTCCTTGCGGTAATCGATCATCAAACACCAAAAGGTCTATCAGACCTTCAAGGACAATGTCTCCGTCACATGTTGGCTTTTCTCGAGGGTCTCTTTTTTCCTCAAACTCAAAAACAAGAGGACGAAATTGATATAACACACGTTTTAAGTGTGGCTTCAGACATGCTCTCACACGACTGCGTAAGATCGATGGAAATGCATTCATGATATCAGTACTAAACGCATAAGCGTTATCCTGATGCTCAAGTGCGTTAGTTTTATTACTCGTCCCTTTCTGTCCCCCACCATGCCTAGCTGAATGGGTGGGAATCTCAGACAGAAAACGATTAAGTATTTTCCTTTGCACTTTTTTGAGCAATCCGTTCGGTGCATGAACAATGCGCGGTGGCTTTCCAATTCCTTTTGAAATACGCTCCACCCTATACACAAAACTATTCTGTAGCACATCCATAAGCAAATCCCAATCCCCTTTTTGGAATGAGATAATTTGGCGGATTGTTTTGGCAAGTCTATCATCATTCATTGACAAGACGGTAACAAAATTATTACCACGAGCAATGTTACGACTTTTCTTACGTGTTTTTTTTCTTGGCATTTTTAGCCCCTTTGTCTGTTCTTGGTTTGAAAGATCTATAAAAACAAAGTAGCACAAGAAACAAATACTGTCAAGTCTACACTTATTCACAAATCGATTATGTACACTTCACACCCCACTTCTCCTTGCAAAATTACCCAAATTCCGGTATTATTGAGGCACATTAACCAAAAAATTTATGCCAAAACCAATACTCCGTTCGGAACTGCTTATGCCAGCAGGGTCGCTTCACAAAATGAAAACAGCGATTCTTTATGGTGCCGACGCGGTATATTGTGGTACCCCAGACCTATCTTTACGAACAAAAGCACAATTTACCCTCGAAGAATTGGTGGAAGGCATAGAATATGCGCACAAAAAAGGCAAAAAAGTGTATTTAACCCTTAATTTGTTTAGCCACAACAAAGACATTCCAAAACTCAAGACTCTGGTAGACACCATAAAAGATGTGCGGCCAGATGGAGTAATTATAGCTGATCCAGGTGTGTTTTCTTTTGTAAAAAAGCATGCACCAGACTTGGAACTGCATATTTCTACACAAGCCAATGTCTGTAGCCACCTAACAGTGGACTACTGGAAAGAGCAGGGAGCAAAACTGGTGGTACTTGCACGAGAAGTCAGTTTTGAAGAGCTCGCAGAAATTAAAGAAAAATGCCCAGACACAAAACTTGAAACATTTATTCATGGTGCCATGTGTATGACATATTCTGGAAGATGTTTACTTTCTAACTTTTTGTCCGAGCGTGGCGCAAACCAAGGTAATTGTTCACAAAGTTGTCGATGGAAATACAAAATGCATGTGCAATTAAAAGATGGTACACTCAAAGAAATTCAACTGACAGATGAAAATAAAGACTTGTTTGAGTTTTTCTTAGAAGAAGGATTTCGACCAGGAGAATTTATGCCAATTCAAGAAACAGAACGTGGTGCCTATATTTTAAATGCAAAAGACTTGTGTCTTATGCCAAAACTCAATGAATATCTTGAACTTGGTATAGATAGTTTAAAAGTGGAAGGAAGAAATAAAACAAATTATTATGCTGCGCTCGTTGCACGATCGTACAGACATGCCATAGATGCGTGGGTGGAAGACCCAGAAAACTGGGATCACGAACCATTTTTAGAAGAACTCTATACACTACAAAATCGTGGCTATAGTTTGGCATTCCATAATAATAGACTTACCAACTTGGCACATAATTATGATAGTGCAAAATCTGTAGCACAATATGAAAACGCAGGATACATACGAGAATGGGATGGTGATGATATTATTTTTGAAGTAAAAAATAGAATTGACTCCGGAGATTTAATAGAAATCCTCTCCCCTGCCATGTGGGAACCAATTCGCCTCCGAATCACAGAATGCATTGACGCAGAAACCGGAGAAATTACCGACGCAGTTTCGGCAGGACAAAACAAGGCTATTCGACTTCCAGCAAGTATTTTTCTTGGGCTTGAAGGAAAAAACATAAAAGAATTATTACCACAACATACGGTTGCACGAAAAGAAAAAAGTATTATTGCGGATCCAGAAAGACTAAAAAGAGATATGCACAGTTTTTCGGTAGAAGCACAAGGATCGTGTTGCGGCACCAGCGAATCTCCCTGTGACAAATCTAAAAAAACTGATGTGTGTTGCAAAAAAGAAAAAAAAGAGATGCCAGAATCCGACAATTCTCCCAAAACAAAAAAACCAAAATTTGGCACCGACGCCTGTTGTGGAAAAGGGTGTAACGGCTGTCTTATGTTTTGGCATGATACCAAATTTGCCGGACTTCGAGATAAAATGAAAGATAAAAAAATTGGAGAGACATTGTAATTCCCAAAAAGTATATGAAAGAATTACACACATTGCGCAAAGAAATAGATAACATAAATACAGAAATACTCTCTTTACTCGCAAAAAGATTTTCTCTCACCAGAAAAATTGGTGAGCTGAAGCATGTGCACCGTCTTCCACCAAAAGATACCAAAAGAGAGGGGGTGCAATTAGAAGGCCTTGAAGTAAAAGCAAAAAAATTAACACTAAACCCAAGTCTTATTACAAAAATCTACCAGCTGATTGTAGTCGAAGTAGTAAAAGAGCATAATAAAAGAACCAGCGTATAGCTGGTTTTTACATCAAAAAACTTAAGGGATAGTAGGTCCAGTATCCGCCACCTTTTCATGCTGCGGCAGATTTCTCTTTAGGTCGTTTCTAACCATAATCGCCGGGACTACCACCCCATATACATGGAGAATGCCGCCAGGCATGCCACCAACATCAAGTGCTATAAATTGAATAAGCGCTAAAGTGCTTATTGTGAAGACCGCAAATAGACACCGGGAAACAAACACTATCTCAACATTCTTAGACTTACTTTGTGTCAAGAACGTGTAGCACGCAAGCAGGAGTAAAAAAGAAATAGCCAAAGTATTAATCGACGCAGACAAAAGAGATGATAACATAATACCTCCATACCATATAACAAAGAACAGTGCACCAACAATATGTTTGTGGTGCGGCACCCACATACCATACCAAGACATGTGTCTTTTGTCAACACCTTCCACAAACCCCTATAAAAAAAACACTCTTACAAAGTAAGAGTGGGTAGAAAAAGAGCGAGATACTTGGTTAGCTTACACGAAACCTTGAAAGAGGTTCTAAGAGTTTTGAGGTGGGAACAATCCAATGCTTGCCTTGAGCAACATCAATCTGAATCGCATCTTTTTGGACCAATCCACGAATACCTTCGTGCACATGGCGTATACCAAATATTGCGCCAGTAAACGGAAGATAATGCTTGGGAACTGTTTTAACGTTTGGGGTTACAGGGCGATTGCCAAAAAAACGATACATACCAAGAGTTGTGGCCATCTTTAAGCGATACAAAAACATGTTTTTTTTGTAGACTGCCTTAGATCGTCTATTGTATTCCAACAATTCATCAAGCGTATTACAATCCTGTCTTATGGCCAAATACTCAAGTTCAATACCAGAAAGAAATGGATCAAGCTCAATCCTGCACCATTCACCTTTTTGCTTACAGTGCTCTATAATCCGAGCAGCAACCTCTTCATCCTCCATTCTCCCAAATGTATCTGGAAGTGCGTAATGAGGAATACGAAACTCTTTTGGGTGGTGCGGCATTGTGTCCGCAAATTGTACTGTGTCTTGTAACATGTCAATCTTCTCCTTTTTGGTTAAGACAATAAAAGACCCATACATTAAACCATACTTTTGCATTTTTGTCAACTTGCCCCACTCTCAAATCCCTGATATAGTGAAAACCATATGATTCAAGCAAAAGACCTGTCTATGAGCTTTTCGGATGTTCTGTTTACAGACATCTCTTTTTTGCTTGGAAATAAAGAAAAAGTTGGGCTGGTTGGACTTAATGGTTGTGGAAAAACAACGTTAATGAAAATTATAGCAGGGGTAGAAAAACAAGATGGCGGAACTGTCGATTTGACGCATGAAAAAATAGCCTATTTACCACAAGAATTTTCTTTTACCAGAGATGTCTTTTCTGGAGAAGATAAAGAATTATTTGTTGGTGAATGGATAGAATCCCTTGTGGAAGATGTGTACTCAGAAAAATGGAAAGTAGACAAAATACTTGCGTCACTTGGTGTCTATGTTGGTGATCCAGAAACACAAAAACACAGAAAAGGGTTGATTGATGAATTTTTGGCAATACATACACTAAGTGATGGCCAGAAAATGAAACTCTATTTAGCAAAAATTCTTGTAACCGAACCCACCATTCTTTTGCTTGATGAACCCACAAACCATTTGGATATAGAAGGGATAGAATGGTTTGAAACATTTATACAAGCGTTTGGTGGAATTTGCATTATTATTTCTCATGATAGAGAATTTCTTAACAATACCACCAATACTATTTTTGAAATTGACGAAAAAAAGCTTAATATATTTACCGGTAATTACGATGATTATGTAATACAAAAAGTTGGGTGGATAGAAAAAAGAGAAAAAGCATTTTCGGTTCAAGAAAAAAAACGAGAACACTTGGAAAAACTTCTAAAATCAGCAAGAAGCATTAAAAGCGGAGACAAGCGAGGAAAAGCGGTAAAATCAGCAAAAAAAAGAATTGAAAGAGAGGTAAAAACAGAGGAAATAACCGCATACGAAGAACAGAAACTAAAAGATATTAATATAGAAAGCGCAATGCATAATAAAAAACTGGTGCTAGATATTTCAGACCTATCTTTTGCTTACCCAAAATCAGAACCATTGTTAATTGATACAAATTTTACTATATATGGAAATGAAAAGGTGTGGTTTTATGGAAAAAATGGTATTGGAAAAACCACACTCATAAAACTTATTCTTGGAAGCTCAGCAGAGCAGGATCAAAAAAACATACTTCCAACGAGTGGCACCATTAGGATTGGTGAAAGTATTTCTTGGGCATACTTTTCCCAAGACCAAAGCCATTTACCAAAAAATAAAACTGTTCGAGAATATATTATAGAAGAAACTAATATAGATTTTAGTCGCTCATTTGGTGCGCTAGAAAAATTTCTTTTTCCAAAACATTTACAAAATTACACCATTCAAGAACTAAGCCCTGGGCAGCGAGCAAGGCTCAGTTTTGTGGTTTTTGCACAAAAAAAATATGATTTTCTTATTTTGGATGAACCAACAAACCATTTAGATATTAAAACAAAAGAAGTTATAGAGCAGGCCATAAAAGAATTTACTGGTGCCATACTACTTATTTCTCATGATAGATATTTTGTAGAACACATACATTGCGACCGCGCGATTACTCTGCAAAACCAAAAAATCATGTAATAAAAAACCGAACCTACATGGTTCGGTGCAAATCTGCTACCCTTCCAAACACTCTTGGAACAGTACTTTATCCTCTTCTGTGGCAAATATGCAGGCCAATACATGTTGAAAACAGATTTTGGAATCTATTATCTTTTCTTTGCAAAACCGTACACACTGCTCAATGAGAATAAAAAAAGAACAGACTTGTTCAAGTACACCCTCAGCGTACTCCTCCAAAAACGGCATGAACACAGAAATCTCATCATCCAAGAAATGATACCTTTCCATGCGTTTGATCATCTCATCAAGAGAAGCAAGGGCGCATTTTTGTGGTTCCGATTGCAGGGCCGAGGGAATTTGTTCATCTGTCATTAAACACCTCCTTTGGTGTAACATGTAAAAAAGAAAAATCGAACATCTCTAGCCTATCAGAAATAAGAAAAAAGTCAACCTTTAAAAGAAATCCCCTCATTAGACAGTTTTGAGTTCAGCAACTCACCTAAAACCAGAACACCGAAAGCAGCAAATCCAAAAATATGTAAAAACCCACCTGAAAAACCGCCAACATTAACTGCTAGTAGTTGTGTAAGTAAAAATAAACCAAAGCTCAGGATAATAAATAAACAAGAATTAATAAATTCTATCCTTTTGTTTTTAGCCCCCCTTCTAACAAAAAAACACGAAGTCAATAGTAATATGACAAATAGTATTACAAAAATATTCATTACAACAGAAAGATTTTGGGGCATTATAGCGTCCTCCTTTTAAAGAGCGAAAAAAATACCTTTACCACACAACACAAATATTGCAGTGGATTGGTAGCGCATATTCTATCAAAAAGCTATTGTTTTGTAAAGGTTTTGGCGCATGTCTTCTGGGAAACCCTTATACTCTTTCATTTTTGTGGAATTCGCTATACAATATATATACGCATATTTATTTAATTTAGCACTATATGAACATTAATAGACACATTATACGAGGTTATGATATTCGTGGGATAGTTGGAGAAGACTTATCCGAAGAGCTGTATACTCACTTTGGTAGAGCATATGGCACAATTATGAAGAAGAATGATGTGACCACAGTAATTGTTGGTGCCGACTGCAGAGAGAC
This sequence comes from Candidatus Magasanikiibacteriota bacterium, assembly GCA_018661775.1. Classification (GTDB taxonomy): domain Bacteria; phylum Patescibacteriota; class Patescibacteriia; order Magasanikbacterales; family UBA922. The sequence continues at coordinate 5,985 of JABJHO010000020.1, read as the reverse complement.
AAGTGATGTGTACAAAACTGCCTTCATTCGTGGTATTCACGAAACCGGGCTCAACACCATAGACATTGGTATGGTCTTGGTTGGGCGAGTGTATTGGGCTCAATACCACTTTAAAACTAAAGGAGCCGCGATGATCACAGCCTCACACAACCCAAGGGAATTCAATGGTATAAAACTTGCAAGCGATTTTTCTGAATCCATGATTGCAGAAGAGCTACAAGATATGGCAGACATAGTAGAAAAAGAAGACTACAGTCTGGTAGAAACTCATGGCACAGGAAAAGAAGAGGATATTACAGAAACATATTTTACCAACCTTATTGGAAGGTGTGCTGTCTCAAAACCTTTTACGGTGGTGGTTGACCCAAGCTGTACCACTGCAGGAGCCATTATTCCAAACCTTTTACGCCAAGCTGGGTGCACTGTTATAGAACAAAATTGTGAAGTAAGTGGAAAATTTCCACTTGGTGTGGCCGACCCAACCGAAGAGGTTGTGGCAAAACGATTGGCCGAAGGTGTTGTGGCACACAAGGCAGACATTGGGTTTTCTTATGATGCAGACGGAGATAGAATTGGCATAGTAGATGAAACTGGTCAAATTATTTGGAATGATGTGTTGGTTGCACTATTTGCTAAGGATATTTTAGCCACATACCCAAACTCCCCTATCATGTACAACACACTGTGTTCTAAACTTGTGTCAGACACTATTATTACCGAAGGTGGAAAACCTTTTATGTGGCGAACTGGACATGGATTTTTAAAGAAAAAAAACCAAGAAGTTGGTGCACCTTTTATTGGAGAACTTTCTGGCCACTTTTTCTTCTCAAAAGATTTCTACAATCATGATGATGGGTGTTACGCCACGCTCCGTCTTTTGAACTACTTATCAAAAACAGGAAAAACACTCAGTGAAGAAATTGCTGCGTTGCCACAATATATTTCTAGTCCAGAAATAAAACTCTATTGTGCTGAAGATAAAAAAGTGGCACTTATTGGAAAAATCAAACCAGTACTTGAGTCAGACTATCCAAATGCAGAGATTATAGACGATGAACGCGCGGGAGATGGTATTCGACTGGAGCTTCCAGATTCCATGTTTGTTATTCGCTATTCTCAAAATGGCCCATACATTACAATAAAATTTGAAGGAAAAACTGAAGAGCAATATGTCACACTCAAAAACTACATCAACACACTGTTACACACGTTTGAAGAAGTGGATTGGAGTCACGCTATTTGTGTAAACAAAGAAAGTTTAATATAATAGAAGTATCATATAATAAGGAGATATGGTACATCGCACAAACAAACAAAGATACGACGATATCATAGACTCTTGTATAGACCAAGACCCTTCTGGTTTATATCACAATAGCACAGACATTCTTGATAGTGACACCACAAAAACAGAAGCCCAGTATACCAAAACACAGACATCTCCAAAGCCAAAAACATATATATAAAAAAGACCTTTCATTAGGTCTTTTCATGCAAATACCTCTTCACAACAAAACTCATCCCCAGAAAACTGAATACCCCGCTTTTTGTGTGGAACAAAATTATCCATAAGCTGCTTCTGTACTTTTGAAATATCTTTTGGGTCGGTACAGTGGACAAAGAACTCTTGTTTTGATTGACTACTGAGAAACACAATTCTAAAGCCACATGTATTATATTTCATAGAGACAAATTTTGCCCTCCTTCCTGCGTTGGAGGATTTTTTTGTTCTCCCCATTGTACCAAGACTTAGTCGCTTCACCAATGGCAAGCACAACATGAATTTGACCAAATGTTTTGCTGCTTCTGTAACAGAACCGTGAGTTGAAGGAATTTTTTCATGATGAAAATGAACAGCCATATCACTTCTCCTTTTGTGTGTGTTAATATAGGCTTTTTTACCTTATCACAAAATAAGACATTTGTCAAGACTGTATATCGTTGTACAGACAATATACAGAAACATAGTAACGCTTCCCATAAAAACAAAAATCTCTATTAGTACTGGCGAATTACCGCTTTTACCACTAGTGTAATATGAAGCTCTTGGTCTGGATATATTGGAGGATATGCCGGATTTGCTGCTTCAAGATACACAACACCTTTGTTCTTGCGCAAAAACTTTACCGTCCATTCTCCATCAACCGAAGCCACCACAATGTCGCCCGGGGCAATATTATTTGTTTTTTCTACAAGAACCAAATCACCACCCTTAATCCCCTCTCCTTTCATAGAATCTCCTTTTACTCGCAACAAAAAAGTATCATCTTTTTTTGTAATTAGCATCTCGTCTAATGTTATAGCTTCTGAAACCTCTTGCTCTTCTGTGGTCGGAAATCCAGCAACAACACTTCCTAACATTGGCACACCAGAAGTGATTTTTTCTGGAATCAGTTTCCCTGTGCTATCTTTGGACAATATCCCTTCTTCTACACAACGATTGACCACGTATGCCACCGCACCTTTTGACTTAAGTCCAGTGATCTTCATGATTTCGGTGTATGTTGGCATGCGTTTTTGTGCTTTGTAAAAGTCTATAATTTGTGTGAAATATGTTGTACTCATATATCTATAGTATATTAGAACGAACGTTCTATTGTCAACCCCTTATTTTTAGCAAAAAAATGCAGTTGTTCACAGAATATACACAAAAAAATGAAAATAAATTGGATTAGAGATGATATACTTTAGACGTTACTGTTATTACCTCTACTTCTATTACTACCATGCCCCACACACCACACTCTGTTTTACAAAAATATTTTGGATACAGCACCTTTCGCCCAATGCAAGAGGACATTATCACATCAATTCTTGAAAAAAAAGACACACTCGTACTCATGCCAACTGGCGGAGGAAAGTCGCTCTGCTTCCAGATTCCAGCCATCCTTAAACCTGGGGTGTGTATTGTTGTATCTCCACTTATCTCACTTATGAAAGACCAGGTAGACAGCCTGCAAGCAAATGGTGTGGAAGCAAACTACCTCAATAGCACCCAAACTCCAGACGAACAAGATGTTATTGAAGCCAAAGCAATAAAAGGAACTCTTGACCTGTTATATGTCTCTCCTGAAAAACTTGTTTCTCAGGGATTTTTACATTTTCTTGACCGCGTGCAAATAAATATGTTTGCCATTGACGAGGCCCACTGTATTTCTTCCTGGGGTCATGATTTTCGTCCAGAATATACACAGCTTGGAAGAATTCGTGAACAATTTCCAGACATTCCGTGCATTGCCCTAACTGCCACAGCAGACAAAATGACCCGCCAAGACATTATTATGCAACTTGGACTGGTGCAGCCAAAAATATGCATATCCTCTTTTGATAGACCAAATATTTCACTGTCTGTTCTTCCAGGAAGAGGAAAACTTGCCACCATAAAAGAGTTTGTTGCCTCCCACTCAGAGCAATCTGGCATAATATATTGCCTTAGTCGAAAATCTACCGAAAAAGTTGCCCTCTCTTTGCGAAATAGTGGCTATAATGCCGAATCATACCACGCAGGAATGAGCGCAAAGCAGAGAGAAACTACTCAACAACGGTTTATTTTTGGTGGTATAGATATTATTTGCGCCACTGTTGCGTTTGGCATGGGCATAGACAAGCCAGATGTTCGCTGGGTTATTCACCACAATCTCCCAAAAAACATAGAAGCATATTACCAAGAAATTGGACGAGCCGGCAGAGATGGGCTTCCGAGCAAAGCTGTACTATTTTATAGTTTTGCAGACGTTATGTTGTTGCGTGATATTATAGAATCTAGTGGACAAAAGGATGTGCAAATGACAAAACTAGAGCGCATGCAACACTATGCTGATGCGGTTACGTGTAGACGAAAAATACTTCTGACGTATTTCAATGAATCTCTTGCCGCAAATTGTAATAACTGTGATGTATGTAAAAACCCACCACATGTCTTTGATGGCACCATTATTACACAAAAAGCACTCTCTGCAATTGCACGGCTCAAAGAGTCAGTTGGCTCTCAAATCCTTATTGACGTGCTTCGTGGGTCAAGTAGACACGAAATTATTTCTCGTGGATATCACACAATAAAAACATATGGTGCCGGGAAAGATATAACACCACCATATTGGGAGCAATATATACTCCAAATGCTCAACACTGGTCTTATCCATATTGCGTACGACAGAGGCCGAACACTCTCACTCACCTCTCTTGGTCGTGATGTATTGCTTGGAAAAACACAAGTATCTCTTGTAGACGCGGCACATGTTGCCGAAAGAACAAAAACGCACCGTTCACGAAGCGCTAGAAATACTATTATATCTCCACAAGCGTCACAACTCTTTGATGAATTGCGAAAGCTACGAAAAGACATAGCGCAAGAAGAGAACAAGCCAGCCTATATTGTTTTTCATGACGCCACACTCAAAGAACTTGCTGAAACACAACCAACATCAGCCGAACAGATGATGAGAGTTGGTGGTATTGGGCAAAAAAAGTTTGAACAATATGGTGCATTATTTTTGGGAAAAATTCTTGAATACCTAGAAAAAAAAGAAGTAGTTTCGGTGTAGCATAACATATTGTATTGTAAAAAAAAGCGATCTGTCCACAAAAAAATCACGGAAAAATCTCTGTGATTTTTTAATATATTACTATTGTGGTATACTATTACTATCTACTTATAATTTACATCATATGGATTCCATCCAATCGCTCCTTCAACCGCCAAATGTGTATTACATTATTGGCGCGCTCCTTCTTTTTGCTCTGTATCAATTTATTACAGTCAAAAAACCATCCATGCTTGCGTCTTCTTTATTTAGCAAGCTCAAAACAGGTGGGGGTGGTACACCTATTCTTAATTCTTTTACCGTAGACTTTACAGAACTTGCCAAACTCGGAAAAATAGACCCAGTTATTGGAAGAGAAAAAGAAATAATACGACTCGCACAAATCTTATCTAGAAAAAGAAAAAATAATGCCGTCCTCGTTGGAGCACCAGGAGTAGGAAAAACGGCTATTGCCGAAGGTATTGCCGTACAAATTGCAAAAGGAAATGTACCAGAAACTATTCAAGGAAAACGAGTCCTTTCTTTGAATGTTGCCAATCTTTTGTCGGGTACAAAATACAGAGGAGAATTTGAAGAACGAGCAAAAAAACTCGTAGAAGAAATTAAATCAACAGATCGAACCGTTATCTTGTTTATTGACGAACTTCACTCTGTGATTCAATCCCAAGGAACAGAAGGGGCAGTAAATTTTGGTGATATTTTAAAACCAGCCCTCGCCAGAGGAGAGCTGCAACTGATTGGTGCCACAACCACAGATGAATATGCTAAATATATTACCACAGACCCAGCTCTAGAGCGACGATTTCAGCCAGTAGAGATAAAAGCGCCAACACAAAAAGAAACCTATGAAATACTCAAAGGTATTAAAGAAAAATACGAGTGTCACCACAGAGTGCAGTTTACCGACGAAGCGCTCAAAAAAGCAATTACCCTGACACATCAAAAAATTAAAAAACGAACCCTTCCAGATAAAGCAATTGATGCAATAGACGAAGCTGCCTCTCTTGTTCGTGTTTCACATATAAACCAAGCCGTGCAGCTCGTTTTATGTGATGCGGTTATAAAAAAACACCCAGACATTCAACAAATTTGGGAAAAGATACAGATAATAGACCAGCAAATCTCTCACGCCACCAACCCACCAGAAAAACAATTATTAATAGAACAACGAGAACAACAAGAAGATGTGCTGGCGCAAAAAGGACTGTTGTCGGTAGATGTTAGCGACATAGAAGCAGTTGTCAGTGAGTGGTCCACTTAAACAATATATCTTTTATTATTTAATATAAATCTATGCCAAGAAAAGCCATGGTGAAGGTGCAGTCAGCAACCTCCACCAACACAAAACTGGCACTTGCAACAGCTGCCCTGCTTATTGCAAGTGGTCTTGCGTTTATTGCCGCCCCATCAGTACGTGGTCCTGGGGCGCAAGCAAAGTGTG
>JABJHO010000048.1 GCA_018661775.1 Candidatus Magasanikiibacteriota bacterium | reverse complement strand
CTGGCTTTTTCTTAGCTACTTTACGTTTAGCGGCTGGCTTTTTCTTAGCTACTTTACGTTTAGCGGCTGGCTTTTTCTTAGCTACTTTACGTTTAGCGGCTGGCTTTTTCTTAGCTACTTTACGTTTAGCTGCCGGTTTTCTTTTTGTTGCTTTTTTTGCTGGCATAATGTACACCCCCCTCCTTAAGTTGATGAATGATGTAATTTGATAAGACCATGGTGCACACCAAATGACATCTTTTTTACATGACAAGCATCAATGTAAAATATTATATAAAAATATAATCGACCTATACATAGTATAGATCAATTTACGTTTTTTTTATACACCATTGTTTTTTTTCCTGTGTATAACTTTCACAAATATTTTTGTTTTAACTGGTTAATACATTGCACTTTATGTGTCTTTTCCAAATCCAATATATAAGAACAGCATAATACTTCCAAGACAAATTCCTAAAAGATTAATACCATACAAGGAGGCACTTCCTTGGAGGAGTTCCCAGTTTCGCAAAAACATACTAATACCAGAAACACAGAGTGGAGGGATAAGTGCTACAGCAATGGCAATACCGGCAACAGAGGCAAGTACATCTGGTTTGGCATATGCGTATGCCCCGGCAATACCACTAAGAAGAGCAATAAAGAAAAATAATATGTTGGGTGTTGCTCGTGATGAAATTTCTGCGGTAAGTGTAATAGTGTTTGGGTCAACCAAAAATACAAGAGCAGTCGTAATAATAGTTACACAAAAACCAAATGTTGATCCTGCAATCAAGAGAAATGCTGTTCTATATATTCGACGCACGTTGCTTGTAATAAGAGAGAGTGAAAAACCAAAAATAGGTGTAATAAGTGGTGCAACGACCATGGCACCAATAATAATTGCCGTGTTATTTAACAAAAGCCCAATGGTTGCCATGGCAGAAGAAAGAGTAATCAGTAGAAAAAAAGTACCTCTATTTTGCTCATAGGTGGCTAAACGCATTTCTGTTTTTTTTCGCATTCTCGCAATCTGCGAAAAGATGTTTATGGGCATATGCCGTGAGGTGTTTGTTCAAGTAGTCTAATATATTTTTCACATTTTTTGAGCTGTTTTTCTACCCACGTGGTTCCGTACTGTTTTGTATGCCACGCAAGAATGTGTTCTTGTCTTACCCAGAGCATAAAATCTTTTAGGATTTGAGTGAGATATTTTTTTGCAACGGATGTTCTAAGTTCTAGCGCTTTGGTTGATAAATGCCACCATACAAGCATTTTGTACCCAAAACAATACATTGTTGATTGTTCGGCCAAAAGACATGCCTGTTTTGCTCTTTCGACATGCAATACATCGAGTGTATCAGCATCTTTAAGAATATCCACAAGGTGGCGATGTTGTTTTTGTAAAATAGTACGAGTAAGATATTTGCCAGTACCTATGGTTTTGCAAAAAATAATACGTATGGCAACTCGTACGACTGGATGAAAAAAAATACCATTGCGGCAGGCATAGAACCAGAGAAGGAGTGCAGAAAACGCATCATCAAGAAAAGGCATAAGAAGAATTGAAGGTTTTCTTGTTTTTGTTCTACTAGTGTCGTGCCACCACGCGGCAAGCGTAAGTATTTGTCTATCAGTTTCTTTGAGTTGCATGTCGTGACACATTTTTTTTGTTGTTTTTACTACGCGCTCTACATGAGAAAGATCGTGTATAGGGTCGAGTGATTTGCTCATGATTTGTTTAGCTTTTGTAATAAGTGTATTGTATTGTTTTGTATTCATATAAACTGAGTATAGCATTTTGTGTTGATTTTTTCAATAAAAAAGACACAATACTTGTGCTTTTTTTGTGCGCCTGGGTGGTTTTGAACCGCCGACCCCCACGTTATAAGCGTGGTGCTCTAACCCCTGAGCTACAGGCGCATGAAATGGTGTCTAAAACAGGTACAGTATAACAAACCTGTATTGATTTTTCAAGTATATGTGCTATACTCAACAAAATAGCCATTATGGCATGTATAGAATGTATTATGATTAACGTATATAGTAAAAAAATAGAAGAGGGTGAAGATGGGCAGAGATTGGACGTTTTTTTGGCTGCACAAACAGGAAAAAGCAGGTCTTTGGTACAAAAAGAGGTAAAACGTGGTGATGTAACCATAAACGGTAATCTAGTAAAAAAAACAGGCACTCTGGTGGGTGTGGGTGATGTGGTTGAGGTTGTGGAAAAGAAATTAACACCAACTGTCACTGCACAGCCAAAAGAAGAGGTCTTTGACTATTCACGGATTACCGTGGTGGCCGAATCTGATGACTATGTGGTAGTGCATAAGCCGTCAGGTCTATTGGTGCACCAGACTCCAGCAGAGGAACCACACACACTGGTAACCTGGCTTATGGATCGCTACCCCCAAATAGAGAATATTGGAGATAGTCCGGAACGACCGGGTATTGTTCATCGCCTCGATAAGGCTGCTTCTGGGGTAATGGTTGTGGCAAAAACACAAAAAATGTTTGACCATCTTAAACAGCAGTTTAAAGATCGTACAGTGGAGAAAGGGTATACGGTTTTAGTGTATGGGAACGTTGGGAACCCACACGGAACATTAGATTTTCTTATAGAAAGAGGAAAAGAAGGGAGGATGGCGGCTCGCCCAAAACAAGGCGTGTTGTCGTTAAAAAATATTAAAAGACGCCAAACAGGAAAAGAGGCACTGACAGAATTTTGGATGAAAAAAGAATTTTCTCGGTTCACACTATTACGTGTAAAAATACACACCGGACGTACTCATCAAATACGCGTTCACATGCTTGCATATAACCACCCTGTTGTGGGTGACCCTTTGTATGCGATTAAAAGGTACAAAAAGAAAAGCGATGAACCTCTCCGTAGACTGTTTTTACACGCAACGACACTGTCATTTATGGATTTGACCGGAAACCCTGTTACGACACATGCCGATTTACCAGAGGAGTTACAGGTATACTTGGATAAACTCACATAAATATGACTGAAAAAAATGTTTTTGCCTTGGGTGGGCCCACAGGGAGTGGTGAGAGTACTATTACCCAAGCACTTATTGAGCGATTTCCTGTGTGCGCGCGTCTTGTTACCGCCACAACCCGAGCGCCTCGTGGGTTAGAGAAGCATGGTGTGGATTATTATTTTTTTAGCAAAGAGGAGTTTGAGCGGCACATCACCACGGGCGTTATTGCTGAGTACACATATATTAAAAATAGAGACTGCTATTATGGTTCGTATAAACCAGACCTTGATAAAAAAATAGCAGAAGGTAAGATTGTTATTGTTAATGTTGATGCAGTGGGTGTTGCTTATTATCGGGAACACTATGCGGCAACGGCAATATTTCTTAAGCCTGAATCAATCGAGGAAATAGAAAGAAGGTTGCGGTCACGAGACGTTGGTATTGCTGAGACTGAACTGACAAAAAGACTTCTCAACGCAAAAGAGGAGATACAAAACGAAGAACATGTGTATGATGAATCTGTAATTAATAAGAGAGACCATCTTCAGGAGGCAGTTGAAGAGGTTGTACTGATATTGCGTGATTCTGGGTATACACTGGGTGAGTAAATATTGCTATTGACAATTTTGGCTCTATAGCGTATTATATTGATATTATTCAACATAGTCCGATGTTGGCAACCTACGCTAACCTCTCGCATAATGTATTAATGTATGGAAGATGCACGACATGAAATAAAACCAGGCATGATTGTCCGGGTTCATCAGAAAATTAAAGATGTAAACAAAAAAGGGGAAGAAAAAGAGCGTGTCCAGGTTTTTGAAGGTACAGTACTTGCCACGAAGCATGGTAAAGAGCCAGGGGCAACAGTAACCGTAAGAAAGGTCTCAGGTGGTGTGGGAGTAGAGAAGATTTTTCCTATTAACTCACCGATAGTCGAAAAAATAGAGAAACTTCGTGAAATGGACGTACGACAAAGTAGAGCGTATTACTTAAGAGATTACAAGAAGAAGCTTAAGGAAAGAAAAAAGAAGGGTGTAGAACAAAAGACTAAAACAGTGGCAAAAGAAAAAAAGAAAGACGTAGAAGAACAGAAGGAGGAAAAGTCAGTTGTACCAAAAAAATAGTATACTAAAAAACAAGCATTATTGCTTGTTTTTTATTTGAAGTACCGGTCCCTCTTATCGTGCAAGATGTGCTTTGAGGTACTTTCCTGTCAGACTTTCTTTTACTTTTGTAATATCTTTTGGGGTTCCTTGTGCCACAATATCCCCACCCTTGTTTCCTCCTTCTGGGCCCATGTCTATAACCCAATCCGCGCTTTTTACTACATCAAGGTTGTGTTCTATACAAATAACGGTATTCCCTTTGTCTACAAGCTTATTGAGTACTTGAAGTAATCGTACAATATCCTCAAAATGAAGTCCTGTGGTTGGTTCATCAAGTATATAGAGTGTTTTTCCGGTTGATCTTCTGGATAATTCTGTGGCAAGCTTAATACGCTGTGCCTCACCACCAGAAAGCGTGGTAGCTGACTGACCAAGTCGCAAATACCCAAGTCCTACGTCACGTAGGATTTTGAGTTTATCAGCGATGTTTGACACATCATTAAAAAACTTATGAGCCTCTTCAATGGTCATGTCGAGTACATCAGCAATGTTCCTTCCGCGGTAGTGGACTTCCAAAGCTTCTTTGTTGTATCGTTTTCCGGCGCATTCTCCGCATTCCACAAACACATCGGTTAAAAATTGCATAGGTATTCTTCTATACCCTTCTCCGGCACATGCTTCGCATCGTCCACCACCTTTTACATTAAAACTAAACATTCCAGCATCAAACCCTTTCATCCGCGCCTCTGGTTGGTTAGTAAATACATCACGAATAGCCGTAAACACACCGGTATAGGTTGCCGGGTTACTTCGTGGTGTTCGGCCAATTGGTGTTTGGTTGATAGAAATAACCTTATCAATATTATCAAGTCCTGTAATTTTTTTATGCTTTCCTGGTTCTGATTTTGCGCGGTAGAATTTTTTAGATAATGCTTTTGCAAGTGTGTCCATGACCAAGCTAGACTTTCCCGAACCAGACACACCAGTAATGCAGGTAAATGTCCCAAGGGGAAATTTTGTAGAAACATTGTTGAGGTTAAACGCTGTGGCACCGGTAATTTCAATGGTTTTTTTGTTTCCTTTCCGTACTTTTTGTGGTATCTCAATTCTTTTTTCGCCGGTAAGGTATTGTCCTGTAAGCGATTTCTTATTCTTTTTTATTTGTGCCGCAGTACCGGTTGCAAGAATCTCACCACCATAAAATCCGGCTCCTGGACCAACATCAATAACAAAATCAGCCGATTCTATTGTTTCTTGGTCATGTTCTACCACAATGACGGTATTGCCCAAATCTCGTAGCGTTTTAAGCGTGTCTATGAGGCGCACATTGTCTCGTGAATGCAAGCCAATAGATGGTTCGTCTAGAATATAAATTACATCGGTAAGCCCGGTCGAGAGTTGGGTAGATAGTCGAATTCTTTGTGCCTCTCCGCCCGAGAGTGTGGTAACAGATCTGTTGAGCGTAAGGTAGGTAAGACCAACCTTACATAAATTTTGTATACGACCAACAATCTCTTTACTCACTGATTCTGCAATTTCTTTATTTTTTTCTGCAATATACTCCCAAAACCCTCCATTTTTTGTGTTTTTAGGATCTTTTTGAAAAAACAAGAGCGCATCTTCGATACTCATTTCTACAATGTCTGCAATACCATAATCACCAATCCGCACAAACAACGATTCTTTTTTGAGGCGTTTGCCGTCGCACACTGGGCAAATACGCTCTCGCATGTAGTGTTCTATTTCTTTTCTAATATATTCAGAATCTGTGGTTGCGTGGCGCTGCACAAGGTTTGGTACAACACCATCAAATATCATTTTTTTTGCGCCAACCGTGTATTCTTTTCCGTCGGTTCCATAAAAAATAATATCCATTACTTTTTTGGGCAGGTCTTGTACTGGTGTATCTACAGAAAACTTATTTGCTTTTGCAACCTGCTCCAAGATTTTTTGGTATTGATTTTGGTTTCCCACAATTCGTGTCCATGGCTGAATTGCCCCTTCTGCAAGTGTGAGTCTTGGGTTTGGAATAACAAGCTCTGGGTCAACGTCGAGTGTATACCCAAGACCAGTACATCTTTTGCATGCGCCATACGGACTATTAAAGCTAAAACTGCGTGGCTCAATAGGTTGAAATGTTTGTTGTGTTTCTGGTGAGTAGGGAAGTGTCGAAAGAGTGTCTTCGTCTCCTGTGTCTTCGTTTACAAGAATCATAAACCCATTAGACAAATCGAGTGTTTTTTCTACACTTTCTTGAATAGCCAATTTTTTTCCCCCATCAAGCATGGTAATCAGGATGTCTATATCATATTGCTTTTTTGGGTCAAACTTATATTTTTTGATTTCTTTAATATCCATCAGCACACCATTTATTCGTGCTTTGGTGTACCCAGACTGCTCAATGCTAGCAATAAGTCCTTTTGGTTTAATAAGTTGGTTTTGCATGAGTGGGGCAAACATCATGAGTTCGGTATCGTCAACCAACTGTTTGCGCACCATTTCTACTATCTCTCCTGCGGTAAAGTGTTGTACGGGCGTATCTGTTTCCGGATCATATTGCGTTCCGAGGCGTGCAAAAAGAAGTCGCAGATAGTCATAAATTTCTGTGACGGTTCCAACGGTTGACCGTGGGTTTTGTGAAACATTTTTTTGATCAATGGCAATGGTTGGGGAAAGTCCGGTTATTTCATCAACATCAGGTTTGTCTTGAATATCCATAAACTGCCGAGCATAGGCATTGAGACTTTCGGCATAGCGACGTTGGCCTTCGGCATAAATGGTGTCAAAGGCAAGAGACGACTTTCCGGAACCAGAAAGTCCGGTGATTACGGTGAGTTTGTTTTTTGGAATCTCTATCGATACATTCTTTAGGTTATGTACGCGAGCATTCACAACTGAAATACTGTTTTTTGGCATAAATTATGTGTTATTCATTTTGGTTTTGTGTGGTAGTAACGTGTTGGGTTTAGTTGACACAGCTAAAGTTTGGTTGGGATTCGGATATGTACGGGAATTCTTTTCTGTTAAATTTAAAGTCTGTAACAATAGGTTTCTTACCGCTTAGAGCGTCTTTCATTTCTTCTTCTGTAATTAAATATGGTTTAAGCTCTTTTTTTGCTTGACCCCAAAATGATATTTTTCCTGTTCTCATTACTCTGTTTTTGAGGTGTGAAGGGTCTCCGGCGTGAGGGATTGCCTGACAACCACAAAATAGGTTTTCTGTGTCATTTTTACAAGGTTCATAAAACTTCTCACTATAAGAGGACACAACACCACCGTGTATCGTAGTGTTTATAAAACTATCATAGTGGACCTTAAACTTTTCATACAATCTTTTTGAAGGGTTAACACTCATTGTTTTATTTGGACCTCCTACTCCTATTGCCATGTAGTCATCTTGACTAGCAACGTCGCCCAACACTCCACCATCTGATATTATTGCCAAAAAGTAATAGCCGAGAACCCCTTCTTTCTTGTTGCAATAATCATCAGGTGTAAATTTTTCAGTAAACTTAATAAGTTCTGTTCCGTTTTCAAGGTCACCTGTACCTCGTTTGACTGTTTTTGATTCTCCATTATTGCATTGCTCAACAAGGTCTATTTGTGTAACAATATCTTTGGGGTCATTTGCAAATATGGATCCTGATGGCACCACTTTTGCGGCAATATAAAATTTTTCACACTCGAGTGTTGCAGGATTACAGGCTTCGCCAGGAGTTGCACATTTCAACCCCATACAAGCATTTTTTTGATTTGCTATATAGGTTTGACCACACACTGTATCTTCTCCTTTTTTTATGATTGGTTTCGTGCTTGACTTACTCATGAATTTTTCCATAGCTTTTTCATCTTCAACAATTTTTTTGATTTGATCTGGAGGTTTTTTTGCTATTGATTTGTATGGTGTAAAACCATCATTAGGTTGTGCAATATCTTGGCAGTATGTTGATGGTATTTCTGCTTTTTTTACAATCCATACTTGCGGAAGTCGAAGGTTTACCATGGCTGGGTTTATGATATTGAGGATGGTGTAGGCAAGTGCAAGAAGCATGAGTCCGGTAATTGCGCCGGCGATTCGTTTTTTGGCGGCACCAATAGTGGAGGTGTTGCCACCAGAAACGGTCCATTGAATACCAGAAACAATAATCATAAGGACTGCCAGAATTGACGCCACCACCATGCCATACTTGTAGGCAAATTGAATAAAATCTCCTATGTGCAAGAATTTTTGTTTACCAGAGAATGAAATTTTTGTGGCTGCTGCACTTGCCGCGGCACAAAAACCCTTACCATCTCCACATGTTTCTATAGCATCACTGCCGGTATAAAAAAAATCAGCTACGTTATCTCGTTGAATTACGGTGTTTGTGTTTAATCTTGCGTCTTTACATTCTTGCAGTGTGTGACATCTTGGGTCAAGGAGGAGGGCGCTTGCAGGAGCAATGCTATACAAAAAAGAGGCACAAAGCATAACAACCAAAGAAATGGCGTATATACAGTAGAATGTGCGTGGCGATATGGCTTTACTCATAGGAAGATATTATGTGTAAATAGTTATTGTAATGAGTCAATTATAAGCGTTTTCCACTCTGCGGCGCTTGGTTCGCCTTCTATTTTTTTCTGATTGATACTATACGCCGGAGTTCCCGCAATGTCAAGTGTAATTGCGTCTTTGAGGTCTTTTTCTATCTGCCGTGTAATATGTGGTGAACTAAGGCAATTGCGGAAGTTTTTGGTGTTGAGTCCTAGGTTTTGTGCGTGCAAAAGCAGGGTTTCTTCGCTTCTGTCTGGGTTGGCAAATAATGCATCATAATAAGGAAGGAATGCCTTTTGTTCATGAGCACATTGCGCTGCAATGGCTGCTTTTGTTGCTTCTGGGTGCAAATATTCTACAGGCAATTGTTTAAAGACAAAACGCACGGGTTCTTTGTATTCTGTCATAAGTTTGTGGACTCCCGGCACGGCTTTTTTGCAAAATGGACAGTCAAAATCTATAAAAATAAGGAGTGTGATTGGGGCGTCTTCTTTGCCAAATGAAGGGTTGTGTGGGTGAATCATTGGCAACATTGGTGTGCCAATGTCTGATATTCTGTAGGTAATTTGTGGTATATCTTGTGATTTTTGCCTAAATTTGGTGTATAATTCATTTTTTTTCATGGTTGTGCCGTACTTTTGAATCCACGCATAATACATTACCAGGCACAAAAACCCAATAATTG
Source organism: Candidatus Magasanikiibacteriota bacterium (assembly GCA_018661775.1). Taxonomy (GTDB): domain Bacteria; phylum Patescibacteriota; class Patescibacteriia; order Magasanikbacterales; family UBA922. Next base: position 36,850 of record JABJHO010000048.1, on the reverse strand, counting down.
CTAGCACAATAAGAGCAAGGCAGGAGTAGAGAATAGGGTGGGATTGTTTTTGTTGTTCCATAGGAAAACAGCGTTAATGAGCGAGACTAGTATACCATAATTTTCAATTCGTCAACATAGGTGTGTATTTTTTTCCTGTAACAAGCAGATATATTGACTTTTTTTGGTGTGTGTAGTATAATCATCTCATTATTATATTTCTCACTTTCGCAATAGAATTTCCTCTTTCTTGCCACCAAGAAGGGACGCGAAAGGAGGTTAAAGGAAATACGTTTATGACTATACCAAGTATTGAAGAAATGCTTAAAGCTGGTGTCCATTTTGGTCACCAAACATCACGATGGCATCCAAAAATGAAGCCATTTATCTTTATGAAGAGAAATAATGTACACATTATTAATCTTGAAGAAACAAAAAAACAATTGGAGTTAATTGTGCCAGAGATTAAAAACATGGCAGCCGAAGGAAAAAACATATTGTTTGTGAGTACAAAACCACAAGCAAAAGAGGTGGTGCAAAAAGCAGCCACAGAATGTAATATGCCATATCTTACCGACAGATGGCTTGGTGGACTTTTGACAAACTTTAAAGAAATGGACAAGTTGATCAAAAAATACAACACTTTGAAAGCACAACAAGCTTCTGGTGAGCTTGAAAAATATACAAAAAAAGAACAGTTAGGCATTAAGAAAAGTTTAGAAAAAATGGACCTCTATATTGGTGGATTGCGTGAGCTAAAAAAGATTCCAGATGTTGTGTTTATTCCATCAGTACAAAAAGAAAAAACAGCCGTAACAGAGGCCGGAAGAATGGGCGTGCCAATTATTGGTGTATGTGACACAAATGCAAACCCAATAAAAGTGGCCTATCCAATTCCAGGAAATGACGATGCATTGAAGGCAATTATACTGATTGTTGATGTGGTAACACAAGCAATTAAAGAAGGGCAGGAGATCTTTGTAAAAAAGCAAGCAGAAAAAGCTACGATGGCTGATGCAGGTAGTGCAAAAAAAGCATAATGAACATATCGTACGTATATTATTTACTATAATTAAATTGTATTATGGGTATTTCAACTTCAGATATCGCACAACTTCGTAACGCAACTGGTGCTGGTATGCTTGATTGCAAAAAGGCACTCGACGAAGCTGCGGGTGACATGGAAAAGGCTGTAGACATTTTACGAAAAAAAGGTATTGCAAAAGCAGCCAAACGTGCCGGAAAAGTGGCAGCAGAAGGTATGGTGTATAGCTATATCCATGCAGGAGGAAGAATCGGTGTGCTTGTGGAAGTAAATTGCGAAACAGACTTTGTGGCAAAAAATGACGGCTTTATGTCTTTGGTAGAAGATATTGCCATGCATATTGCGGCAGCAGCACCTCGTTTTGTTTCTTCTGACGAAGTTTCAGCTGATGTTATAGAAAAAGAAAAAGATGTGTATCGTGTACAATTGCAAGAACAAGGAAAACCTGCCGACATGATAGAGAAGATTATTGAGGGTAAGATGAGTAAATTTTATAGCGAAGTTTGCTTATTAGACCAGTCTTTTATAAAAGACGAAGAGAAAACAATTACACAACTTCTTACAGAAAAAACAGTAGAGATAGGAGAAAAAATTTCGGTACGACGATTTGCTCGATTTGAACTTGGTGAAGGAATTGAGAAAGAGCAGAAAAGTTTTGCGCAAGAAGTGGAAGAGCAGATAGCATAACTATAAGACAAACAAAAAGAACACTTGTAACGAGTGTTCTTTTGTTATACAAAACAGTATGCTACAATATGAGTATATTTATTCACGAATACACATGGTATTCATAGCAGACTTATATGAATGTAGCAATCAACGGGTTTGGTCGAATTGGTCGACAATTTCTTAAGGCATGTATAGAAAAAAATGCATCATTTTCTGTGGTGGCAATAAATGATCTCACAACACCAGAAAATTTAGCGTATCTTTTGCAATACGATAGTGCGCAGGGTATGTCTGATATGACTATTTCTTATACTGATGATTCTTTAACGGTAAATGGTACAACCTATCATGTGTACGCAGAAAAGGATCCGAGCAAATTACCATGGAAAGAACATGATGTAGATGTGGTGATAGAGTGTACGGGGTTTTTTACCAAAGAAGAGGGGGCAAAGCTGCATATTGAGGCTGGGGCAAAAAAAGTACTTATTTCGGCACCAGGAAAAAGCGAGGGGATTCAGACATGTCTTTGTTCTGTGAATGATGCAGTGGTAAAAGACGCGGGTCCTATTATGTCTAATGCATCGTGCACCACCAATTGTATTGCACCAGTTATAGACATGATTCATAACAAATTTGGTGTACAAAAATCGCTTATGACCACCATTCATGCATCAACCGCAACACAACGTGTGGTAGATGGGCCAAGTAGTAAGGATTTACGATACGGTCGTTCGGTTTTAAACAATATGATCCCAACGTCTACCGGTGCAGCAAAAACAACCACAAAAATTATTCCAGATTTGGCGGGTAAGTTTGATGGCGTCTCGGTCCGTGTGCCTGTTATTACCGGATCAATTTCAGATATTACCTTGCTTTTAGAAAACAAAACTACGGTAGAAGAACTCAATGCATTTTTTGTAGAATCAGCAAAAAGCGAACGGTACAAAGGAATAGTGGCAACTACTGATGAACCGCTTGTGTCATCTGACATTGTCGGAAACACACATTCGGCTATTGTCGATTTGGCCATGACTCGTGTGGTTGATGGAGATTTGGTAAAAGTCATGGCATGGTACGATAATGAGTGGGGATATTCGCACAGATTGGTAGAGCTCACAGAAAAAATAGGAGAAACACTATAAAATATATGAAACTTGCACGCATTTCTCAGGTGAGAAATCTAAAAAACAAGACAGTGCTTCTTCGTGTTGACTGTAATGTGCCAATAGAGCGTGGCAAGATTTTGGACGATGCGCGTATTGTGTCTTCTTTGGCAACTATAACATTTCTTCGTAAAAAAGGTGCAAAAATAATTCTTGTGTCACATTTGGGTAGGCCTGGTGGAAAAGTAGTGCGATCATTGCAATTAGACCCGGTTGCCGCAGTGTTGTCAAAACATTTGGGCAAGGCAGTGCCAAAAATACAAACAGGTAATTGGCACCTCACACCACAAAGAAAAACTATTCTACAAAAACGTTTTGGCACCATGAAGCCAGGAGACGTGGTGCTTTGTGATAATATTCGGTTTTCTAAGCACGAAAAACATAATTCTGGCACACTTGCCAAAGATCTTGCATCTTTTGCTGATATATTTGTATTGGATGGATTTGCCGTTGCACACAGAGGAAGCGCCTCTGTGTTTGGTGTTTCTGGTTTACTCAAATCTTATGCAGGTATTTCACTGGCAAAAGAGGTGTCTACGTTAGACCGCTTTCTCTCCAAAAGAGATAGTACTGCCGTAGCGGTTCTTGGTGGAGCAAAACTAGAAACGAAAATGCCTGTAGTAAAACGGTTATTACCAAGAGTTCGCTTTATGTTGTTTGGTGGGGTGATAGCAAATACCTATTTTCGGGCAAAAAAATATCGTGTTGGCGCATCGCTTACCGACATGACACACAAAGACATAATCTGTGCCTTGGGAAAGAAAAGAAAAGTGTGTATGCCACAAGATGTTCTTGTTGGCAGCGTAGATGGTTCATCTTATCGCGTGGTAACGATTAAAAAAACACCTCATGTAATTTGCAAAAAGGATGAGGCGATTTTAGATATTGGACCGCAAACTGTGCTGAGCTATTCGAGGCAAATAAAAAAAGCACAAACAATATTATGGAATGGTGCAATGGGGTATTTTGAACAAAAACCATATAATATGGGAACACATGCCATAGCACGGACAATTGCAGCGCGGTCAAAAGGTCATGCGTACGGTATGATTGGCGGTGGGGAAACTATTCAAAGTATGAATCAGGTGGGCATGTTAGATGATATTGATTTTGTTTCTACTGGCGGTGGTGCCATGCTGGCATTCTTGTCTGGGACGGTGCTACCCGGGTTACAACATATTACAAAGTAGGGTGGTATTTTGGTTTGCAGGTGTGCACAGTGCTTTGTTATATCAAATAAAAAGCGAACTGTAATTTTTTTGTTTTTTCGTGTATACTATATAATATATATACTTTATTTTTGTTCTATGCCTCCTTCTTCAACAAAAAAAACACGCACCAAAAGGCCAACACCCGTATCTTCTGGCTCGTGCGGCACAGCAAGTTGCTGTGCAAAGAGCGGGTCTTGTACGGGTTCTGGGTGCTCATCTTTTTCCAAATTATGTGGAGCACCAGGTTCATTTATGTATGAATTTGTTACGCGGATAACTATAACACTATTGTTTGTGCTACTCGTGTATACACTCTTCTTTTTGGGAAGCACAATCAGGAATTCATTAAAATCATATGACAGTATTGGTCAAGAGGTTTTGGGACAGAGAACTATTTCACTTGAGGCAATGGGTACTGCAGAAGTATTACCAAATATTGCCGAAACAACTATGGGGATTCAATCAGAAGCTCCTACGGTTGCGCAAGCTCAAGAAAAGAATACCAGAATAACAAATGTCTTATTACGTAGTTTAATGGAGAAAGGTATTGCAAAAGACGATATTCAAACTGAGCAATATACGGTATACCCAGTGTATGATTACACAAGAGAAGAAGGGCGTGTGTTGCGTGGGTATGAGGCTCGGCAACGTGTACGTATAAAAATTCGTGATTTAGATAATACAAAACATATTCTTGCATTGGCAGGGCAGGTTGGTGTTACGAGTGTGGGAGAAATTTCGTTTACCGTGGATGATACGGCGGTATATTTAGAAGAGGCACGAACTGCAGCGCTCAAAAATATGGTCAAAAAAGTGAAGCACATAGAAGAGTCGTTGGGGGTTAAGGTACAGAAGGTGACCGATTATGAGGAGTTTGAGTATGGAAATTATCCTAATCCTATTTTTAGAACAAAAGCGGCAGGCATGGAAGAGTTTGATGCAATAGGTGGAAGTTTTCCTCCCACGGTAGAGCCGGGGATGAGCGAGGTGCGGTTGACGGTGCGTGCGACGTTTTCTATTCAATAATGTATTACAACAAGGTATGACTATGATCAAAAAAATCACGGCGCGAGAAATACTAGACTCACGAGGTAATCCAACGGTAGAAGCAGTGGTAATATTGAACAATGGTGCAAGCGGTGTGGCTGCGGTACCAAGTGGTGCATCCACCGGTATTCATGAGGCGTTGGAATTACGAGACAAAACCAAACGATTTGGTGGTAAAGGAGTAAAAAAAGCAGTGGGGAATATAGAAACCCACATAGCAAAAGCATTAAAAGGCAAAGACGCAAAAAAACAACGAGCCATAGATACAATAATGCTTGATCTTGATGGAACAAAAAACAAGAAAACACTTGGTGCCAATGCTATTTTGGCTGTTTCACTGGCAAACGCCCGAGCAGCGGCACAATCTTCTGGTATGCCGTTGTATAAATATATTCGCAAGGCGTACCGATTGCAAGAAAAAACCTGGTCATTACCAACACCGACCATGAATGTTATTAATGGTGGACAACATGCTGACAACACACTCTCGATTCAAGAGTTTATGATTGTGCCACGCCACAAATCTTTTGCCGAACGAGTACGGATTGGCGCAGAGGTGTTTCATGCACTAAAAGCATTGTTAAAACGACGTGGCCATGTGACTGGGGTTGGGGATGAGGGGGGATTTGCGCCAAACTTATCTACAAACGAGGAAGCCCTGCGTTTATTAATGAAGGCGGTGAACGAGGCGGGGTATACCCCAGGGAAGCACGTATTTTTTGCTATGGATATTGCCGCTTCTGAGTTTTTTACCAAAGGAAAGTATGCGCTTGAACAAGGTGCACCTCTTATATCAGCAAAGGATTTAGTTAAGACGGTAAAACGTTGGATAAAAAAATATCCTATTGTTTCGGTAGAAGATCCACTAGACCAAGATGATTGGGAAGGGTGGCAACATTGCACAAAGATGTGTGGCCAAGTAAGCATAGTTGGGGACGATTTATTTGTAACGAATGTTGAAAGAATACAAAAAGGGATAGACATGAATGTGGCCAATGCAGTGCTCATAAAACTCAATCAAATTGGTTCACTATCCGAAACAATTGATGCGATTTACTTAGCAAAAAAACACAACTATAAGGTATCTGTCTCACATAGGTCTGGAGAAACCGCTGACACCTTTATTGCGGATCTGGCTGTGGCAGTAAATGCTGATTACCTTAAATCTGGATCACTGTCTCGAAGTGAGCGGGTTGAGAAGTATAATAGGGTAATGCAGATTGAAAAAGAATTGCGTAAATAGTATACTGAGTTGAGTAAAAATGATACTCAGAACACACCAATATACTATGCCTATTGCATCTGCATACTAAGATTGTTTGAAAGACTATATGCCAAAAAAAAAGAACAAAAAAACACCAACACTTCTTGTGATAATGGATGGCTTTGGATTGGCTCCTGCAAGTAATCCTGGGAACGCTATTACCTCAAAAACTGCACCACATATTTTTTCGTATATGAAAAAATACCCTTGTGCAAAACTCAAGGCACACGGAAAGGCGGTGGGGCTTTTTGCGGGCCAGCAAGGAAATTCGGAGGCGGGTCATTTTACGATTGGTGCAGGGCGTCCCGTGAAACAAGATTTAGTGAAAATTAGTGCTACCATAGAAGATGGCACATTTTACAAAAACAATGCATTTAAACAAGCAATATTTCATGCAAAAAAATATAATACCGCCGTACATATTATGGGTCTTTTGACCAATAGAGAAAGTGCGCATGCATCTCCAAACCATTTGTATGCTGTATTGGAACTATGTAGAAGAGAAAAAATCAAACAGGTGTACCTCCATTTATTTACCGACGGAAGAGACTCTCCACCTCACTCTGCCATGACACATTTGCACGAACTGCGTTTACGGATGAAACCACACGAAAAGATTGCAACAATTATGGGACGGTTTTATGCCATGGATAGAAATAAAATATGGGAAAGAACAGAACAGGCGTATAATACTATGGTGTGTGGTGAGGGTACGTGTACAGCAGTAAGTGCAGAGCGAGCCATAGAAGCGGCATACAACAGAGGAGAAACCGATGAATATATCTGTCCCACTGTTATTACTAAAAACAAAAAACCTGTTGCAGAAATACAAGATAATGACATTATTATTTTCTTTAATGCAAGAAGTGACAGGGCACGGCAAATTACAAAAACCTTTGTACAAAAAGATTTTGAGAAAAAAACACCCAAATCATTTACGCGTTGTGTGGTGCCAAAAAACACTCGATTTGTTGCAATGACTGATTTTGGACCAGATCTAGAGGGTGTCTTTACCGCCTTTCCGGGCCCTGATGTTCGCAACTGTTTAGCCGCTGCTGTTGGCGAGAGCTGTAAGCAGTTATATGTTTCAGAAACAGAAAAGTATGCACATGTGACGTACTTCATTAATGGTGGTTCTGCCGAGCCAATTAACGGAGAAAAAAGAAAAATGATAACATCATCTGGTGATGTTTCTTATGCAAATAATCCAGGAATGATGATTAAAAAGGTAACACAAGCAGTCCTTGACGCGTTTACAAGTAATAGGTATGATATGGTGTGTGTAAACTTCCCTAATGCCGACATGGTGGCTCACACAGGGAACCTGGGGGCCACAGAAGAGGCGGTACGTATTTTGGACAATAATATAAAAGTATTGGTTGATTATATAGAAAAGAGAAAAGGGCAAATGATTATTACGTCAGACCATGGCAATGCCGAAAGAATGATAGATTTGACTACTGGCGAAGTGCTTACGCAACATAGTACCAACCCTGTTCCATGTATTATTATAGGAAGTAGAAAAAAAAGATTGCACAAAAAAACAGGAACTTTGGCAGATGTTGCACCAACTATCTTACACTTGCTTGGAAAAGAAGTGCCCAAAGAAATGACTGGTATTTCACTTATATAATGTATTTATTTATTTATTTATTATGAAAACACTTATTATTTCAGGTTCACAAAGCCCTGACTCTCGATCGTTTATTTTGTGCAAAGAGGTGCAAAAAAGATTAAAAACAAAAAAAGATGCTACTGTCCGTTTTGTTGATGCACGAAAGTTGAATATTACCCCTTTTTACCATAAACAAAAAGCCGATATGGATAAAATCGCAAAAAGCGTCAAATGGGCAGATAATATTATTTTTGGCATGGGTGTGCATTGTTATACGGTCAATAGTTCGCTCAAAGCAATCCTTGACTACTCCTGTGGTGACGCAACCGGGAAATTCTTTGGTATAGTCTGCGCGGCTGGTGGAGATAGAAGCTATCTCTCTACCACGCATCTTACACAAATCTGCATGAATGAGTGGCGCATGATGCAGTTGCCAAGGATTGTATATGCAACAGGAAAAGCGTTTGATGGAAATAAGGTTACGAGCAAAGATGTGCTTGATCGACTAGATACATTTGCATCTGAATTTTATACAATAGGAAAAAAACTTCTTCGTTAATTAACACCACACCATGAGACCGCGACCACTTGTTTTGGCAATTTGTGATGGATGGGGTGTTGCACCAGATCACCCAGGAAATGCGATTAATTTGGCAAAAACACCAAACTTTGATGCGTATATTCGTGAATACCCTGCTATGACGTTATCTGCTTCTGGAAATGAGGTTGGTCTTCGGTTTGGTGAAATGGGAAATTCCGAAGTAGGTCATTTGAATATTGGCGCTGGTCGTGTGTATTACCAAACACTCCCAAGAATTAACAAAGAAATAGAAGATGGAGTATTTTTTAAGAAACAGGAATTTTTAGATTGTGCATCGCATGTCATTGCAAATAAAAGCGCATTACATCTTATAGGTATTGTAAGTCCAGGAAATGTGCACGGAAGTGATGAGCATTGTGTGGCATTGTTGCAGTTAGCAAAACAACAAAAAGTGAAAGATGTGTTTGTGCATGTGATTCTGGACGGAAGAGATGCAAAGTTTAATAGCGGTATTGATTTTGTGAAGCGACTTGAAGAGCAAATGAAGAAACTAAAAATTGGAAAAATAGCCTCAATTTCTGGAAGGTATTATGCAATGGACCGGGACAATAGGTGGGATCGTGTAGAAAAAGCGTACAGAGCAATGGCAGAAGGGGTTGCTGACGCATACACAAAAGATCCCACACAAGCGGTGCAGGAGTCATATGATAAAGAGGTGTTTGATGAGGAGTTTGTTCCGGTGGTTGTTGGGAAAGAAGGGAAGCCGCTCGGAAAAATAAACCCAAAAGATGGGGTAATATTTTTTAATTTTCGCCCTGACCGCGCAAGAGAATTGACAAAAGCATTTGTGTTACCAAGTTTCCCAAAGTTTGAAAGAGAGTATATAAAAGATCTTTTTTTTGTAACCATGACACAGTATGAGAAGTCTTTGCCTGTGGTGGTGGTGTATCAGCCTGTTATTGTGCACAATTGTTTATCAGAAGTGTTGAGTAAAAATAATTTAAAACAATTTCATATTGCAGAAACAGAGAAATATGCGCATATTACTTTTTTCCTTAATGGTACAATAGAAGAACCATTCCCGGGAGAAGAAAGAAAGATTATTCCATCACCAAAAGTTCCATCTTATGATAAAGCGCCAGAGATGTCGGCAGCTGAGATAGCAAAAGAAGTGGTAAAGGCGGTCGACGAAGAGGTGTATGACGTAATACTGCTGAATTTTGCTAATGCAGATATGGTTGGGCATACTGGAGACATACCAGCCACAATTAAAGGGTGCGAAGCAATAGACCTGGCCTTTGGGTCGATTGTGGAGCATACACTAGCAAAAGGTGGTGTAGTGCTTATGACAGCAGATCACGGGAATGGTGAAGAGGTAACAAATATACGAACCGGAGAACGAGACAAAGAACACAGTAACAATCCCGTACCTTTTCTTATTATCGCAAACAATTTAAAAGGTATGGCAGGTCCCGGAGGAGATGTTGTTGACGGTGACTTGAGCACTATGCCACCTGTTGGTATGCTCGCTGACGTTGCGCCAACTATGCTTTCTTTGCTAGAAATTGAGCAGCCACCAGAAATGACTGGTAGATCACTTATATAGTGTTGGGTAGTAGATTGGAAAGTATATATTGTTGTGCTGCTCCAACAGTACTATGTTCAAACAAGATAGACACGTATGTGTCATTTTTTTGTACTAAAAAACCATCAGTCTGTTTTGGTATAAAAAGGTGTGCTGTTTTTGGAAATAGTGCAAATGTTTGTGTGTTTTCTTTTTGGACCAGGAGTATTATGGTAATATCGCTGGAAACATGTTCATACAATGCATCAAAAAGTGTGTCGAGTGTGTGTGGTGTATAATTCGCTTGCCATATATCTTTTGGTGGAGTAATCCATAATATTTTTTGCACCATATCGTAGGAGGTGTATCCAAGGAGTGACCCGTGGAAACGTGTATTCGTGAGACACTTTTTTTGGTAGATATCTTGTACCACTTTTTTTCTGTCTGCCCCATTACTGAGAAGCCAGCCAACGCGCGACAAGAGATCGCTTCCTACGAACGGGTGTTTCAGTTTGTTGGTTTTAGTAATGATTCCAGCCAGAAGCATGGTGCAGGCCTCTTTTGGCGGTGTTGCGTTACTTGAAATGAAAAGGTGAGTAATAATATCTGAAACAGCAAGATATTTTGTATCGTTTTCATTGTGGATAATGTGTATTTTTTGAGAAAGACGGTATTGTTCTAGCACAGATAACACATCTTTATCATTTTCACAGCCTATGCTGCAGATAAGTGGAGGTTGTTTGGTGGGTGGTGTGTTGGTGTGCTGAGATATGGTTTGTATCCGGGAAACATGCGGTATGTACGGATATGTTGCTGAGTTGAGGGGTTGTGGTGATACTAGGGTAACCACAGTATTGTGTTGTTCAAGAAACAGTGTAAGTGCGCAAGCGCTTGCAACAACATCTAGAGTTGGTTTACTCGGGACACATATAATGGCAGACGAGGTGTCTGCAAATGATTGAATTATTTTTGGGAAAAGTTGTGCTACCATAAAAGACAAAACAATAGTACATCATATCACAAAAACACACAGGAGGTCAACACACAGGTGTGTCAAAGATTGCTTTTTTTAGCAATTTTTATTAGAATACACTATATAAATCACAACGTTTTTCTTATTGTATGAAAGACACACAAGACAAACTTACTGCACTAGAGCAGCGAAATGCTCGGGTAGAATTAGATAAAGCCTGGGAAACAAGCCTCTTTCGCAAAATACTTATTTTTCTGCTCACCTATGTTGTGGCAAGTATTTGGCTTGTAGTAATAGAAAATGACCAACCATTCCTTAATGCCTGTGTTCCGGCTTTTGGGTGGATTTTCTCTACAGTCACTATTGCGCCAGTAAAAAGATGGTGGATAAAAAACAACACAAAAAAATAATATTCAGACGGTATATGAAAGAACTAGACAAAGCATACGATGCACAAAAATACGAAGATAGTATTTATACACGCTGGGAAGAGAGTGGGTTTTTTAATCCAGACAAATGCATTGAAAAAGGTGTGTGCGATAAAGACGCAGAAACATTTTCTCTTGTACTTCCGCCACCAAATGTAACTGGCACTCTTCATATTGGTCATGCTGTTATGCTTGCTGTTGAAGACACAATGGTAAGGTATCATCGCATGAAAGGGGACAGAACATTGTGGGTACCAGGAACCGATCATGCTGCGATTGCGACACAAGAAAAAGTCGAGAAGATTATGTGGGGTGAAGAAAAAATTACGCGCCATGATCTTGGTCGTGAGAAATTTTTGAAACGTGTGGAACAGTTTGCACAAGACTCACATGATACTATTGTGAATCAAGCAAAGAAAATGGGAACATCAATGGACTGGAGTCGTGAGTATTATTCACTCGATGATAGTCGGAACCTAGCAGTGCGCACAGCATTTGTAGAGATGTATAAAGATGGGTTGATTTATCGTGGCGATCGGATTGTTAACTGGGATCCAAAAATGCAATCCAATGTGTCGAATATTGAAGTGGATAGAAAAGAAGAAAAAGCACCATTTTATTATTTTCAATATGGACCATTTGAAATTTGCACGGTCCGTCCGGAAACAAAATTCGGTGACAAATATGTTGTGATGCATCCAGACGACAAGCGCTACATAAAGTATAAACACGGTGATACTTTTGAATGTGAGTGGATAAATGGACCAATTACTGCAACTATTATTAAAGATGAGGCTGCTGATCCAGAGCTTGGTTCAGGAGTTATGACTATAACACCTTGGCATAGTACAGAAGATTTTTTTATTGCAGAAAGACACGGACTTGATAAGGAGCAGGTTATAGACTTAGATGGGAAACTTATGGACATTGCCGGAGAATTTGCTGGCATGAGCATAGAAGAAGCACGATTAAAAGTTGTAGAGAAACTAGACAGAAAAGGGCTATTGATTAAAACAGACAAGGAATATGTGCACCAACTTGCAACAAACAGTCGCGGAGGTGGTGTTATCGAACCACAGATTATGAAACAATGGTGGGTTGGAGTCAAAAAAGAGTTTGTTGTGAAAGATTCTAAAATTGAAGGGGTTGCGACAGGAGAAAAAACTACTATTCAAAAAATATCTCAGCATGTTGTACACAGTGGTCAAATTGAGATTATTCCAAAACGGTTTGAGAAGAATTATTTTAATTGGGTAGACAATTATCTTGACTGGTGTATTAGTAGGCAATTGTGGTATGGGCATAGAATTCCTGCATGGTATCGCAACGAGGAAGTGTATGTTGGTATTAAACCACCAAATGATGATGGGTGGGTGCAAGATCCAGACACGCTCGACACATGGTTTAGTGCTGGTATGTTCAGTTTTTCTCCGCTCGGTTGGCCTGCTTCATCTGGCGAATCAACCGATCTAAAGACATATCATCCTACCAATGTTATTGAAACTGGATATGACATATTAACGTTTTGGCTGATTAGAATGGTACTCATGACAACGTATCTACTTGGTGAGGTACCATTTAAAACAGTGTATCTTCACGGACTTGTTCGCGACGAAAAAGGAAGAAAAATGAGCAAATCACTGGGAAACATTATAAACCCGCTCGACGTGTGTGAGAAGTATGGGACTGATGCGGTTCGGTTGTCGCTCATGATTGGGTCAACACCAGGAAATGATTCCAAGCTTTCAGAAGAGAAGATTGCGAGTTATCGAAATTTTGCCAATAAACTCTGGAACATTTCGCGGTTCATATTATTGAATATTAATGATCCCGCTATTGATGTTGAACCACCAAAACCAAAGACGCTTACCGATGTGTGGGTTTTATCTCGACTTACGAATGTTATTACACAAACATCAGAAGATATTGAACAATACCGATTTTCGCAAGCAGGGGAGCGACTTAGAGACTTTACCTGGAACGAGCTTGCGGGTTGGTATGTAGAAATTGCAAAGATAGAAGGTGAAAAATCTGCTATACTAAATTATATATTAAATACCACGCTAAAACTCTGGCATCCGTTTATGCCGTTTGTTACAGAAGCAATTTGGCAAGAAGTATATGGAAAGGAAAACTTGCTTATGGTTGCGCCGTGGCCTAAGTCTTTGGAAAATATCGCAGAAGACTCACAAGACTTTTTACTTATCCAAAAAAGCGTAACAAAAATTCGCAATCTTCGTGCAGAAAATAATATTCCACCAGGAAAAAAACTAGTTGGCTATGTAAAATCAGGATCAAACACATCGGTAATAGAAGAAAATACACATATTATACTATCACTTGCTCGTTTGGAATCATTAACCGTGGTTGACACTATCCCAGAAAACACCACTTCTTTTGTGGAGGCTGGGGTAGAGTTCTCTGTTGATTTTGCTGGCGCGGTTGACGTTGAGCAAGAGCAAAAAAGAATACAAAAAGAAATAGATAGTGTTTCTCCATATATACAGAGTTTAGAAAAGAAATTGGCGGGAGACTTTGTGCAAAAAGCACCAGAAGCAGTAGTGAGCGGTGAAAAGAAAAAACTTGCCGAAGCAAAAGAGAAATTAGAAAAATTACAAGAACAATTACAGTAATGAACACTATGGATACTGATCCGTTTCACAACAAGCATGGTTTTGAAAGTCACACACCAAAAGATGGGGGTAGTATTGATATCCTTGATAAAAACCACAATCTTGTGCCGGATGCAATGGAAGACCCAAATCAACCAGATCACGCACCTATGTCGTCGGACCCTCGGTATCTCAAAGCAGGAAGGGTTGAAAAAATGTTTTTACGCACACTAAAGCACAGATTTGGTATGGATTGGCAAAAGTTCAAATCCGTTGATCAGTTAAAAGCAGAAGGACATATACCAAAAAATGCCCCACTACTTTCTCCGCGTTGTGGATGTGTTGCTTCGCTACTACTTATTGGGATGTTTTTACTTATGACACTAATAACCTTTGGCATGTTACCAATACTTACAGAATTTTTTTCATTTACATAGCACTATGATAAACACAGACCCAAAAAAGATTGAAGCATTACTCACTCGTGGAGTGGATGAAGCAATTTCGCTAGAGAGTTTGCGCAAGAAGTTATTGAGCGGTCGGCAATTAACAATAAAACTTGGTATTGATCCAACCAGCCCCAACATTCATGTTGGCAGGTCAATTCCATTACTAAAGTTGCGAGATTTTCAAGAGCTTGGCCACAAGATTGTATTTATTATTGGGGACTTTACTGGTGTTATTGGTGACACCTCTGATAAAGATAGCGAAAGACCAATGCTACAAAAAGATGTTGTTGAAGAAAATCTTAAGACATATGCACAGCAGGCTGGAAAAATATTAGATATCGATAAATGCGAGGTTTTAAGAAATAGCGAATGGCTTGGTAATTTGTCTTATGCGGATGTGGGCGAACACGCAAACGCTTTTTCTGTTGCAGAATTTATTGCTCGAGATAATGTTCGTCGTAGACTTGAAGCAGGCACAAGAGTGTCACTTCGTGAAATGCTGTATCCACTCATGCAAGGGTATGACTCTGTGCATGTAAAAGCAGATGTGGAGCTTGGGGGCACAGACCAGCGTTTTAACTTGTTAGCCGGTCGTACATTACAAGAACATTTTGGGCAAGAACCACAAGATATTCTCACAAACCCTTTGGTTGAAGGTATTGATGGTCGTAAAATGAGCTCTAGTTGGGGTAATACAATAAATCTTACTGACGAACCAAATGACATGTTTGGTAAGGCAATGAAAATTCCAGATGAGTATATTGTTCGGTATATGACTTTAGTTACTCGTGTTTCTATGGAGAAGGTTTTGGAAACAAAACAAGCGATTGAGGGTGGTGCAAACCCTAGAGACGCTAAGGTTGAGCTAGCCAAAGAGTTGGTTTCTATGTATCACAGTCAGGTCGCCGCCAAAGAGGCTGAAGAGTATTTTATAAACACTTTTGCAAAAAAACAAACCCCAGATAAAATGCCTGAATTTTCTCCAAAAGAAAATAATATTATTTCTGTATTGGTTGAAACGAAACTTTGTAACAGTAAGTCTGAGGCACGTAGAGCGGTAGATGGCGGTGGTGTAAAAATAAATGACGAAAAAGTAAGCAGTTTTGATGCACAGGTAGGATCCGGTGACATTATTCAAAAAGGTAAACGTTTTTTTGTAAAGATTGTGTAATATATCTAGTTTAATTGTTATATATTTATGAATAGCATTGTTTCTCATATCGAACCATTGCTCGAGTCAGCAGGACTTGAGGGACCTTTTGTGTTTTCAACACCACCAAATATGGTGATGGGTGATATTGCATTGGCATGCTTTCCGTTTGCAAAACAGTTGGGAAAGAGCCCTGTTGACGTTGCACATGACGTGCAAGAAAAGATTACTGAAATGGAGTCAGATGTAATTAGTCGAGTAGAGGTATCTGGACCATACCTAAATTTCTTTATTGAACGTAGCTTCTTGGCTAGTTATATTATGGAAGAGGTGTTAGAAAAAGGAGAAGATTACGGAAAGCACCTACAAAGTAAAAAAACACAAATACTTGTTGAATATGGTTGTCCAAACCCACTAAAAGCATTTCATTTGGGCCATGTAAAAAACCTAATTACCGGAGAAAGTGTGGCACGAGTATTAGAAAATGCCGGATATGATGTAAAGCGCGTAAATTATCAAGGGGACGTAGGAATGCATGTGGCAAAATCTTTGTGGGGGATATATAACGTAAAAGAGGAATTTGATGCATTAGAACATAAAACAACCAAAGAAAAGATTGCTTTTTTAGGGAAAGCGTATGTGTCGGGCTCTAAACATTTTGAAAAAGGGGAAAAAGAAAAAGCTGAGATTGTGGCGTATAATAAAAGAGTGTACACAAAGGATCCGAGTATCCAGGAGGTATACAAAGAAGCTGTTGCCTGGAGTCTTACGTATTTTGATGAGGTGTACAAGGAGTTTGGCACACGCTTTGATGCCTTGTACTTTGAATCACAAATGTTTGAAAGAGGTGTGGAGATTGTACAAAAAGGACTAAAAAAAGATGTTTTTACAAAAAGTGATGGCGCTATTATTTTTAAGGGAAGTGAATACGGACTTCACGATAGGGTGTTTATAAATAGTGAAGGTTTTCCAACCTACGAAGCAAAGGATTTGGCTTTGGCAGAAAATCATATCAAAGATTTTTCTCCAGAAAAAATTATTCATGTTGTTGGCAAAGAGCAGACCGAATATTTTAAGGTGGTTTTTAAGGCAATGGAGCAAACACTGCCAGAGAGTGTTGGAAAAGAACATCACATACCTGGTGGCTTCTTACAGCTTAAGGGAGATAAGAAAATGAGCTCAAGAACCGGCAGTGTTATTACTGGTGATACACTTGTTCAGATAACAAGAGAAGAGGTGGAAAACGTAATGGCAGAGTCAGTAGTAAGTAATAAGTCGGTGGTAGTAGGCGCAGTAGCTATGGCAGCAATAAAATATACAACCCTAAAGAGTGATATTACCAAAGATGTGGCATTTGATATTGAGGATGCAGTAAAGATTCATGGTGAAAGTGGACCATATCTTTTGTATATCGGCGCACGTATTACAAGTATTTTACATAAATCTAGTGGTGGTGTTTTGGCGGACACTAAACTGTATAGCACTATAACTGACGAAGAAAAAAGACTTTTACTTCTTTTGGGGCAGTATCCCGATATAACAAAAAAAGCTGCCGAAACATATGATCCTTCACATGTTGCTAGGTACTTGTTTGACATGGCACAATGTTTTAATACATTTTATACAAAATGTCCGGTGTTACAATCCGAAGAAGAGCAAAAACAGTTTCGACTTTCTCTTTTGCGCTGCACGTATATAGTTTTGGAGAATGGCCTTAGTCTTCTAGGAATTTCTCTGGTAGATGAGATGTAGCCAATAAGATGTTTTCTATGGCAATGTATAGAATTATCCACAGTTTTTTTACCACCCCCCACCCTTCCTACTTGAAAAAAAATTAAAAATATATTACTATTCCGTTGACGTATTGTCTGCTCTTTCTACAACCAAAGGAGGCTAAAATGAGCATTGCCTACACACAAACAAGAAGAGATCCTGTGTTGTTCTTTGCTCATGCCCTATTACCGGGCGAGCTTTCCACAGAACACATAGATAAAAAGTTACAGAAACTTGGTAAACCCTGGATAGGCTCTCTAGAAGATTCACATGAGCCAATACTATGGCTTTCTTTTCCTGTCGTACCACCGGCACACTTACCCGACCTGAATGTGGTTAATGTGGAGTTTTATATATTTCCACTATTAGCAGAACATTTTTTTGAGGACGTAAAAAGAAGAAAGTCGTTTGGTCCTGTACAACAAGGTATTAGTTGCATTTTGGAAGATGCAATTACAAAAGGGTTTCACCCATACCTTGGTTTTGGGGCATTAACAAAAAATGCTACTGGACATGGGGAGAAGTTTTCACAGCATTATATGCAAGAAGGCCCGGGTATGTTAAATAAGTATTCCAGTACCCACGGTGACGCCGGGACAGCAGCATTACTCTTAGAAGCGCTTGACTATGCGGGTATTAATGGCTCTGGTGCAAAGATTGCAGTACTTGGTGCAACTGGCGCTATTGGCAGTGTTTTATCACAAATGCTTACAGATATCTCCCCTTCAAAGTTGGTGCTTATTGCACGCAACAAAGGGCGCTTGGACCATTTATCTCAAAAAATAAAGCTACGTAGCGGTGTAGTTGACGTGGTAGTCAACACTGAAAATGGACATGAGATATCAAGTGATATTTGTCACAAAGAAGAGGTTAACGTTGTCATTGTCGCCACCACAGGTGTTCGTGTGTACCCTCGGGACATACCAAAAAA
Source organism: Candidatus Magasanikiibacteriota bacterium (assembly GCA_018661775.1). Taxonomy (GTDB): domain Bacteria; phylum Patescibacteriota; class Patescibacteriia; order Magasanikbacterales; family UBA922. The sequence goes on along the minus strand of JABJHO010000048.1, from coordinate 18,436 downwards.
TAGTATCGTTTTTGACATAACAACCCCTTCAGCCTGTAGACCAGAGGACGATTGGGGGGATACTTTGGTTCTTCGTGCAGGGTGTGGAGAGTTTGATAACCCCACTATTATTCCAGAAGGTTTTGGTCCTAACGGGGGCGGAGCTGAGTGGGATATAGGTGCTGGAGGAGAGAATGTTATGTGGGGCTGTGCCCTTGAAACCATCTGTAGGGCTGTGTCTGGGAGCACAAGTAGTCATGTTTGTGGCAAGGATATTCCAGTATCAGAAGTGTGGTGGTGTATTCGAAAATTTCGTGACCTATCGATTAAGCCACAATCACCTGTTCAGTTTGGTGTTCCAATGAGCTGGGGAAAAGTTCGGAACTATGTGCAGTCTCTGGGTTTTGAAGAGGGTTCTTCTTTTGGTAATAGCTCATTACTGGCTTCAATTGACGGAATTGTGTAGAATTTTTGCAGCGATGTACTTGTATCGCTGCTTTTTTTATGGTGTATTTTTTATAAATACGGTATACTAGTATAAATTTTTTAGTAGCTGATAATGCTTTATGTTTTCTGATATTTTTACGACACTCCCGTTTGCTTGTGCACTTTTTGTTGCGCTGTTTGGTGTATTTGTTTTAGTAAAAGGAAAGGGTTCGGTCATGAATCAACTTCTTTTTGGGTTTTGTTTGAGTATGTTTTTTTGGATGTTTGGGACGTTTATGATGTTTTATCATGGGGCACAGGACGTGGCAACAGCTATTTTTTGGGATAGGTTTGTGTATATCGGTGTAATTTTTATGCCACCACTCATGCATCATTTTAGTATTTTTTTCTCAAAGATTACGGGGCAAAAAAAAATCCTTGCACTGAACTATAGTGTTGCTGTACTTTTTCTTCTCATGAGCAGGTCACCACTTTTTGTGGATGGGTTATATGTATATAGTTGGGGGGCACATAGTCAAGCTCAGATTCTTCATCATGTTTTCTTGTTATATTTTTTTATTGGCACAGGGTTATTCTTCTTTAACCTCTACAGGCTATACAAAAATGCTCGTACAAAGAAGAAATCTCGACAAGTAGTATTAGTCTTTTTGGCGTTTGCTGTGGTTATTTTTGGAGGGGGGTCAGCATTTCTTTATGCGTACGGTATAGACACACATTCTCCTTTCGCATATTTTAGTGGATTTGTGTTTCCTATACTACTGTTTTATGCTGTGTCGAAGTATAATTTTTTGGATGTACGAGTGATAGCTACAGAAATGCTTGTGGGTGTGACATTGTTCGTGTTTACATTAGATGTCTTCTTGTCTAAGAGTATTCTGGAGATAGTGCTTCGCACTATTATGGTGTGTTTTATTGCAATAATTAGTGCACTACTGATTAAGTCAGTCTATGGGCAGATACAAAAAAAAGAACAAGTGGCGCGTTTGGCAAAATCTCTCGAAAAAGCAAATATGCGCCTTCGAGTTCTTGACAGGCAAAAAACCGAATTTCTTTCTATTGCTGCACACCAATTGCGCACACCACTATCGATTATAAAAGGGTATTTAGAACTCATTAAAGATCAGGCCTACGGAAAAGTAGAAAAAAAGCTTGCCCATGTTCTTACTGACATGGAAGAAAGTAATGAGCGTTTGGTAAAACTGGTTGATGAGTTTTTAAACATTAGTCACATTGAACAAGGAAGAACAAAATATTTTTTTGAAGAGACTGACATGAACCATGTAATTTCTAGTGTGGTAGACGAGATAGAAGACAAAGCAAAAAAGAAAAAAATTAAAATTCATTGGAAGCCAAAAAAGAACATCGGTCTTGTGTATGTTGACGAGGATAAAATACGTAATGTAATATTTAATTTTGTTGACAATGGTATTAAATATACCATGAAAGGGAGTGTCACTATCACATTCACACAAAAAGACGATGGGGTTGTTATACGTATTAAAGATACAGGTATAGGTTTTGATAAGCAGGATGAGGCAAGTTTGTTTACAAAATTTTATAGAGGAAAAAATGTTGAAGGAGTGAACGTGAATGGCACTGGACTTGGTATATATGTTTGTCGACAGTTTGTGAGTGCACATGGTGGGTATGTTTGGGGGAAGAGTTTTGGGCCCGAAAAAGGGAGTGAGTTTGGTTTTTGGATACCAAAAAAACGCACACATGCGCACAGTGTAACAGAACAAAGAACCATAACAAAGGAACAAAAGATTGTAAATCAGTATAGTACTCGTAAAAAGTCGAGCTGATGTGTTGTTACGTTTAAGTATTCGGTGTATACTGTATATATTAATATATTAATTTTTGTGGTATGTTTCAAAAAAATTCAGATATATACGATACTTCAGAAGAACAAGAGGGTGGGGTGCCAGATAAGGGGTTAGAAACAATTGTCGGTCCGTCAATGCAGGTGGAAGGGAATTTTAGCTCAGAAGGGAACATTATTATTAAGGGGAGTGTATCAGGAACGGTAAAAACAAAAAACAGGCTTACCGCAGAAGAAGGGTCTCAAATAGTGGCAAATGTTAGTGCACAAAGTGCAGTTATTGCTGGCCACGTAAAAGGATCTCTTGCTATCAAAGACACGTTAGAAATTGCAGGAAGTGCCCAAATAATTGGCGATATACAGTGTGCGACACTTTCGGTTGCCCCAGGAGCTTTACTTTCTGGTAAGATTCAAATGAAAGGATTAGAAAGTGTTGTAAAAATAGAAGAAACACCAAAAAGACGTAGTGCCGGTCGAGTCAAAAAGAAAAAAACAGATGATATGGTGAGCGATGTGGTGTCATCTAAAGATGGTGTGGAATAATACGTTCTATTAGGGCTGTCTAATACGCTGCTATGTATATATATCTGTATGACGATTTCATAAAGAAAAAGAAATATGACTCTCTCATAAAAGAAATAGAAACACAGTTAACAGATTTTGGGATTGCAGGGAAGATATTGCGGCTTCAACCATTTACCAACACAGAAAAACTCATCGCAGAAGAAATTAAAAAAGGAGCAACAACTGTTGTCATTGTGGGTAATGATAAAACATTTGGAAGAGTAATGTCTTACGCGGCCTACTGTAAGGTCTATTTTGGTTTTATTCCTGTTGGACCAGAAAACACCATAGCTGAAGTACTTGGTATCCCAACCGGTGTTGACGCCTGTCATGTGCTGTCTCGTAGGAGGAGGGTGCGCCTGGACGTAGGTTGGGTAAATAATAGATTTTTTATTTCATATCTTCATATTCTTCCTCACGCTATTCGAGTAGCATATGACGAGCGTTTTGTGGTAAGTACGAGGGGGCGCAATATAATGGAGTTGGTGGTATGTAATTTACAACCATTTCATTGGAGGGAAAAAGGGGGAAAAGACTATGTTGTGCATCCACAAGATGGAAAATTAGAAGCATTTTTGCGTCCAGTAAAAAAAACATTATTCCTCAAAAAGAAGCAGTTTGAAGAGCCGAGTATTTTTCCCTTTGAAGAAATGCTTGTGGTTTCTGACACACCGTTTACCGTTGAGGCAGATGGAAGGCAAACAAAAGAGAAGAAAATAAAGATTAGTTTGGCAAAAAAACGACTCAATATTATCGTAGGTAGGGGGAGAAAGTTTTAAATCGCTCATCTGCTTGCACAAATACATATTTTCAGGTATTATGAAGACGACACGCTCAGGTGGCGGAACTGGTAGACGCGCAAGGTTGAGGGCCTTGTGACTGGCAACGGTCGTGGAGGTTCGAGTCCTCTTCTGAGCACAAAAAAACACCATGGTATCATGGTGTTTTTTAATATCTACAAGAATAAGCCGAATTCTGTTCTCTAGTTTTATCCAGAGGATGATCATGTATCTTGATACCACATTACTGTGGTATTCTTTGCGAACGAACTTTTCCAATTTCAACAAGTGTTGAAAAGGGCTGCTCTTGCTCCAGGCAGGGTTTACCACGCAATACTGTTGCCAGTACGCGAGTGTACTAGCGTGCATTCCATGCATATGCGAATGGAATACACACATGTACACACTTTTCACCTTTTTTTCACTGCAATGCAGTAAAATAGTATAGTCTCTGTGGCACTTTCCCGCAACATGTGTCACCACATATTGGGTGGGTGTTACCCACTACCGCGACCGTGTTTCCACGAGGAGTTCGGACTTTCCTCTTAATAGTATATTAAGCGATCACCTCTTGTAGATAGTGCATAGTATAGCAGAAAAATGGTATACTGTCAATATTGACTCTTTTGCTTTTATACGGTATGATTTTTATATATCTTACATAATGTAGCCTATTAGGATTTATGAAACAGTTTGACATATTCTACACAATGATAAAAATTCCAATAGACAGTGCTATGCTTCTTTTGGCTGCAATATTTTCGTACAGCCTTCGTTTGTCAGGGTGGGCAGTACAAAAACGGGAGGTATTATTTGACGTATCTCTTGAAGAGTACGTTATTGATATAGTAATTATTCTCCCTGTGTGGCTTGTGTTGTATGCCATGCTGGGGCTATATCGAACACATGCAAAAAAGCGATTTGCTCAGGAGGTTGCGGCTATTATTTTGGCAAATATATGTGGCTTGGCATTGGTGGCATTGTATATTATGTTTACGCTCCAATTCTTTGATTCTAGGTTTCTTGTAGTGGTGACTTGTTTTTTTGCTATACTTTGTACTATTCTTGGAAGATTTCTTCTTCTTGGGGTAAAAAAAATTGCCTATTATGCTGGAATTGGACATAGGCGCATTGTTATTTTTGGAGACACTGAAACAGCAAAAGATATTCAAGCATACTTTATGACAAACAGGTCGCTTGGTTGTACTGTGATAAAACGCTACAAAGATGCGCGCGGCGTTGCGTTAGAAAAGCTGCTTACAATATCTGTTGATGAGATATACCATATTGGGCCAAAACGTAACACCGAAGAATCATTGCATATTCTTGATTTTGCTCGGGAGCATAATATTGTATTTACCTATTCTGCTGATATGTTTGCAACAAAAAGTGCCAACATGGCCATGTATCCTGTGGCAGGTATTCCCGTAGTGTCTCTAAGAAGGACGCCGTTAGAAGGGTGGGGGAAAATTATCAAAAGAATAATGGATATTGTGGGGAGTATCCTTTTGCTTATTATAGTTAGTCCTGTAATGTGCATTACCACACTTATTATCTTAATTGAATCTGGCAGACCAGTAGTCTATAAAAATAAACGCGTAGGATATAGGCAAAAACCATTTTTTACACTTAAATTTCGTTCAATGTATCAAAAGGATTCTACCGGACCACAGTTTGGTGCGTCAGGAAAAGATGCCGAGCGCAGAGAAAAGTCATTAATACAAACACACAATACAAAGAAGGGGCCTATTTATAAAATTGCGAATGATCCACGGGTGACACCGTTTGGTAGGTTTATCAGAAGGTGGAGCATAGACGAGTTACCACAATGCATTAATGTAATAAAAGGAGAAATGAGTCTTATTGGGCCACGCCCACACCAACCTCGTGAAGTGTTTGGATATAATAAAGAACATCGGGGTGTGTTTGTGATAAAACCTGGCATGACTGGTTTGGCACAAGTTACAGGAAGAAGTGATTTAACCTATGAAGAAGAGGTGGCTCTTGATATGCTCTATATAGAAAAGTGGAGTATTTGGCTCGATATAATAATTTTTATCAAAACCCCTTTTATTTTGTGTAAAAAAAGAATTGTTGCGTAGATATATATGAAAATTGCACTGGTTCATGATTATTTAGTACAAGATGGTGGAGCCGAACGGGTCCTCAAAGCATTTCATGAGATATGGCCAGAAGCGCCTATTTTTGTGCTGTTTCACAAAAAAGAGAGTGTTGAGGGGTTTTCTGCAGCAGAGATTCGACAAACATTTATGGCAAAGTTTCCTTTTATAACAACACGCTATAGGTGGTTATTGCCACTTATGCCACTTGCAACCGAATCACACCAGTTAGACGGCTTTGACGTGGTGCTTTCTTCTACCAGTGCCTTTGCGAAAGGTGTGATAACGTCTCCTGATACGGTGCATATTTCTTATTGTCATACACCGACACGATATTTGTGGACAGACACAAGTTCGTATATTCAAACACTCAAGTGTAGTGGTGTGGTTAAAAAAATACTCCCAAGACTCATTCACCGGTTACGTTTGTGGGACAAAGCAAGCGCAGAGCGAGTAGACCATTTTATTGCGAACTCGCACACCGTTCATAGAAGGATTAAAAAGTTTTATCGCAGATCTAGTGATGTGTTTCATCCTCCGGTAGACACACACATGTTTACCCCAACAGAAAATATAGAAAACTATTTTGTTGCAGGTGGTAGGCTTGTGCCATATAAGAGGTTTGATTTGTTGATTCATGTGTTTAATAGGCTTGGTTGGGAGTTGCGTATTTTTGGATCAGGGCCAGAAATGGAGCATTTAAAGAATATTGCTAAGCCAAATATCAAGTTTTTGGGTCGTATTACTGACACAGAAAAAGCTGATGTGATGACACGGGCACGAGCGTTTTTGCATCCACAACTAGAAGATTTAGGTATTACACCGATTGAGGCCATGGCAAGTGGGTGTCCTGTTATTGCGTATGGAAAAGGTGGGGTACGAGAAACAGTTGTGCCAGGAAAAACCGGGGTATTTTTTCATGAGCAGTCTTGGGAAAGCCTACTTCATGCTGTACTGCACTTTGATGATTCGCAGTGGGATAGAAATGTCATTGCAGCGCACGCAGAAGCATTCTGTGTTGATTCATTTAAACAAAAACTTCAGTCATATGTTTGTGCAAAGCATAATGAGTTCCAAAAAGGATTAGACGTATTACCTGTGAGTATAAGCTAAGTATATGGTAATAGGTATAGACATACGAACATTGCTTGAGCGGAAGAAAACAGGAGTTGGGGAGTATACATATGAGCTGCTTTCGGCAATATTTCGGCAAAACACCAGTCATACATATATTTTGTTTGCCAATAGAAGCGCAGCGGTACCAATAGATATTCCACCACATAAGAACAATACAGTACATGTAGTCTACACAAAAATACCAAACAAACTGTTACATTTTTCATTACTATACCTTACGTTTCCAAAACTCGATAAACTTTTAGTAAAAAAGCTTGGTGGTTTGGTAAAGCAGGTTGATTATTTTTTTTCTCCCAATATAGGATTTTGTGCACTTTCAAAACAGTGTACGCATATTCTTACGATACATGATCTGTCTTTTTTACTCTACAAAGAATGTCTTACAAAAAAAAGACAACTATGGCACCACGTTATACGCCCAAAAAAACAATGCGAAGGGGCTGGTCATGTGATTACGCCATCTCGGAGTGCAAAAAGAGATGTGCAGACGGTGTTTGGTATTTCTCCAGAAAAAATTACACCAATATACCCGGGTGTTTCTCGGTGGTGTCTCAGCGATGTTAATAACAATACATCTGTAAAAGAATGCTATGTATTACCAGAAAAGTATATATTATTTTTGGGTACCATTGAGCCAAGAAAAAACATCACGCGGCTTATTGATGCATACACAAAAGCAGTATTACATGATAAAGGATACCACTTACTCATTGCTGGGAAGCTGGGGTGGAAAAGCGATGCTATTCTCAAAAAGATTGTTGATACGCCAGGAGTGCGCTATCTTGGTTACGTGCCAGAAGAACACAAAAAAGCGTTATATGGCCTAGCAACACTCTTTGTGTATCCAAGCCTGTATGAAGGTTTTGGTTTTCCTGTGGTCGAGGCAATGACACGTGAGGTTCCGGTTATTACATCAAACAGATCGTCTTTGCCAGAGGTGGTTGGCTCTGCAGCGTATCTGGTAGACCCATACAACACAAACGAGTTGGCAGAAGGGATGGTGCGTGTGCTTGGGTCAGAAGCGTTGCAAGATATGTATAAAGAAAAAGGAAGAGCACAAGTAAAGCGCTATTCTTGGGATGTTGCGGCAGAACAATTTTTAACACTCCTTAAACAGTAAATATGAAAATAGGAATAGACGCACGAATGCTTGGGAGTGGTTTTGGGCTTGCCAGGTATACACAACAACTAGTCCAACATCTTTTGGAGGTAGAAACAACACATACGTACGTGCTTTTTTTGCGCAAAGATAATTGGGATGAGGTCTTGCCACACAAAAGAATAAAAAAGGTACTCGCTGATATTCCGTGGTATTCTGTTGCCGAACAAGTCCAGTTACCAAAATTACTCAACAAAGAAAAGCTAGACCTTATGCATTTTCCACATTGGAATGTGCCATTGTTTTATACAGGAAAATTCGTGGTCACAATTCATGATTTAATCATGTATCATTTTCCGCGTCCAGAAGCCACAACACTTGGGCCGGTGAAGTTTTTTATAAAAGATAAAATTCACAGAATCGTATTGCGAAATGCGGTAAAAAAAGCAAAACATATTCTTGTTACAAGTGAATTTACCAAGCACGATGTTGTAAAACATTTGGGGGTAAAAGAAGAAAAAATGACAACAACGTATCAAGCGCCATTTACACTTGAAGAAGAACAGGTTGGGCGGGATGCAAAACAGGTATTAGAAAAATACCATATCTCAAAACCGTATGTTATCTATGTTGGTGCCGCATATCCACACAAAAACCTCGATCGACTCGTAGATGCGTGGCAAGTATTTCAAGAAACGCATGGAAACACACATCAATTGGTTTTGGTAGGAAAAGAAAATTATTTTTATACAAAATTACAAGAGAAAATCAATAGTTTGAATAGTGTTGTGTATACCGGTTTTGTACCAGACCAAGAGTTGGTTGCGTTATATAAAAAAGCAAAACTGTATGTTTTTCCAAGCTTATATGAAGGATTTGGTATTCCACCGCTTGAAGCCATGCAATATGGTATCCCGGTGGTGTCTTCATCCGCCACCTGTTTACCAGAAGTCTTGGGCGGTGCCGCAATATATGTTGACCCATTGCATATTGAGGGTATGGCAGAAGCTATACATCGTGGTTTAGGTGATATTGACGCAAGATATGCAGTAAAAGAAGAGGCAAAAATACTTTTGCAGAAGTATTCTTGGAGCAAGCTTGCCTGTGAAACTGTGAGGGTGTATGAGAGGTAAGTGGCATGTGTGCAGATTTCTCACTTTCAGTTCGAAATGACACTACTCCAATACATTGAATTTTTTATTAATCCACTTTTTGGCATCAAAAAGTTGAGCAAAAAGTGCCGAGCGGATGGCTCATTCAGAGAATTTGGGACTCGGTAAAACTCATAATCCAAAACTCGTCACTTTGTTCCTCAGACAGATGGCTTATGTGCCTTTGGCACCGTTTTCCCTCGCCTCCAAATTCTTTCTTCATTCCCCAAATGCTCGGTGTTTTCACACAATTTTTCTTGTCATCTCAATGAACAGTGTGAAGAGAGATCTATTTCTGCACCAATGAATGGTTTATACTAGTAGTCTCTTTTTATTACATTGCAGATTTCATACATGCTGCCTAAAATGAAGTGCAAAAAATAGTTTAATTAAGCTAAAAATAAACAAAAAACAGGATAATATGCTAAAAATTCACACAATATACTTGACAAATAGTATGTTTTGTGGTATGGTGGAGACAGTGTTTTTTAAACTTATAAAATTGAAAGGGGACATATGTCTCGCAAAAGCCGGCGGGCTAAAACGCGGCGTGCTAAACAGCGCTTAGAGAGTTCTGGTGGTAGCAGGCCGACCCTAGCTGGTCAGTTGGTTGCAAACAAGCGGCCTAAGAATGGTAATATTATCTGGATCCTAATTGAAGAAGAGTATGGGTTTGGATTTCATGTCGTAATCTTTGTTGGCTCTCAGAGTACCGGAACGTACACTGAGCAGCGAAGGGCGGTAATTGAGGAGCTTGAGAGTCTCTTCCGCTATGGCTGCTTCCCGGGATTGCAGTATTGGTTTTATCAGGACCGTACCGCAAAAATGCAAAGACTAGAACAGTTTTCTGGTCAGTCCATAACGAGGAAGGAGTATGAGAAGATGTCAGCGGATATGATGTATGCAACAGCGCATGTTCACGATCCTGATGATTCGTATCTCGTCCTTCCAAAGATTTATGGAGGAGGCAAAGTTGTAAGGATTGATAAGGCGCGTCAAGAGGAGACTGAAGAGCTTCACGCCCTTGGTCAGCCATCGTATATTGATGTGTACTGCACTGAAGATCAGGTGGTCCCTGAACCAAAACTGCTCTCTGCTCCTTAACCATAACCCTTCTCACGTGATACACGTATATCATTGTAGAGGAGGAGAAACAAAAACCCATCTGTATTTCAGGTGGTTTTTTGTTTTTTCACTTCTTTTATTACAGATTTCTTATATCTAGTTTGGAATGACACTACCCCAATACATTGAATTCTTATTAATCCACTTTTTGGCACCAAAAAGTTGAGCAAAAAGTGCCGAGCGGATGGCTCATTCAGAGAATTTGGGACTCGGTAAAACTCATAAGCCAAAACTCATCACTTTGTTCCTCAAACAGATGGCTTATGTGCCTTTGGCACCGTTTTACCTCGCCTCCAAATTCTTTCTTCATTCACCAAATGCTCGGGGTTTTTAGACAAATTGTACTGCTCTTGGTCACATATTGATTTTTGGGGCTTCATTTGATACAATACTTGTATTATTTATTAGTATTTTTATGATAGAATTTTTTCAGACCATATTATACATTCCACTCTTTAATGGGTTTGTTTGGTTGTATACTGTTATTCCTGATGTTGGGATTGTTATTTTAATTGTTACGGTCCTTGTAAAATTAGTGCTGTATCCACTCAACACGTCGTCTATTAAAGCGCAGCGATCGTTGCAAGAGCTGCAACCAAAATTAGACGCGTTAAAGAAAAAACATAAGGACAATCAGCAGGATTTGGCACAAGAAACAATGAAATTGTATAAAGAGCACAAAGTAAATCCCCTTGGTTCATGTCTCCCGTTACTTATTCAATTACCCATTTTTATTGCATTGTACTGGGTTCTACAAGCCGGTCTTACGAGTGATGATTTTAGCATGCTGTATTCATTTGTGCAGGATCCTGGAACAATAGACCCAATGTCACTTGGACTGTTTGATTTAAGTAAGCCAAATATTGTATTGGCATTACTCGCGGGTGCGGCACAATACTGGCAAGCAAAATCTTTGTCTCGCAAAAAACCACCAAAAGCTGCAGGAGAAGGTGGAAAAGACGAGAGCATGGCAGCAATGATGAACAAGCAGATGTTGTACTTTATGCCTGTGATTACGGTGGTAATTGGTACACAATTGCCTGGTGGATTGTCACTGTACTGGTTTCTTTCTACACTGTTTATGGCGTTGCAACAGGTTATTCTTTCCAAGAAAAAGGATAAAGAAACACCACCATCTTCTCCAAGTAATTCTGGTGCAATAGAAGGTGAGATTGTGTCATAATAATACATATATGCGATTACGATTTAAACAAATTAAAAAATTTACCGTTCAAACACTTTCTGGAAGTGAACTTGGAGGTGTTGTGGATATTGTATTTAATACAGAAGGTCAGGATATTGTGCAGTATGAGGTTCGCCCATCTTTATCTCGAAAAACATTTCTTATCAGCAGAGATCAAATTGTTCGGTTTGATGAGGGAGTTATTGTGGTGTACGATACAGCGGTACCAAAAGAGGTTCGAGAAAAAACCAAGAACCCGTCAGGTTCTCAGCCAAACCCACTTCCGTCAGTATAATTATGTGATCAATATAAAAAGAGGCCAAACGCGGCCTTTTTTTGTTTTTTAGGCGTTCTTATGCAATACTACATATATTATGAACAAAAATACTCATACTATAATAAAAACTCTTGCCTTTTTTGACATATTTTCGCACCCACTCACTGCCGAAGAGTTGTATAAGTGTATGTGGAAGGGTGGTCCAAATATCAAATACCAGGATTGGTGCAAGGATTTGGATACTCTTGTTGCACATAGCAAGAAAGTTAAGAAGAAAGATGGGTGTTACATGCTGGTACAAAACACCAAAGGGGTAGACAAAAGACATGATCGTGTGTGGTGGGTAAAAAGAAAAATGGCGGTGGCAAAAAAAGCTGCAAAAGTATTGCGCTTTGTGCCATTTCTTCGGGCTGTGTTTGTGTGTAATATGCTCGATAAGACCGCAAATGATGATAGCGATATTGATGTGTGTGTCGTGGTAAAAAATAATAGATTGTGGATTGTACGGCTGTTTGCTACTGCGCTACTACATGTGTTACGTTTTCGTGCTCACGGAAAACACACAAAAGATAGGATTTGTCTGAGTTTTTATTGTACAGAAGATGGAGCAAACTTTTCCTCTATGCGTATTTCATCGCCAGACATTTATTTAGCCTATTGGATTATTTTTTTGATACCGATCTATGACCCAGATAATCACTACGCAAAAATTTTACAGAAGAACCAGTGGGTGCAAGAATATATAGGAGTAGGCAAACAAGAGCGTGCCGCACTTTTACCACTAGCCAAAGACAATCACTTATCCAATTGTATTACAGTATTTTTTGAGACAGCTTGGCGTGGTACATATGGTGAACAGATTGAGATGCTGGCAAAAAAAATACAAGAAAAAAAGGTAGCACAGATTTCTTATCCGCTCGAAGAGGGTGCCAAGCGTGATGTGCAAATCTCTGATGATTTGCTTAAGCTTCATCAAAATGACAGACGACAATTATTTCAGGAGCAATGGAAAAGGATATACACATCAGTGCTGTAATGAGCTTGTATGCACATAAAAAAGATATCTTTGTCTCAGGTTCTGGCGTGGCTTACCATGCTCACGATTTTTGTGTTACCCTGGCAAACTATATATATTGTTTCCCAGCCACGTATTGAGGGGTTTATGTGGACATATGGGACACATGGTTTTTACTTGTCGCAGTGTTTGGTGTGGATCACAGCAGTACTGTTTCTTTTTTGGTATGTTACAAAGCAAGGGTGCAGTACACTAAAAAAAGAACTTCTACGTTTTGCGCATCCAAAAGTTAAGGTGTTATGTCTTTTGTTTGTACTGTATATTGTGTGCTCACCATTTTGGGCTGTATATCCTGCACTTTCTTTGCAGTATAGTGTGTATGTGCTTGGTGCTATTCTGCTTGCTTGTGTAGTTATATCTGGCCCAGCATCACTGCAGCAACTTTTTTATACCTTTTGTGTTTCGGCCACAACTCAGTCTCTATTTGGTATATGGCAAGCAACACAGCAAGAAGTATTAGCTAGTACAATCCTAGGTATTGCAGAAAAGTTACCACAACATGCGGGAGTGTCTGTTGTGGTAGCAGAGGGGGTTGGTAGATGGTTGCGCGCGTATGGTGCTTTTCCGCATCCCAATATCTTTGGTGGGTATATGTGCACAGCGCTCATTCTTTCTGTGGCATATTATGTTTATGCCGGATTACCTCGGCGTGGTGTGGTAAAAACACTGGTGTACAGTTTGTGGGGAGTACTTTTTTTGGGTTTGTGGGTGTCATTTAGTAGGGCAGCACTACTTGCCTTTGTGGTGTGGTTTGTGTGCTTTGGTATGTACCTTGCGTTGTATACAAATAAAACCAAACGTTTTTTACAGGTTTATGTAAAAAGTTTTATCGTTTTTTTCTGTTGCACGGTGTATTGTTTGGCGGTTTTCTTCCCACAGGTTTATGAGAGGGTGAGCGTTACTGCTGTGTATGAAATGCGCTCAATTTCTGAAAGAGTAAGTGGATATCAGCAATGGTTTACCATTTTACCACCATATATGTGGTTTGGTACCGGTCCAGGCGGGTATACTGCGGCAATGCAGGTAAATAGTCCTGGATTACCAGGTTGGGCGTATCAGCCGGTACACAATGTGTTCTTACTTATGCTCGCAGAACTTGGTATTGTTGGTATGCTGCTTGCGTGTATAGTTTGTTTTTTACTTATTGCAACAATGTTGCGTTTTTCAGGTTTAGATAGTGTACAAAAACGCAATACTCTTGTGTGTATTTTTGTGTTACCAATTTGTGTTATTGGTTTGTTTGACCACTATCTTTTTTCTTCACATGCTGGTATACTTATAGTAGCTGTGTACATGGGTATGCTTATCTACTGTGCAAAAAACTGTCCACAGTTTGTCCACTTTTGTTGTAACAATACGCACCAAACACTGGGGTTGGGACTTGACAAGAAAAAATAAAAATGGGAAAATATAGACCACAATAAAGAAAGAGCAAAAATACCACTAGTTTTTCGTAAGACGAAGAGTCTAAGAGTGGTAACATTACGCAAGTGTTCGCTACCTGATCTCGTGTTACTGACAGGCATCATGAGATCAACCTGTAGACGGCATGTTGGGTGTGTTACTACTTTTGGGCTTTTTTATTTTGTTTATTCAAATCGGAGTTGACGCAATTTTTATTTCGTGTAAAATAGATAGTACTTATCACTCAAATATTACGAGTGATAAAAGAATGTTTATTTATTTATTATATATCGTCATATGGCCATTAAACCACTTGGTGGAAGAGTCTTGGTAAAACTTCTTAAAAAAGAAGAAGTAACAAAATCTGGCATTGTGTTACCAGACACTGCTGACAAAGAAAAAAAATCAGAAGCAGAAGTGATTGCGCTTGGGCCGGGAAAATTATTAGAAAGTGGAGAACGTGCATCATTTGAAGTTGCTGTTGGACAAACTGTTTTGCTTAAATCTTGGGGAGGAGATGAGGTAGAAGTAGAAGGTGAGCAATTCAAAATCTTTGACGCAGAAGATATTTTAGCAATTATTGAATAATAGGCTTAACGCAAATAATTAACTATTTTATGGCAAAAAAAATTACATTTGAAGAAGAGGCGCGTCAAGGATTACTTCGTGGCGTAGACATATTAGCAAATACAGTAAAAGTAACACTTGGGCCAAAAGGACGAAATGTGGTACTTAGCAGAAGCTATGGTGCGCCAATTATTACAAAAGATGGAGTGACTGTGGCAAAAGAAATTGAATTAGAAGATGCATGTGAAAACATGGGAGTAGAATTAGTGAAAGAAGTTGCAAGTAAAACAAATGATGTAGTGGGGGATGGAACCACAACCGCAACCGTTTTGGCACAAGCCATTGTACAAGAAGGTATGAAAAACGTTGTTGCCGGCGCAAATCCTGTAGCATTAAACCGTGGATTACACAAAGCAACAAAAGCAATTGTTGAAGAATTACAAAATAATATTTCAAAAAATGTAGAAGAAGATGAAATTGCAAACGTTGCTGCTATTTCTGCAAATGACAAAGAAATCGGAAAAAAGATTGCCGACGCTATGAAAGACGTTGGGCAAGATGGTGTTATTACCGTAGAAGAGTCACAATCTTTTGGTATGGAAATCGAAACCGTAAAAGGAATGCGATTTGACAAAGGATATATTTCTCCATACATGGTAACTAATTCAGAAAGAATGGAAGCAGAATACGAAGAACCATATATTCTTATTACCGATAAAAAAATCTCTTCACTCGAAGAAGTGTTACCAATTTTGGAAAAAGTTGCAGAAACTGGAAAAAAGGATTTAGTAATTTTAGCAGAAGATGTAGATGGTCAAGCGCTTGCAACACTCGTGGTAAACAAACTTCGAGGAACATTTAATGTGCTTGCTATTAAAGCACCTGGATTTGGTGACAGACGCAAAGCAATGCTAGAAGATATTGCAGTACTTACTGGTGGACGATTTATTACCGAAGATCTTGGATTAAAGCTAGATAACACAACTATTGAAGATTTGGGCCGCGCAAGAAAAGTAACCGCAACAAAAGAATCGTCAACAATTATAGAAGGAAAAGGGGATCACGCTGCTGTTGAGGCACGTGTAGCACAAATTCGCACTTTTATTGAACAAAGCGATTCAGAATTTGACAAAGAAAAACTTGCCGAACGTTTGGCAAAACTTGCAGGTGGTGTAGCAGTAATCAAAGTTGGTGCTGCAACAGAAACCGAAATGAAAGAAGTAAAACACCGAATTGAAGACGCAGTTGGTGCCACAAAAGCAGCAGTAGAAGAAGGTGTGGTTCCAGGTGGTGGTGTTGCACTGCTTAGAGCAGCAAAAGCTTTGGAAAACATTAATTTAAATGATGAAGAAATGCTTGCGGTAGGAATTTTAAAACGTGCACTAGAAGCACCAATTAGAACAATTTCTAAAAATGCCGGATACGAAGGAGCTGTGGTAGTTGATGAAATCAAAAAACATGATGGAAACTTTGGGTTTAATGCTTCAACCGGGCAATACGAAGACATGGTGGTTGCAGGAATTATTGATCCAACAAAAGTAACACGATCAGCATTGCAAAATGCCGTATCTGTTGCCGGAATGATTTTAACAACCGAAGCCGTGGTAACAGATTTACCAAAGAGTGATGATGGACATGGACACGCTCCAGCCGGAATGCCAGGAATGGGCGGTATGGGTGGAATGATGTAAACCAGAGACATAAAAACACCACGCTTTGTGCGTGGTTTTTTTTTATATTGCATTTTTTCGTAATTATAGCTAAAATACCAGTATATGAAAGAACATCAGCAAAAACTTATTGCATTGCAAGAAAAGGTAGAAAAAGCTAGAGGCTTATTGGGTTTGCCAGAAAAAATAGAAAGAATTGCGCAATGCGAGATATTAATGCAAGCGCCAGATTTTTGGGAGAATCATGAAGAAGCAAAAAATATTTCCCAAGAACATGAGCAACTTAAATCAGAAGTAGAGCTTTGGGATAGGTTGCAGTTTACGATTACTGAACTGCTGGCACTGTTAGACGACCTAGAGAAAACACCTGATGTGGAATTAGAAGAAGAGCTTGGCGAGCGTATTATTACACTTGAAAAAGAGTATACCGACGCATCTTTTGTGATGCTTTTTTCTGGGAAATACGATAAACATAATGCAATTGTAACCATGTATTCGGGAAGTGGTGGAACAGAAGCGCAAGATTGGGCAGAAATGTTGTTGCGCATGATTATGCGATACGCCGAAAAAAAGAAGTGGCATGTGCAATTACTTGACGAAACGCGCGGACAAGAAGCGGGGATTAAGTCGGCAACACTTTCGGTACGTGGAAAAAACGTGTATGGTCATTTGCAATCAGAACATGGAACACACAGATTGGTAAGAATTTCGCCATTTGATGCCGAACAAATGCGCCACACGTCTTTTGCAAATATTGAGGTTATTCCAGAAGTTGCAGAAGAAGAAGCAGTGATAATTGACGAAAAAGATTTGCGCATAGATACGTTTATGTCTAGTGGAAAAGGTGGGCAAAGTGTGAACACCACATACTCAGCCGTACGCATTGTGCACAGTCCAACAGGTATTACGGTGCAATGTCAAAATGAACGGTCACAGTTGCAAAACAAGCAAACTGCAATGCGTATGCTACAGTCAAAATTACAACAAAAGCAGGATGAGGAAGAGGTAGAAGAACAACGTAAACTAAAAGGGGAGTATAAAAAAGCAGAATGGGGGAACCAGATTCGGTCGTATGTGCTGCATCCGTACAAAATGGTAAAAGATAATAGAACCAAATACGAAACCGCGCAGCCAGATGATGTGCTCAATGGCGACTTGGATGGTTTTGTAACCGCGTACTTATCATGGAAATACACGCAATAATATATGAAAACTATTCTACAAAAAGATGCAGATATTGCACACATTGCCAAAGAGCTCAAAAAAGGAAAAACTATTATATACCCAACAGAAACCTGTTACGGGCTTGGTTGTGACGGAACAAATCAAAAAGCAGTAGATACTATTTTTTCTATTAAACAGCGACAAAAAGAGAAACCATTACTTGTTATAATGGCAAATATTACCATGGCACAAGAATATGTTGTGTGGGATGAATTATTAGAAAACATTGCAAATAAATTTTGGCCAGGCCCATTGACAGTGGTGGCAGATGTTGCACAAGAAAATGATTTGGCCGATGGGGTAAAAAGTCAAAACAATACATTGGCGTTTCGAATTACCGACCATCCATTTGCTGCAGCGCTTTCAGAAGAGCTGGCGGCACCACTTGTAGCAACGTCAGCAAATATTTCTTCTATGGCAAGTCCTTACGATATTGCACATGTGCATGCCATGTTTAATGATCAGACATCTCAACCAGATATCATTATAGACGCTGGTGATGTGCCGCATAAAGTGGATTCAACTATAGTCTCCGTACAAAAAAACAAACTCCGTGTGTTGCGTCAAGGCGAAGTTGTTGTCCGTGAGCAAGATATTATTTAAATATATATGGAAAAAGGAGGAAAAAATATATGGCATTGGGTTGGGTTGTTCAGTGTCTCAGTACTGGTAGCGTGTGTGCTGTGTGCTGCATATACAAAGACAATATACACGCAAGATGGGTATGCGACTGTGCAAATGTCACAAAAAGTTATTTACCAAGCCACTACAGAAGAAGTGGTAGCAAAACCTGAAAAAGTGTATGCAAAAGGG
>JABJHO010000011.1 GCA_018661775.1 Candidatus Magasanikiibacteriota bacterium | reverse complement strand
TCTGAATCTGTGTCTTCTATGTATGGGCTTGTTTCGTACAAATAGATCTCGTCAT
This sequence comes from Candidatus Magasanikiibacteriota bacterium, assembly GCA_018661775.1. Lineage (GTDB taxonomy): Bacteria > Patescibacteriota > Patescibacteriia > Magasanikbacterales > UBA922. The sequence continues at coordinate 3,578 of JABJHO010000011.1, read as the reverse complement.
AATCATACAACCCATCATTGTCTGTATCAATTGATTTGAGTCGTAAGGTTTGTTGCTCTTCTGTAGACACCACATTGGCCAAAGGAGACTCTGGTGTGTCATCAAAGGCAAATGGCGCATAAATCGTGTTTCTGATTTGGAGCGCCCCCAGCCCAACCGCAAAAATAGCAAAAACAAAAAGTAGTAAGAAACCCACTTTTTGTTCTTTTGTAAAACTTTGTGTATGCATATGTTGTTGCATGTTTTTTATATAGTATAACAAAAATAAAAACAATGCACAATTATTGTGTGTGCATTGTTTTTTTTATACGTATTAAATAGTGCTGTTGTATACAAAAGATACTCTTTTTGTGTAGGTCTTTGTGTTCATTATTGTATGTCCAGCAACCCTATCAAACGCTTCCAATCCTCAACACCCAACTCTTGTGCACGAATTTTTGTGTTTCCTGTTACCTCTTCCAAACATTTTTTTACCTGTTCTGGAGACACATGCAAACCACTCACCAAATTGTGCCACAACTGCTTCCTTTTACTCGCAAACCCCGCTTTGACTATGCGAAAAAATGCGTCACGTTCTTTTGAGTCTTTTTGCTCAATACCTGTAATTGCTAATACCGCTGAATCAACTTTTGGTTCTGGCCAAAATGCTGTCCTTGGTACTTTTGATATAATTTTTGGTACACCAAAATATTGCACAGCCGTTGCAAGAACACTCATGTTTCCGGGCGTGGCACAAATCCGCTCTGCCACCTCTTTTTGCACCATTACCACCATGCGTTCCGGTGGGGTCTTTGCTTCTAAAAAAAGGCGTAAAATACGAGAGGTAATCTGATATGGTAAATTTGCCACTACTTTGTATGGCCCTTTTTCTGGTAGATGCTGTGGTACCGTTTTTAATGCATTCCCCCAAACAACAGATAACGTGTTGTTGTTTTTGCACACCTCATCCCAATATGGTTCTAGTCTTTTTTCTATTTCAAAACTCTGTACCTGGTGGACATGTGGTAATACGGCAAACGTCAAGACACCAAATCCCGGACCAACCTCTACAACAACATCTTCTTTGTGCAAATTAGCGGCACCAAGAATTGCGTGTATTGCACGCTCAGAAATAAGGTAGTTTTGGCCAAACTGTTTGGATGGTGTAACGTGGTACTGCGCGGCCAAAGACGTAATGTGTGGTATATTGTATAATTGAGATTGATTCATATCCTAAAACTATAGCACAAAACCATTCTATTATACAAAAAAAATGCCTAATTAAAGGCATTGTGAGCAATAATTGCTTATATATGTGCATTGATATGATTAGACAACCCACCCAAATCAGTAATGGAAAACGGCATTTCTTTATCTAAAGCCACCGCAGATAGTTGTAAAAAATTAATCAAACTTACCGGACATCGCAATGGTGCACCAAATGCGGCATATTGTGGAAGACGTAACCCAGCATGACACACTGGTAACGTACTATAAAACATATCCGACTCTTTAGCACACTCATAGGCTTCAACCTCTTTGACAGTACTCCTTGTGGATATTAATTTTGAAGAGAAAAGCTGCTGTAATGTCTTTGGAAGATATTGTGCCCATTTATACATAGTTGCAACATTCTCAACAACCTCTTTTGTTGTTTTTTTTCCCACATTTCTGTATAAAATAGGTACGTCCTTCTTTTTGCAATACTCAGACAAAACCGAATTAAAGAATACAGAAACTTCTCCTACCACCGATGACGCAAGATCTACAAAATCTTCTTCTGAGATGTTCGCATGATATTTTGCATAAAGATGTTCCACTTTTTTACTAGTGGAAACACCTTTTTTTACCTGAGCTGCACATAACTTTTCTGCAAAAGCAACAAGTCCTTTTATCATATCAGGGAAATACCCAGAATCTAAACGTAATTGCTCTTTTAAATCTCCAAAGCCGAGGCGCAACTCACTAACAAGACGTGTGTGCTGTATATACGGTCCGTGAATTAGCTCAAGTGCATCGTTCACCCAAAGCTCCACAGTAAGAGTTTCTCGTACAGCGTGTGGCATAAGACTCATGTGAGCTCTTGCATTTCTGGAGAAGAATATCCCAGGACTTTCTTCAATGATTATTCTGGTAATCTTTTCCAAAAAATTTTGCTTTCTTTGTTCTCCACCCTTCCAAACACCAACTCTGTTATTATAGACATTGAGTATTTGCGGGCTAGGATCTGTAATATGCATTCGCAAAACATGTGCTGTAATTCCCTGCACAGAACGCTGTTCGTACTGTATTGCAGATTCCTTGCAATAAGTTCCTTCTGAATCTAATGTAAAACCTCGAACCAAGGGTCTTGTCTCTTCTTCTCTGATCTCTATTGTTTGCGCATTCATGATGATTCATTCACCGGCCCTTTCTTTTTTAATTGTAAAAATAACACACACCCACATATATAAGAGTGCCTATTTACACTATCACTAAAAAAAATGTTTGTCAAGAACAGTGTATCAATTGTGTCAAGTACTTGTTTTAAGGCCAGCTGCAGAATATCTATTTGCTGCGTTCCAAAGCAACCACCCAGAAGAAGAAACATTTTCTATTTCGTCAATTTGTGCTCGGATTTTTTGCCCATCGTACACCGCGCCAATATTAAACGCTTGTATCCATGGTCGTACCGATGCTTGTGTGTTGATAAAATGTAACACCCCTTTTTCCATGCCATTTTGTATAACCATTTTTGGGTGCGCAGCTGGGTTTTGTAACCCCAAATGTCCAGACGGATAATGCGATGGATACATCATAGGACAAACATAATCTACATTATTAACCGCGTCTTCAAGGCGTTGTCCAATCGACATACCGTCGTGTCGCTCCATAACAAACCCAAACATGTCGAGCGAAACCCATGCAGGCAACACGGCAAACTCTTCGCCAAGATAGGCATAAAACTCCTCCATTACTTCGTATTTTTTCTTTTCTCCATTTGTATACACAACTGATTTCATGTTTCCATCGCTTGGAAATCGCACATAATCAAAATTTATTTCATCAAACCCAAAAGTAATCGCCTCTTTTGCAATATCCATATTATATTTCCAAACATCTTCAATGGTTGGGTCAACCCACGCCTGACCTTTGTGGTCGGCCCAAATTCCTCCACTTTTGTTCCGCAATGCCCATTCCGGTTTTTTTCTTGCTAACACAGGATCTTGAAACACCATCTGCCGAGCAATAACATAAATATCATTATCATGTAACTTTTGTACTATTGCCTGCACATCTCCAAGCCGATTATCTTCCAAATCGAGTTCATTTACCTGAGGTATTTCGCTATCATACAATACATACCCACTATCATCTTTAATATCTATCACAATAGTATTAAGTTCTGTGCTATGTATTAATGTAATAATACTATTAAGTTTTTTTTCTGAACCTGCGGAATATGCCGTAAGATAAATCCCTTTTGCATACACTTTTTCAGGTTTTGCTACCACTTCTTCTGTAGTGGCTTGGTAAATAACTTTTTGTGACATTTGCACAGTCGCATACCCATCTTGCGTGTATATTGTCTTTGTATATGCAGCACACAGCACACACGC
>JABJHO010000032.1 GCA_018661775.1 Candidatus Magasanikiibacteriota bacterium | reverse complement strand
TATCTGGACACCCTTCTTCACCCCCGGAACGAAGCAGGATACCATCAGGTGACTTGATTTTTGTGGTATCTAAACGCACCTCATACCAGGTGTCTTGTGCCAAACCTCCCCGGGTAATATTGAGGAGATTTTGACCAGAATTATAATTAAAACCAACAAGACCTATACCATTTTCATCACAAAGAGGATCTTCACCTTGTCCACAAGCCACAATAGTCACATCGTTCTGATCTATATTACTCATTGGCGTATTAAACACCACTGTAACATTAGCATTAGGACAAGCTAGTTGATCTCTTGTCAAAAGCCCTGAAGGTGATGGTGATGGCGTGAGCCGGGCTGGTGGCTCCTCGTCTCCACCTGCTCGCTCTACTCGAGCAATAACACTATCATTACACTGCTCAAGAACTCGTGGAATTACAGGAATAAGACCTGTGTTAAAGCGCCAGACATATCCTGCCTCTCGAACCTCTCCGGCACAGAGCGCGTTCGCCGGACGCAACATACCTGCATCCTCTCCTTCAAGGCAACATATCATTCCATCTGGCACTTCGGCATCATCATCTAAACAATTTTCTACAGCGTACGTAACACCATTACTCAAACTCCCGTCTTGAGAAAGTACGCGGATTGGTCCGGTGATCATTGAATACTGATTTTCATCTTCTGGGATTTGTGTTAGTATTTCTGTGTGCTGATTATTTACCTCTTTTGTTACTGGAACACCATTAAATTTATGAATAGCAGAAGAGAGCCAGGTTTCAAGACCAGTTTCTTTGGTAAAACGAATATCGTCAAGTGTAAAAGACCCATTATTAAAGTCAGATATAGCAAAAGACACTTTTCCTTCTATTTGGCCTACAGGAAGCGTAACAGTACCACTAAAAACACCCGCCTCACTTGTGACCACAATATCTTGTTCGGCAAACCGGGCTTGAACAGTTGGCACATTAAGACCACCAACCGTAAAAGAAAGTCTATATGTTGCCCCAGCTTCTAGACCTGTGATATCGTCATTTTGGATAAGTGTAAAATCATTATTACCAGCAACATGTTGAATATTGAGTGTTTCAGTTACTGCATCCCTACTTAACGATGCATCACCATTGGCATTCCAGAAGATTTCCTCGTCACCAAAATCCCCATTGTCAATATGATTACGGGCACCTTCTACATCGGTATTTGCATCTTTTTTAAAATAGTATATTGTATGTTCTTCATCTAGGTTTTTTCCAGACAACATAATATTTCCGTTTGGTGCTGGACCAGACGAGGGAGACACACCACAAAGACTTGGTTTTGGACCTTCATTTGTTACATCTATTACTTTATCTGTATTTGAACCTTGTCTTCCTTGACTGGTTCGTAATACTCCAATAACATAATTTGCCGTAGGTACTACCGTACCATCATCTCGGATATCTTGTATTTCTGCAATAATTTGTTTATCTGACCATGTTGCAACACTATTACAACCTTCGATACCTTCGACTTTTAACTCAATGCAATCATCTGTGTTACCTGTAAGACAACTATCAATGGCAGCACCCGACCCAAGAAAGACTCTTCCAGAAGTACCAAAATGTCTTCCTCGAATAGTAATAAGACTGTTATTTGATGTTGGAAGCCCTTCTACGCTTGTAATTTCTGGTGCATCCTCAATTTCTTCGGTAATAATGTGTAATGGCAATGCATTGCTTTGTTTATTGTCAGAGGACGCCGCAAAGACATATACCTGCTGACGTGGCATATTTGGTACACGAGACTGAATCTTGTTATTTGACCAATTTGTCACGGCACCAGGAACGGCCCCAAAATTAAGCGTGCCAATATTGTTACCAAAATTTTCTCCCAAAGCAACCACTTGAGTATTAATTAATGCTTCTTCTATCACATTGTTCTGATCTGCCAGTGTTGTTATAGCACATAAGCCAGGACTTTGTTCTCCGTTTTGTAAAAAATATCCTGAACCACCCAACGCATTGGTATTACCTCTGCTTGGTCCATGCGTATCGGTACTTGTGTCAAATTTATAATTATGTTCATCTTCATTTGCGTCATAATCGGCTCGTTCTATGCGAATACTGCTCAGGCTATTTTGAGGAAGACCTATTGGTACAGTAACAACTGCCGCTTCATCGGTCCAAAGATCTGCAGAAGGAAAACCCGCACATGCTTCAGTTGCAATAAGATTTGCTGGATTTCCTGCACCATCTGTATATGAAAAGACTACTCGCCCAGGTTCTTCGCCAAACCCGCTTCCTGCAACAGTAATGACATTTCCTGGCGCCCCAGCCCATGCCTGCGGATACACATCAACAATCATTGGTTTGTCTGCTTTACATTCACCCTCTACACACAAACCAGAAAGACAGTCTGCGTTTATAAGACATGCCCCGTTGCTGGCACAAACACCGCCTTCGTCTACAAATATCTCACCCTCATCTAACACACCATTGTTACAAGATGCACCTTGCACGTTAAACACATGTTCAGTAGATGTAGGATTATTATCTATATCGAAACCAGAAACAGTAATAGTGTATTGATCTGGGTCACCACCACGTAAAGCACCAAAAAGAAGTGTTGAAGAGACCATGTACGGACCATCTGACCCATCGGCGACACTCATACCATCTTGCACTGTTCTTGCCTGCATCCCCTCACCTGAAATAGTATATGTTACCAGACCTATACCACCTTGAGCAGCACTGCGATCGGCAAATTCTGCATGCACAGTGTATGCATTATTTTCTAACAATAAATGTGCGGGAACATCAGCACCATCCTTTTTAAATGTAATAGGAGAAATAGTCGGATCTTGGAGATCTACACTACTATTATCTGCAATAGCAAAACCTGCTACGCGTGGAAACGCCAAATCTTCACACCCAGGAATGTCTGAACGTACCTGCAAAGGCCTGCCTTGTACACTTTCTAAATCTTCTGGAACCACAATCTCATAATCCCCAATACCAAGACAAGAGTCTGTTGTATTAGTTGTACAAACATTCTCGAGCGCATCATAATAAGCAGAAACAACATGATTGTCTTCGCTTAGCTCGACCCGACTTGGGGGAACAGTTGTTCCGGGCTCAAACACCGGATATACCCCTAAAGAAGCAACCTGTCCCTTAAAAGCGATATTTGGAGAATTTTTCACTGAAAAGATAATAGCACCATCATTTGCTAACGAATTCTCTCCTCTGGTTGTGGGTTGCCAAAGGAAGCGCTGTGAGTGTACTCGCCAAACACCACTTGTATTTGTTAAACCTCCAGCTATTACTGGGGAATTTGACTGAGGATCAGTGTATGCAGAGTTTTGGTCAAAATCGGCAAACCGCACCTCAAAAGAACCTGCTGTTTCTACTTTATAGACCATCTTTAGTTCATAAAGTTTACCAATCTCCATACCTCGTATCTCTTTTTTTTGTAAAGCACCTCCCCCGTCAGCCTGTGCTGTTAATTGAAATTCCGTAACAATCCCAAATGTATCATCATCAACTCGTGATATTGATTTTTCTCCATTATTTTGTATGGTAAACCCGTTGCCATAACTAGCCCACTGTGCCCAGCCACCAGCCTGTGCCGCAACAGTGGTGAGTATGTTATTAACAGACGCCGGAAGTGACCCATCAAAGACGCTCGCCATCCCAACAGTATCAGTTTTCGCAACAAGCGAAACCAGGCGATTTTTATCTGCAGTTTTTACTTTGTCACTAAACACCGCACGAACAACTGTATTATGCATTCCTGTATTATCGGTATTTGGGGACAAACTTTTTACTACAAAAATATCTTCTGTACATCGTTCACGTTCGTTGCCTGGAGAGACACAAAACCCTAAACAATCAAAAGTACCGCCGTCCGACCCATCTCCAAACCCAACCTCTTCTTCTAATACACCTGATGCCACACCTAATTTGTTTAAAATAAAACTGGCAATGGCCCAAGAAGACATAATAATAGCAAGACCAATAGTTGCGTTGACGAGTATTTTTTTTGCGGTAGCAATTTTTGTCTCATCTCCTGCTGACGACATCCACACAACTCCGGCGTATATCATAAGCCCCACCGCAATAACGCCAAGAAGTCCCAAAAATATATTTATTATTCTTGCAACAATACCAATAATACCACCTTCTCCACCTCCTGAAAGTGCCGTAGTTTCACCAAATGTTTCTACTCCAAGCACATCATCTCCTTGAGCTGACACACTATCCAAGGCAAACATTCCGGGACCATCGATTAATAAAAATGTTCCCAGCAGAAAAAATACTGAGAACAGAAATACAAAAGGTCGCATGTGTTTTGGTAATAACCTCATAGGAGTATAAATTCAGAGATGAGCAAAAAGAAACAAAGGGTAACGTTATTGTTGTGGGACATTTCTTCGATTAATATCTTCTTCAAATTTTACAAGACAAGTTTCGGTGTTGGCAGTAACATGGGGATCAGCACTTTCATAAGG
>JABJHO010000022.1 GCA_018661775.1 Candidatus Magasanikiibacteriota bacterium | reverse complement strand
GTTTCCTCTATAATCTTTTTAATTGTTTTTCCACCAGGCCCAATAACATCTCCAATTTTTTCTGGGTCAATTTTAATGGTTTCTATTCTTGGTGCGTATGGAGACATTTCTTCTCGTGATGTTGCAATAGCTTCGTTCATTGCTGCTAACACATCTTTTCGTGCTTCTTTTGCCTGAATAAAGGTTTGTTTTACGGTGTCCATTGAAATACCAAGTGTTTTGGTATCCATTTGTACTGCGGTAATACCATCTGCTGTTCCGGCTATTTTAAAGTCCATACCACCCTTACCGTCTTCTACATCTTGTAAGTCTGTTAAGACTTTCCAATTTCCTTCATTGTCCGAGGCAAGTCCCATGGCAATTCCGGCCACTGGTTTGGTAATTGGCACACCGGCCGCCATAAGCGACAAACTTGATCCACAAGTTGAGGCCATTGAACTTGATCCGTTTGATCCCATGATTTCTGAAACCACGCGAATTGCATAAGGAAAGTCTTCTTCTTTTGGTAATACCGGCTCAAGTGCACGTTCTGCCAAAGCACCATGACCAATTGCTCTACGAGATGGTCCACGCATCATTCCCGCTTCTCCGTATGTGTACGGCGCGTCATTATAATGGTGCATATATCGTTTTGTTCCTTCTTCTTCCATGGTGTCTAATGTCTGCACATCTCCTGGCGCACCAAGAGTTACAATGGACAATGCTTGTGTATCTCCGCGCATAAACATCGCACTACCATGTACTCGTGGTAATAAATCTATATGTGAAAGTAATTCACGCACTTCGGTGAGTTTTCTTCCATCGAGTCGCTGGTCTTTTTCTAAAATTCTTTTGGTAATTTGCTCACACACATAGCTTTTTACATTTTTTAGCCCTGCATGGTGTGCTTCTTCTTCGAATCCTTTTTCTGTAAGCTTTGTTTTTGCCCCTTCTTCAATAGCTTTAATCATGGCTTTTCTTTCTTTTTTTACAATTTTTGGTGTATCAAAAATCATAGAATCTGCCACGCTTGCCACATATTCTTTTACGGTATTTCTCACATCTTCTTCTGTTGTGTCTGCTACTTCTGGCAAATCATCTGCTACCGCAGGTGCATCTGCTTTTTCTAATCCAACTTCTTTTCGTGCTTGTTCTATTAAGTCCACTACTGGCTGCAATTGCTCGCACCCCCATTTTGTTGCCTCAAACATAACATCTCCCGGCACTTCTTTTGCCCCAGCTTCTGTCATAATAAGTGCTTCTGGATTTCCAGCAACAATTAAATCTAAGTCGCTCTCTTCTGCAAGTTGTGTTCTGGTAACATTTAATATAAATTCTCCATTTTTGTCTCGTCCGATTCGTGCTCCACCAATTGGCCCATGCCAAGGAATTGGTGAAAGATGAAGTACAGTGCTTGCCGCAATCAGCGCAGTAATGGTTGCATCATTTTCGTGATCAATGGCAAGTGCCGTTAATACTATTTGAATATCATTTCTGATCGTTTCGTCAAACAGTGGTCGAATTGAGCGGTCGACTATTCTTCCATTTAAAATTGATTCATCTGACGGCCTTCCTTCTCGTTTAATAAACCGACTTCCTTTTATTTTTCCCGCAGCATACAGTTTTTCTTCATAACTGACCATGAGTGGAAAGTAATCAATTCCTGGTCGGATATTGTTACTCTTTACTACCGTTGCCATAATGACAGTTTCGCCATATTGTACGGTACACGCCATGTCTGCTTGAAGTGCATATCTGCCGACCTCAATAGTTAATTCTCTTCCTCCCCATTTTGTAGACCATTTTTTTATGTCTAACATACTATATATAATCACAAAGGGTGATATTGATACTATAGACCCCAATCACCATGGATCTAGCTGTCTCAATACCACCACACTAAATAAATTAATTAACGAAAACAGAGTCCGTTACAACTCCGTTATTTCTTTTTTGTTGTTTTTCTTTTTCTGTACTGTGCGGCCATCCGTCTATCTGTCATGAGAAACTTTTGTTTATGTTCGCTTAAATCCAAAAAACTATCTGCTTCTTCAATAAGTTTACTCGAAGTTGTTTCGCTAAATGCCACAACTTCTACCTGCTTTCCGGTACTTTTTTGCAAGTACTCCACAAGTGGTAAGTAGTCACCATCTCCTGACACAAGAACAATAGCATCCAAACTAGACGAAAGCCTAATAGCGTCAACTGCCAAACCAACATCCCAGTCTGCCTTTTTCATACCACCGGCAAAAATTTGTAAATCTTTTTCTCGTGTTTCTATCCCAAGTTTGTACAGTGCCTCAAAAAAAGGTTGTTCTTCTTTACTTTCGGTTCGCACTACATAGGCAATCGCACGAATAAGCTTTCTTTCTCCAACCGCCTCTTTTACAATATTCCCAAACTGTACTTTTTTTCCAAAAAGATTCTTGGCACTATAATACAAATTCTGTACATCAATAAAAACCCCAACGCGCTGTTCGGGGTGTTTTAGTGGATTTTTTTTATTCTTCTTTTCCATCTTCTTCTTCTACTTTAATTTCGTCTTCTTTCTCAAGCTCTTGTGCTGCCTTTTCATCTTCTTTCTCTTTTTTAAGCAGTGCTTTTGCTTGTTTTAGTTTTAATTTTTTCACCAAATCTTCGTATGATTCTCTATTTTCTTTTTCTAGGTAACGAAGCAGGCGTCGTCGTTCTCCAATTTTTCGCAACAACCCTCTTCGTGAAGATTGGTCTTTGTGGTGTGATTTAAGATGTCCCACAAGTTCATTAATCTCACTTGAAAGAATCGCAATCTGTACCTCGGTGGATCCAGTATCACCTTCGTGTTGCTGAAACTTTTTGATGACATTTTTCTTTTTTTGTCTCGATAACATATCATGCATTGTTTAACGGGCGCCATACTGCATGAAGCACAGGGTCCGCACCTCAAATGAGGTCATAAATTAATATGTACATACTATACCAAAAAGCACGTCATTTGTCAACATATCTTCAAAAACCCCCTACCGAATCATCCGAATCATCGGTGAAGCCGTGAGCGCCACTGCCAAAGCGTCAGCCGCGTCATCTTGCAGTGGTTTTTTTGGCAAACACAGAAGCATTTTTATCATTTGCTGAACTTGGCCTTTTTGTGCTCTACCATACCCGGTAATGGCTTGTTTTACTTGTAATGGAGTTACTTCCACGATGGGAAGATTATATAAATGAAGTGAGAGTAAAATAACACCGCGTGCCTGAGCCACACCAATTCCTGTGGTAACATTCTTATAAAAAAACAACTCTTCCACCGCGCTATGCGTTGGATTATATTGTGCCATAACATCTTGTAAGTAAGTTTGGATTGAAGCGAGGCGTGGAACCAGCGGCAATGCTTTGTCTGTTTCAATACACCCATGCGCCACATGTTTCCATGTATTTCCTCCACCTTCAATCACTCCCCAACCAATCCGACCATACCCCGGATCAATCCCAAGTATTCTTTGAATAGTTTTCTTTTGCATATACAGTACTATAACAAAAAAACGAGTATTATAAAACCAGCCGTATTATGGCTGGTATGAAAAAAGGAACAAAAAACGAATTAGACTTTTAGCACTCTCTGTCCATGTCTATATCGCCATCGAAAAGATTGTCATCACACAAGTTTTGTAATTCGATGTTGTGCATGTCTTGTGTGTTTTTAGCTTCTTGCACCAAAGACATATGGTCAAAGAAATACTCTTTAAACTGATCAAACTCCGCAATGCGTAGTTCTACACACTTATCCGCAAACCTTAGTTGTAATTCAATATGCAAATGTCGCAAACAATCGAGGAGTTTCCACTCAGCTATTACTGTCAGATCTGCACCGATTGGCAACAAACCTTCTCTGGATTGTACATATCCGCGCTTAACACTCTTCTTAATGATATCCTTCTCCTCTTTGGAAGCTTTTTTATACTCCTCATATGCTTCACCAAACAAGTCTCCGCGTGAAAGGCCCTTAACAAGAGGGTGATATTCTACATACCAATCCCCAAACCGAAAGTCTATGGACTTTTTACTTTCACTAACCGCAACCTGATACGTTTTGCCAACCACAATACTAAAACCAAAAGCGACAAAGATTTGTGCCACAACTGCTTCTTGCATTGAGTCATACTTTAAACCTTTATACATTACCGATGTGGACTTGATGTATAACGAGTGTTGATACTCAAGAAGCTCTAAATAAAAACGCTCTAGATCTGATTGACCCGTCTGCATTAATCTAGAAATTAAATCGACAAGGAAACTAAGGTTTACACGTCTCCCACTTAACAACCGCAACTGTGGTAAGGATGCGATAGATCTTTTTTCTAACACCCCTAATACACTCTTTTTCCAACCAAGCAGTCTTGCTTTTGGGTCTGCGTAACCTTTTATCGCATAAAGAATCATTGAAGGTTGGTCTTTAAAGATTTCTAGATCTTTATCGACAAGAATTGACTCATAGAGGTTTTTCCAACCAAGCAGTGTTGCTTTTGGGTCTTTGTAACCTTTTATCGCAGAAAGAATCGTTGAAGGTTGGTCTTTAAAGATTTTTAGATCTTTATCGACAAGAAGTGACTCATAGAGGTTTTTCCAACCAAGCAGTGTTGCTTTTGGGTCTTTGTTGCTTGTTATCGCACGAAGAATCGTTGAAGGTTGGTCTTTAAAGATTTCTAGATCTTTATCATCAACAAGTGACTCGTAGAGGTTTTTCCATTTGATGAGTGTTACTTTTGGGTCTGCGTAACGTTTTATCGCAGAAAGAATCGTTGAAGGTTGATCTTTAAAGAGTTCTAAATCTTTATCAGCAACAAGTAGCTCGTAGAGGTTTTTCCATTTGATGAGTGTTGCTTTTGGGTCTTTATGCTGTTTTATCGCACTAAGAATCACTGAAGACTGATCTTTAAAGATTTCTAGATCTTTATCAGCAACAAG
>JABJHO010000021.1 GCA_018661775.1 Candidatus Magasanikiibacteriota bacterium | reverse complement strand
TTTCTGCAGTACCATTTCGTATAGAAACCCAGCGTGCAAAAGCCTCTTTTTGTGTAATGCCGCTATACCATATACAGGGAGGAATATCTTGGTTTTGTGAAAAAAGCGAGATGGTTTTTTCAATCATATGAGCCTCTGGCACCAGTATCAATGTTTGGCCCTCTGCGTGTGGCGTAAGGCAAGCAGCGTGTTCAGTTTCGTTTGTGTATGTGATCCAGGAGGTGTGGGATTTACCAGGGTCTTGCACATGAAAAGGGGTAATGGTCATTGCAGCAAGTTTCCTTTTTTGCAAGGGAAGAAGTGTTGTTTTTGCGAGCGTTCCAAGAGAGACGCCATACCATTTGCTCATAATTTGTATAACTCGCAGGTAGGTTGGGGAGACTAATGGTGTTTCATGTGTTATGGCAAGTATGGATTTGAGTGTTGTGGCGTACGTGTTGCTGGTGCTTTCAGGTTTCTCTATGGATAATACAACACCATAACATTCTTGTGTTTTAATTGGGATACACACCAACTGTCCTGCCTGTAATTTTGGGAGGATTTCTTGTGGTATGAGGTAATCAAATACATCAATACCTTTGGGGAGGCGCTTTATTGGTATGATGCGGGCTATGTGTTCCATGTCTATAGTTCAAAGTTGCCCACCAAATGTCCTATGCCGTATGGGTGTTCGTATGAGAGTGTTTTAAAGGTTACTCGCATGTTTTTTATAATACCAAGAAGAACAAGAAGGGATCGGTATCCGCATTCATGTGATGCTGAAACAATCTCTGGATCAATCTGTATAATACCTGAGGTGTTGTTTGCTTCGAGGAGGTCTATAAGCATTGTGTCAAGACGTGCGCCTTGTTCATTGTATCCATTTGGTGCATCGTGAGTGAGTGTGTGCGATAGGTCTCCGGAGGCAATAACAGCAATTGAGTATTTACTCAGCATAAACACATCTTTGAGCACTTCTCCAAAAGCAATATGTTGTTTGGTTGAGAGATTGCTAAAACCTATAGGAAGTACCTTTGTTTTGGTATTTTGTGGGGTAAGGTAATGTAGCGGTACAGTTGCACCGTGCGTGAGTTTTTCTTCACTAATAAGCTGTAAAGGTATTTCGGTAATACGGTTTGTGCTGTGGCTAATTTTTGCTGCAAGGTCTGGGGCACCCTCCCATGTTTCCTTTGTGGTAAAATCTGAAAATATCTCATATGAAGAGGTAAAGGATGTGTGTGCATTAACAATAAATGCTGTGTCAAATAGTCCTTCGTGTGGTGAAATAATACAAATAATGTCGGGTTTTGCGACATACAGTGCTTCTTCGAGCGATCTCATGCCTGTAATTGTTTTGGCGAGTTTCTCTGATCCTTGTTCCTTTCCGATTGTTGGGATGAGTAGGGGTATGTGTGGGGTGACGGCAGCAAATACAAGGGACATAGGGTGTTCAAATTATATATAAACAAAATTAGAAATGAGATATAGCATAGCGAGTAAGTTTGTCTGGGGCGTGGTATGGATGTGCTTTCTGTGGGTTGCCCATAGTAATAATGAGGAATTGTTTTTTATCACTGCTGCGCTCAATGAGCATGACAAGGTTTGCACCAGATTCGTGAAGGTAGCCGGTTTTGCTTGCGAGCACAGTATATGGGAGTTGCTGTTTTCGTGCAAGCACATTAGTGTGCGTGTCGTGGTGATTAGGTCTTCTGTCTTTGTCAACAAGTTCGGTGTAGTTATATATTTTCTTTCCCAAAGATTTTCTTAGTTCTGGGTGTTTTAGGGCGGATAAAAAAAGCTGTGCATATTCTTTTGCCGAAGAAACAGAGTACGGGGATTCTCCTGTGACACTATCAATAAAGGTGTTGGGGTATTTTGTTGTATCCCTGATGCTCTTCTGGATGTTGGAAATAATATTTTTTTCACTATTAACGCTTGTGACAAGCATTTTTGTGGCAGTGTTCAGAGAGGATACCATGGCCGCATCAAGAAGGTCGATGTTTTTTACCACTTCTCCGGGGTGTATGCGGAAGTAGTGATACAAGGCTTTGTGGGTGTATTCATTGTAAACAACACTTCCATCAAGATTTATTTTTTCATCAAACAGTTGTTTTACACTGATAACTTTAGTCAGTGAGGCGAGTGGGCGAGGTGTTCTGGCATTTTTTTCCATATATACGACTCCTGTTTCTGGGTCCATAACAAGGTACGTATCTAGTGGAGTGGCAAATGATGGTCCTTGTGTGTTGGTGTGTGCTTTTGAGACAGTAAACATTTTTCCTTCTGTAATGGTTACTTTTGGACTTGTGTTATGTTGTTTTTTTGGAGAAGGTGTTGGGTTAGGCTTTTTTTTCTGTGCAATACCTGTGCGCTTTGTGGATTTTTTTCGTACGATAAGTGGGTCACCAGTTTTGTGGATATGTAGGGCTCGAGTATTGAGTGTGAGTACATGCTCCTCCTTATATCCTAGCATGCTAAAGACGTCTTTGTTTGGAATATGTCGTTTTTTGCCATGCTCAATAATATATATACTCGGGTGACGTTTTGATTTTACCAGTGTACCATTTTTGAGTAATACAGGTGAACCGGGTGTTGTGTTGTCTAGTATATTTTTTGGCACTGTTTCTATAGAAAGGTGAGGAAAGTTAATGGCAATAATATCTGTATCAAGTATTTTGTGGGAGTGCCCATTTTTGAGATAATAATAGAGTGGTTTTTTCTTTAGGCGAACCACACGACCCTGAACATGTTTTGTGTCTGTGGTAATCCGCTGCCCTTTGGCTAGGTGGGAAATTTCTTTTTGTGTTACAGTAATAATTTCATCGGGATGATAGCCTAAGTTTCGTATTACGCTGTATCCATCAAATGGACGTAGTACGTCGTCATCTATAAGAAAATAGGTTGTACCATCGTGGATAAGAGAGTAGTTTGGAAGGGTAATGTCGGGTCCTTTTGTGTAGCGTATAAATTCTGAATACGGAACTGTAATAACGGGTGCCTGGCCGTGGCGTGAAATGCGAGCGGCAGTGCTGGCGAAAGCATGTTTCTTTCCGTCTTTTACGATGTAGACTGTCGCATTGTTTTTGCGCCGTATCAGTGTGCCGTCTGGATAGACTTGTCCAAACCACTTTTGCCAAATGCGCCAAAAATTTTGATTACCCTGGATATGTGGTGTGTAGTTGTATAAAAAAGCGGTAGCATGTGTTTGGGGAGTAACAGTGGTTTTGTCTATGGTGTAGGTTTGGTGCGCGCGCTTAATCCATGGTGTTGTCTTAATGTTATCATAATACCAGCGCATAATACCCGCAGCCCCATCTATTTGGTTTGCAAAACCTTTATATTTTTGTATACCCGCATCATCTTTACTACAGTCATCACATACGGCATATCCTGTGGCCCAGTCTAGGCGTCTTTGCTCAAGTGTCTTTTTTGTCACCAAGCTCTGTTCTTTTTCTAGGGTGACAAGAAGGTATTTTGGATTAATGTTATACTTTTTTGCTGTATAGTGGATTATGTCAGATGCCCGTGTATCTTTTCCCTCAGTATTTGGTGTTCTCAGTTTTGCCAAAGGACTTCTTTGGTTTACTAAAAAAGCTTGGATATCGTTTTTACTCATACCACGCGTGTTTTGTAATTCACTGTCCTGTAGAATAATATCAGGATCAAAAGGCGGTGAAGCAAGTGTGGGTGTGGGTGCGCTCACAAAAAGAACCCCTAAAATAAGAGGAAGAAAAAATAACATATGTGTGTATTTCATAGTAGGAGTAGTATAGCAGTAATTATATGAGTATACAAGCAATTTTACATACGGTACCCCTTGTTTTTTCTGTACATATTTGGTACAATTTTGGTGTATGGTAAGCGGAAAACTATCAATAGTTGCCACACCGATTGGCAACCTACAGGATATTACATTGCGTGCTATTGATACATTGAGGCAAGCTGATGTGATTCTTTGCGAAGATACACGTGTAACAAGAAAGATGTTACAGTTTTTTGATATACAAAAAAAGACACTTTCCTACCATCATCATTCTGATGGAAAAACGTGGAAGGCAATTGAAGAGCTTCTTGTAAACGGCAAACACCTGGCTTTGGTAACTGATGCAGGTACACCAGGTGTGAGTGATCCTGGTAATGAATTAATTGCACGCTGTGTGGCACATATACCGGGTGTTCGCATAGAACCAATACCAGGACCTTCGGCAGTTGTTGCGGCAATCAGTGTGGCTGGCTTTAAGAGTAGTAGTTTTTTATTTTTAGGATTTCCCCCACACAAAAAAAGAAGAAAAGCATTTTTTGACACAGTTGCTCAGTCGCCGTATACCGTGGTATTTTATGAATCGCCACATCGAATAGAAAAAGCCTTGTCTGCGCTGAGTCTTTTGTTGGACCCCAACAGAAAGATATGTGTGTGTCGTGAACTCACAAAAAAATTTGAACAAATATATCGTGGTACTATATCAGAGATACAACAACAGCAGATAACAATAAAAGGGGAGTTTGTAGTGGTGTGTGAATCAATAAAATAACAATATGAGATATTCAGGATACATCTTATACAGAATACTAGAAATACTACCAGGTTTAAGTGTTTGGGTTACGCTTGTTGGTGCGGTAGTTCTGTCTTTCACCAATCCGCTCCTTATGATTTATGCCGTTATTCTCTTTGATGTATATTGGGTGCTTCGTGTGATTAATTATACGTTTTATTTGCTCCTTTCTTGGATTCGGTATAGTAAAATAAAAAAAATAGATTGGAACGAAAAACTACATACGCTTGATAAAAAGGTATGGCATTCAAAACGTCATATTGTGTTTATGACACTGTATAAAGAGGACTGGGATGTGGTTAAAAGTGCGATAACAAGTGTTGCGCTTGCGGCAGAATATAATACGCAGCATGTTGTGTTAGTGGTTGCAGGAGAAGCACGTGCAGAGGAACATTATACAAAAATCTTTTCACACATAAAGAAGGAATTTGCTTCACGCTTTGGAGATATTGTTGGTGTACTTCATCCAAAAGATTTGCCGGGAGAGATTCCAGGAAAAGGATCAAACCTTCATTATGCCGAGCAGTACATGAAGAAGTATATAGATAAGAAACAGTGGCATGTGAATGAAATTATTGTCACAATATTTGATATAGATACTATTTGTGGACCAGAGTATTTTATGTATCTTACCTATGTGTATTGTACTCACCCAAATCCTACGAGAACGTCTTATCAGCCGGTAGCATTGTTTAATAATAATATATGGGATTCTCCGGCCGTACTTCGTATTATGTCTTTTGGAACCACGTTTTGGATTTTTATGGGGCTTGCGAGGCAGGATACACTTGTGACATTTTCTTCTCATTCAATGAGCTGGTTGGCGCTGTATGAGGCAGGCTTTCACGATAAGCGTATTGTAAGTGAAGACTCTCGTATTTTCTATCAATGTTTTTTACGCTACAATGGGCAATATGATGTGACACCGCTCTATACCGCCGTGTCAATGGATACAGTAAGAGATGATTCTTGGACAAAGAGTGTGGTAAACTTATACAAACAGCAGCGTCGTTGGGCGTGGGGAGTTGAGCATGTACCTTTTTTGATTTGGGAGTTTGTAAAAAAAGGGAAGAAAATACCACTATGGAAAAAGTTTAAGTGGGTGTTTATAGAGTGGGAAGGGAAGTGGTCATGGTGCTGTATAGCGGTGCTTATTACGGTCCTTGGACACTTGCCTATGCGGGTGGCCCCAGAGGTTGTGCGACAAAGTGCATTGTTTATCAACACGCCTCATTTACTTTCTGAGCTTATGAAAATAGCGCTTATAGGACTATTTTTGTCGGCTATTTTAAGCATGCCACTTCTTCCAAAAAAACCTGCCTCTCATCCAAAGCATGCATATATTATTATGTTTTTTCAGTGGGCGCTTATGCCAATAACCATGATAGTGGTAAGCGCTATTCCTGCAATAGATGCAGTAACACACCTTATGCGAGGAAAATATTTAGGGTTTAATGTGTCAAACAAAAAACGTAAAACCAACACTCCATAAGTAAGAAATACTCTATGTTTATGTCACATAAAAAAAAGAAACTATCTACACCTATTATTGTGATTATTTTTGTGCTTGGCACCTTTGCTTTGGGTGGGTTTTTTTTATGGAATGTGTTTTTTGGGAGTTTTTCGGGTGGATATACTCAGCAAGAAGATGAAAAAGACAGTGGTTCGTCTGACGTGATTACACAGAGTGATGTGGCAAAAAAGAGTAGTATAGGAATATCTGAATTATTGAATATTTTACAAACACCACGAACAACATTGGTACTTTTCCTCAACAATACAGAGATCCGACCTGGCGGTGGGTTTATTGGGAGCTATACGGTATTAGAAACAGAAGGAACGGCCATGCAAATACACGAGCTTCAGGGTACAGAAAATCTTGATAATAATGCTCCTGCCTCGTGGCATGTGGATCCGCCACAAATGATTACAGAACATCTAGGTGTGAATCGTTGGTATTTTCGCGACAGTAACTGGTCCCCAGACTTTCAGCAAAGTGCAAAAAAATCATTGGCATTTTATGCAGCAGAGCAAGGTGTTCTTGCAGATGAAATTACAGCAGTAGTTGGTGTTACGCCAACCGTATTAGAGGAGCTTTTGCGCATCATAGGACCAGTTGTGGTGCAGGGAATAGAGTTTAATGCTGACTCAGTAACAGAGACATTAGAATATGAGGTGGAATATGGTTATGAAAAAAGAGGGATTTCTTTTGTAAATAGAAAACAAATTATGAAACCTTTTTTTGAAGCTGTGCGTAAAAAGGCGACAAAAAATATACTCTCCAATAGTATAAAGTATCGAAATTTAATAGAAAGAATGGTAAAAGAGAAACACATCCTTATTTTTGTTAAAGATGGCGTATCAGACGAATTGCGCGGTGTAGCAAAACGTATTGGTGCGGGCGGAGAGGTGTATCAAGGCACGGGAGATAGTTTGATGTGGGTGGACGCAAATCTTGCTGCATTAAAAACTGATCATATTATGGAAAGAGATCTTTCTTACACTGTTTCACCAGTAGAAGGAGGAGGGTTTGTTGCGGTAGCGAGTATGGAATACCGACATCCTGGAACGTTTGATTGGCGCACCTCTAGGTATAAGACGTATGCACGAGTGTTTGTACCAAAAGGCGCAACGCTTATCGAGGGCTGGATTGAGGAGCGTGGGGTTAAAAGGCGTATTGAAGATGTGGTAATCGAGCAACACGAAGAAATAGGCAAAACCTCTTTTGGTAATTTTGTGGTAATTGAGCCAGGAAGAGAAAAGCGTGTGTCATTTAAATATGTTATTGCGCCTGATGTGGTGCATCATATTAATACTGAAAAACAATACCAACTGGTAACACAAAAGCAAATTGGACTTGATGGGGTTGGTTTGACACTACATCTTGATTTTGGTACATATATAAGAGATGGTAAAAAAGATATACCAGTGTATACTACCCGTGAGCTGCTTGATTATGATAGAAAAATTTCTCTTAGTTTAGAATAAAAAAATACGTATGTTAATAAAAAAAGTAGCCATTGACTTGGGAACAACAAATGTATTGGTACATCTACCAAAAAGAGGTATTGTGGTGAATGAGCCTTCTGTTGTTGCGGTTTCCAAAGATGATTATAAAGTGCTTGCTGTTGGGATTGAGGCAAAAGAAATGATAGGAAGAACACCGGATAATATAGTAGCTGAACGACCACTAAAAGATGGGGTTATAGCAAATTACCATACAACTGAATCAATGTTACGATATTTTATTAACAAGGCATTGGGAGGTGTTCGACTGTTTCGTCCCGAGGTTATGGTGGCCGTTCCTGCTGGAATTACATCAACCGAAAGACGTGCGGTTATTGACGCTTCAATGGCTGCCGGAGCACGTGCGGCATATATTATAAAAGAGCCTATTGTTGCGGCTATAGGCGCAGATATTCCAATAGGTAGTCCTTCTGGGCATATGATTATAGATATTGGAGGTGGAACAAGTGAAATAGCGGTAATTTCTCTTGGGGGGATTGTATCTTGTGGCTCTGTGCGTATTGGTGGGACGCGGTTTGATGCGTCGATTGCCGAACACATTAGAAGAAAATATGGTTTGGCGATTGGTGACAGATCTTCAGAAGAGGTTAAAATTACTGTTGGGTCAGCCATGTTTATGGATAAACCAATCACTATGGAGGTAAAGGGGCGGGATATGATCAGTGGTTTGCCACGAACCATTCCAGTGACTTCAGATGATACAACAGAAGCGCTACAACATGACCTGGAAGGGCTTGTAGATGCGGTAAAACAAGTACTACACAAGACTCCACCAGAACTTTCTGCTGACGTTATGAATAAGGGAATTATTATGTCTGGTGGGTCAAGTCAGTTACGAAATCTTACTGAGCTTATAGCACAAACCACGGGTGTTGCATGCTATCTTGCCGATGAACCTTTGTTGTGCGTAGCAAAGGGTACGGGTATAGCATTAGAAAATTTAGAAAATTATAAGCGCAGTGTTATGGCAACACGGTAGAATATAGTATTATGGTTATAGGTATAGATGCATCCCGAGCAAATAGTAGAAAAAAAACCGGTGTTGAGTGGTATGCTTTTCATGTTATCCAAGGGTTAAAAAAAGTGGTGAACAATGATGTGCATGTTGTACTGTATTCCAGAGAACCACTGGTAGGTGAGTTAGCTGTATTACCTAAAAGCTGGTCGTCAAGGGTGTTGTCCTGGAAACCTGGGTGTCTTTGGACACAGATACGTTTAGGTTGGGAAATGATTCGCCATTCTCCTGACGTGCTGTTTGTTCCTGCTCATGTACCTCCGCTTATTCACCCAAAAAAAACGGTTACGACAATTCATGATGTGGCAGCGCGACATTTTCCAGAAAGCTACACACGGTTTCAGCGGTGGTATTCTCTTTGGAGTGCTCGGTATGCAGCATGCCATCTTTGGCGTGTGATAGTGCCTAGTATTTTTACCAAAAAAGAGGTGTTGGGTATGGTGGGGAGTAAGAATTTTGGACACGTGTCGGTAATACCTCATGGGTATGATGAGGGGTTTTTGCATACGCCTGATAAAAAAATAATAGACACAGTGTGTCAAAAGTATGGTATAAAAGGTCATTATAGTATAACGCTGGGCCGGCGTGAAACTAAGAAAAATACTTTAGCAGCAGTAAAGGCATTTGAAACACTTAAACAAGAACATCCACATAACGCCAGTGTGGCGCCGCTACAACTGGTCTTGGTTGGTAAACCAGGTTTTGGGTCCAAGGAGGTGGACGTGGCGATTACTATTTCTCCATATAAAGAAGATATTTTATGTATTGGCTGGGCACCGCAACAAGATGTTCAGGTGCTTATGCATGGTGCAAGCATGTTGGTATTTCCAAGTTTTAGTGAAGGGTTTGGCATGCCACTGCTTGAGGCTTTTGCAGCAAAAACTATGGTAATCGCTGGATCAGGCTCTTCTTTGGAGGAGGTTGGTGGTGATGCGGTAGTGTATATAGCACCTCAGGATATTCCTGAGCTTGCACAAGCTATGTATATTGGGCTGACAGAAGAACACAAGAGGAATGTGCTTATACAAAAAGGATTAGAGCGGGTAAGGCGGTATTCATGGAATATTTGCGCTAAGGAGACAAGAGATGTGTTATTACATAATTGCTGCTGATGTGTGGATATGGTATAATAAACAACATAACACTGTATGAAAGAGCTTATTGGACACGCCCATGTGGCGGAGTACTTCTCACAAGTACTTGGGCAGGGAAATATTGCACATGCATATTGTTTTTCTGGTATTGCACATGTAGGAAAAACATACGTGGCAGAATCTCTTGCGACAAAACTTCTAGCGTGCTCAAAAGAAGATCTAGTGACTCACGCTGACATGGTGTATATACGCCAAGAAAAACACCAAAAAACAGGAAAGACAAAAAAGTATATTGATATAGCACAGATTCGTGAGTTAAATACACAGGTTGCGCGAAGCCCAGCATTAGGTAAGCGGCGTGTTGTTATTATTAATCCGGCTGATATTATTAATGAGGCAGGGTTTAATGCATTGCTAAAAACAGTAGAAGAGCCACGTTCGCAGACACACTTTTTCTTTTTGGTGGAAAACTATGATACCGTTCCAAAGACAATACAATCACGGTGTCAGCATATCTATTTTTCTGTACCATCACACACAGACATTGCCGTGTTGCAAGAAGGGGAGACTACCGAAGAGTGGGAATTAAAGTGCAAGATTGCACGAGGACTACCTGGACTACTTATAGCATGGAAAGAGAAACCAGAAGTATACCAAGAGGTAAAAAGAGAGGTAGATCGCTGTGAGCAGTTATTTTTTACCTGCTTTGATGAGAAACTGCGGAAGGTTGAGGATATGTTTGGAGACAAAACAGATCACATTAGTACAAGAAAACATTTGGGAGAATTAATAGATATTTGGCAAGTGGTATTTCGCCATATAATGAAAAAAAACATAGGAGTACATGATGGTATGCGTGGGTTGAGCCGTGATATTGTATGCTCACCAAAAATCATGAAAGAACTCCTTGACATGCTAGATAACACAAAAGATCTGCTTGGAAAAAATATTCACCCAAAAGCATTATTTGAACAATTATTATTACATATACCATAACTTAATTTCTTATGAAAAATTATGCGTTTACGGCCTCCTTGTTTGTGTGTTCACTGCTCCTTATAGGACAAGGGTGCTTATCAACAGGAAAAGAAGAGCCTAAAACTAATGGCCCTGCAGGAATATTTGTTTCTTTGGATATGGCTGAATCTTGGCAGCCTATTTCGTCTTTTCCAACACTTGAGGGGGTGCAAAATCTTGCAGACGTGGGAGTAAACAAGATCGTTTCAGACCCACATAACGATAAAACACAGTATTGGCTATCAAGAAAAAGAGGGTTATTTATTACGCATAATAATGGTAAGTCGTGGTACCAAGAGGATAATGCCTTATTAAGTGGGTTTGTGTATAGTTTGGCAGTTCATCCAAAAGAACCCTGTACACTGTATGCGGTAAAAAGAACCGCTCTGTATCAGAGTATAGATTGTGCGCGTTCTTGGACACTCGTGTATAGCGAAGAGACAGGGGATAAGCTAAAATCAGTGGTAATTGATTCCGGTTTTCCACACAATATCTTTCTTGCTACAGAAAAAGGACGGGTTTTTATTAGTGAAGATACTGGGATTAGTTGGCAAACAGCGCAAAGATTTCGTAATGCGAAGTTGGTTGGGCTACACACTGACCCAAGTACGCCAGGGAGAATTTATCTTACTACACGAAAGCGAGGGGTATTTGTCACAGAGAATGGTGGTACAACATGGCGCTCACTATTTGATGAGAGCACGTCAAAACTACCAAAGGTGTTAGAATATAGGAGATTTGTTATACACCCAAAAGAGCATAATGTATTATTTTATGTTTCCACCTATGGTATTCTTCGTTCAGATGATTTTGGGCAGAATTGGGAAAAGCTTACGTTGTTACATGAGCCAGGTAGTGTAAAAATATACGCTTTTACTGTTGATCCAGAAAACACAAAAGAGTTGTATTATACGGCCACGGTACAAAGCAAGTCTACACTATACAAGAGTGTTGATGGGGGGGTAAGTTGGATTACCAAACAGCTGCCTTCTGGGCAAATCCCTACGATGCTTAAAACACATGACACTGAGAGAGGTTGGGTGTATTTGGGCTTTACTATCCCAGCGCAATAGGGTATGATAGTTTTGATGTAGATTTAACAAAGAATATTATGGGTTTTGTAGACACACACAAAGAGCAGTTTGAAAAAACTATAACACATTTAAGGCATAGTATTTCAGCTCTTCGTACAGGGAGAGCAACACCAGCCTTGATAGAAGATATCACTGTAGATGCGTACGGCGTAAAACAGCCGCTCAAAAGTATTGCGTCTATTAGTGTCGCGGATGCAAAAACACTTACGGTTGACCCTTGGGATAAGTCGCTTATTCAGGCGGTTGATACGGCCATTAGTCAGTCAGATATTGGTATAAATCCTGTAAATGACGGAAAGTTGATACGTTTACCACTACCAGACCTAACTGCAGAACGCCGAGCTGAACTTATAAAAGTGCTATATAAAAAACTTGAAGATGCACGTATTGCTATACGAAAAATTAGGGAAGATATTCGTAGATCAATAGATGGCGCCGAAAAGACAAAGGAGATAAGTGAAGATGAAAAGTTTGTGTTTTATGATGATATAGAGACACTTGTAAAAGAGTATAACCAAAAAGTAAAGAAAATAGGTGAAGAAAAAGAAAAAGAAATACAAACTATCTAGTATACAAAAACACCACAAGTACCTGTGGTGTTTTTGTATTACCCTTGTATTTATTTGAATATTGTGTATAATGAGCATTATGCTAAATAAAGAAAGGAAAGCACAATGAATGATCTTTTTACAAACAATGAAATACGGAGACCAAAGAATATGCTCCCTGATGTACCTATCCCCAAGACAATCCACAGTATGAGTTGTGGTCTATCTGCGCGTAGTTTTTTCGACCTTGTTAAGAGGGAGAAGATTACGGCTGTTATTGACACTAGACTGACAAAGCGGTATCGCGGGTTTGGTTTTGCAACCCAAGAGGATGATTTCTGCTACCTGTGTGAAACACATGGCGTAGAGTACTGCAATGGTGACATACTGGCGCCTACGGACTTTTTACGGAAAACATTTCATCGTGAATTTACAGAACCCAAAACAACTGCAACGAGAAACCCAAAAGCGTGGACAGAATACCTTGTGGGGTATGAGACGTTGTTGCAGCAGAGAAAGCCGCTACAGTCTGGATTGTTATATGACGTATTATATGGGACTACCCATGCATCTATAGCTATTGTGTGCAGTTGCCTGCATCATGATGACTGTCATAGGTCTTATCCTTGTGGTGTAATATCGCGGTATATTGATAATATTACATTATCAATTCTCTATCCTGCTGATAGACCACCATCACGTAAATCTCCAAGACGGTACCGAAATCAAGATTTTGTCCATGCGGACTTGTATAAAAATAGCCCAAAGGCGAGGAGGTGATTCGTGCAAGGTGTTATATTGTCGTTTACAGTAATGGGAAGTGGTGGTTTTTGTACCAACATTTCTACAACCATAAATGGAACCAAGAAACAGTTACGTTTTCGTAAACCAGGGAATACTTCGATGCTGAAATCGGATGTTCGTCATGTTTCTAGAGGAGGCTCTTTGAGGGGTGTGTGGGTTCCAGGAAGAACGGTTGATTTTGATCAGTATACTCGTCCTGGGGCGAACCATGTGCGTGTCACGCATCCAGAAGATGCGATAGTCCGACCTCGGAATATCCGCATTCTTCCTTCGGAACGTCTTTCTTATGGTGATTTTATTAATGAGATCAATCCGTATTGTCAAGATTCAATTGCCGACCTGTTTCCACGTGTGCAGTATCAGAGCAATGGTAAGCCATATGTCCCGGCAAACACAAGGTGTGCACATTCTGTAGGATATATTACTCCAGAGAGTATTGAAATGTATCAATCTAATGGAAAATGGTATGTGTGCGTTACAGCCGGAAATGATTCATTTGATGCAATATTAAAGGATGAGAGTTTGGTGGCCAGCCTAAGTTCTTCTGGGAACATAAGTGTATCAGACATGTCTTCTCCTGTTTTGCGGCTAGCACTTGCAGAAGCTTTTCAACCACACGAAGATGTGAGTTCTCGGTGCTATGTTATGGTGACACACGTTATAGATACGGTAAATCAAGAGTATTAAAACCATACTACTGTAGTATGTATTTCAACAAGACCTGTTTTTCAGGTCTTTTTCTTATACCCATTCACAGATTCACTTTTTTTCTATATACTATATACATATTTATTTATGATACTTATTGTATGATTGATGCAGTTATTTCTTTATGCAAGAGACGTGGTTTTGTATTTCCTTCTTCAGAAATCTATGGTGGTCTTTCTGCTATCTATGATTATGGTCCATATGGTGTTGAATTAGTAAATAACATAAAAGCCCATTGGTGGAAATGGATGGTGCAGTATCGGGAAGATATTGTTGGGCTCGATTCGGCTATTTTTATGCATCCCCGTATTTGGGAAGCAAGTGGGCATGTTGGTGGATTTTCTGACCCTTTGGCCGAATGTAAGCAATGTCACAATCGTTTGCGTGTTGATCACGTGTTAGAAGGCATGGGAGTGGAGTCAGATGAAAACATGTCCGAAGAAGAAATAAATACATTGTTTAACAAACATAAAGAAAAAATCAAATGTCCAAAATGTGGAACAAGTAATTTTACTGATGTAAAAAAGTTTAATTTACTGGTAGAATCAAATTTAGGAAACTTTACCGGAGATGCATCAAAAGAGCCAGTATATTTGCGCGGCGAGACGTGCCAAGGTATTTATGTAAATTATAAAAATATTCTAGACACTTCTCGTGTTAAAATACCTTTTGGTGTGGCACAAATTGGAAAAGCATTTAGAAACGAAATTACTGCACGACAATTTATTTTCCGCACAAGAGAGTTTGAACAAATGGAAATGCAATATTTTGTTCATCCAGACAAAGAAATGGACGCATATGAAGAGCTCAAAAATTATCGTTGGGAGTATTACACATCTCTTGGAATAAAAGAAGAAAATCTTCGGTGGAAAAAACACGATAATCTCGTTTTCTATGCAAAAGAAGCGTATGATATTGAATATAATTATCCATTTGGATTTAAAGAATTAGAAGGAGTCCATGCGCGAGGAAATTATGATCTTACGCAGCACAGTACCCATTGTGGAAAGTCTTTAGAATATATTGATCAGCAAACAAAAGAAAAATATATACCACATATTGTAGAATCTTCAGTTGGTGTAGGAAGAACATTGTTGGCACTTTTGGTTGATGCTTATACCGAAGAAAAAGTAGAAGACGATACACGAGTTGTGCTAAAACTCAATCCAGCGCTAAGTCCAATTAAGGCGGCAATTATGCCACTACAAAAAAACAAACCAGAAATTGTAGCACTTGCAAAAAAGATTTTTGCCGATCTTAAAAAAGAGCGTATGTGTGAATACGACGAAACAGGGTCAATCGGAAAGCGGTATCGTAGACAAGATGAAATAGGTACACCATATTGCATTACCGTTGATTTTGATTCTCTGGAAGATAATAGCGTTACTGTTCGAGACAGAGATTCTATGAAACAAGAACGAGTTGCAATACAAAGGTTAGAGGAATTTTTACATAAAAATATTTAAATATGTTTCATGATTACACATTAGAAAATGGTGCGCGAATTATATTAATACCACAAGACAACACAGCATCTCTTACGACACTTGTTATGTATCCGGTTGGTTCGCGTTTTGAGACCGAAAAATTACAAGGTGTCTCTCATTATATAGAACACCTCATGTTTAAAGGAACGAAAAAAAGAAAAAACACCCTTATTCTAACCAGAGAAATAGACAGACTTGGCGCGCAGTACAATGCGTTTACCAGCAAAGAATATACTGGCTATTATATTAAGGCTGACGCAGGGTTTTCCAATATTGCAAGCGATATTTTATCCGACATGTTGTTTGAGTCAGTATTTGATCCAAAAGAAATGGAAAGAGAAAAGGGGCCAGTTATAGAAGAAATAAAAATGTATCGAGATAATCCAATCATGAATATAGATAATATTTTTGAGGATTTATTGTATGAGGGTTGTCCGCTTGGCAGAGACATTGCCGGAACACCAAAACATGTACAAGCATATAAGCGAGCAGATGTCTTGAAATATCGTGAAAAGCATTATGATCCGAGCAACATGACTGTGGTGGTGGCTGGAGCCGTTAACGATGAAGTAAAAAAGCATATAGATACATATTTTGGTGCAAAAAAAAGTACGATCAAAGCATCAAAAACATATAAACCATTCTGTTTTGGGTCGCAAGCAAAAAAAGACAGATTTGTTTTAGAAAAAAAAGAAACCGACCAGGCGCAGCTTATGCTTGGGTTTCCGGGGTTTTCGTATGGGGCAAAAGAAAATTACGCAACCGCAGTGCTGCACACTATTTTTGGAGGCTCAATGAGTTCTCGACTATTTATTCAAATTAGAGAAAGAAAAGGGTTGGCGTATATGATTCGTTCTGGTGTGGAACATTTTCATGATACTGGATATTTTTATGTTCGCGCTGGTCTTGATCCAAAAAATATTAACAAAGCCATTGCTATAATACAAAAAGAAATAGCAAAAGTAGTAGAAAAAGGTGTGTCGAGTAGAGAATTGGCTGATGCCAAAACACATAATCGAGGAGGGTTTACCCTATCCTTAGAAGATTCGAGTTTTGTGGCAAATTGGTATGCACACGAATCTATCTTTTCTCGTAACATAGAAACACCACAAGAGTATATAGAAAAAATAGAAGCGGTAACCCAAGAGGACGTGCAGCGTGTTGCAAAAAAGATTTTTAACGCATCACAAATGCGTCTTGCGATTATAGGCAATGTAGAAGAAAAAAAGGTCGTTTTTTAGATTATTTAGTTGTATAAATCTATGACATTTATTTTTGCGAACTGGAAAATGTATCTCAATAATGAAGAGTCTTTGGCGCTGGCAAAAGATCTTTCAGCCCAAGATCTAGGGAGTAATGCACTTACGTGCGCGGTGTTTCCAACTATGCTGAGTGTTGCTGGTGCTGTAAGTATTCTTAAAAACAGCCCTATTGCAATTGGCGCACAAAATGTTGCCTGGGCACCAAAAGGGGCATATACTGGTGCTGTGTCGGCACAGCTTTGTAAAGATGTTGGTTGCACGTATGTACTAATTGGACACTCAGAAAGGCGACATATTTTTGGTGAAAAAACTGAAGACGTGAGAAAAAGAATCGCAGCATGTATTCAGGCTGACATAACACCAGTACTATGTATTGGAGAAACACGAGAAGACAAAGAGCGGGGCACACAAAAAGATATGCTAAAAACACAAATATTGGGCGCGCTAGAAGGTCTTGATTTGGGTAATAGTGGCCTTATTGTTGCATATGAACCAGTTTGGGCCATTTCAGGAAGCGGTAATGGGGACCATTGTAACCCAGCTTATGCCCAAGACATCCATACGTGGATTAGGAGTGAAATATCGACCCTCACCAGTAAATTTGTCCCATTACTCTACGGGGGTAGCGTAAACCAGGAAAATGTGGTATCATATACCTCACAAAAAGATATAGATGGTGTCCTTGTTGGGAGTGCTTCAATAAAGAGTAATTCGTTTCTAACCATGCGAGATGCGGTTGCATCTTCCTTATAAGATATACGTATGTTTAATATTATCCCTTTTTTACTCGTTGTTATCCCGCTTGTGTTGGCGATAGTTATTATTGTACGTAAATTTCCACAACTTGTCTTGTTGGATGTAGAGAGTCTTCCTGAAGTAAAGGAAGGAAAAAGAAAAGAGACATATTTACGCAAAAGAGCTGGAATCAAGACACAAAAACAAAAAAAAGAACGACAGGAAATCATGACAAAGGTGATGGTGTTATTTGAAAAAGCACAAGAATCTTTTCGAGGATTTGTGGGTGGTGTGCAAAAACAATTAGTAAAACAAAAGGAGGGGTTAATTTCTACACAAAAGACACCGGCAAAGGTGGTGCCAAAAACAAAAGAAGAGAAGCAAACTGTTTCTGAGGTAATAGATCGTGCACATGCGGCATTTGATGAGGGAAAAGTTGACCAAGCTGAGGAGATGTTTATTTCAGCAATTCGCCAGGATAATAAAAATATTGATGGGTATAAAGGGCTAGTTGATGTGTATATTAAGCAAGAGCAGTGGCAAGAGGCGGGTCAGACATGTAAATTTTTAATTAAGCTATCACCCAAGGGTGTGCACTATGTGAAATTAGCAAAAATAGAAGAGCATGTTGGGAATGATAGTAAAGCAATCATTCTATACAAGAAAGCAGTGAAAAAAACACCAAATCGAGCAGGGTGGCATAGCCACTTAGCGAGACTGCTCGAGAAAACAGATAACCATGAGGCGGCATTTGCGTCAGCGCAAGAGGCGCTAGCATTGGAACCAGAGAATCCAAGATTTCTTGACAATGTTATAGAATTTGCTATAATAGTGAACAATAAAAAATTAGCACAAGAAATGTTGCGTAGAATACGAAAGGTGAATCCAGAGAATGACAAAATTCCACGTTGGAGAGAAAGAGTGCAGCAGATAAAAAAGAAATAGATATGCCATCTTAGCTCAGTTGGTAGAGCAACGGTTTTGTAAACCGTAGGTCGCGAGTTCGAGCCTCGCAGATGGCTCAACTATAGCATGTGACTGCTATGGAAATGGGTCGGTACCGAAGCGGTCAAACGGGGCAGACTGTAAATCTGCTGGCATTCGCCTTCGTGGGTTCGAATCCCCCCCGGCCCACAAACAAATCTTCTTTGTAGAAGATTTTTTGTTTTAAAAAAGGTATAAAAAACAAAAACCTGCCGCACAAAGGCACGGACGGGTTTGGTTTGAAATGGCGGGGCACGGTGGGTAGATAGCGCGATGCTGCCAAATCAATACTCCAGTAGTTTGGTATAATAGAGTATTTTCAAACTACTACATGTAAAAAACAAGATATCCTAGTAAAAAAAGTTAAGAACAGCTTGTTTTGGTTGGAGGCAAAAGGGTGCAGTATATTAGCTTGACATAAGTCATAAAAAATGTTAAGGTGGACATGCTCATTTCGAGCTAATTAAACTCATGAAAGGAAAAAAAATGAGTAAAACATTTAGCGTTCTGTTAGGATCCTATATTGCAATGTTGATTTTGGGAGTGTATTTCTACACCCCAACAATCAGACTGGATTTTGCGGATTTTTGGATCATTTCACTTTTACCTATACTATTGATCGGAGCTGTGTTTGTCCTTTCTCAGCCAGAGGACTTTATTGACGAAATCAAGTTAAACCACCCAATGTGTTTAGGTTTGTTTAGGGTTCTACTTGTATCCTTATTGGCTCTTGTGTGTATAGCAATTCTCACCTCTTGGGGGCTTTTCAGATCCTCAGCGTACAAAAATTTGATAACGGTTCAAGAAAGTGTTTTTTCTTCCGACCATACTGAAGTTGATCCTAATCAGATTCGTATTGTTGACCAAGATGTGGCTTTGCGCCTTGGGGAGAAAAAAATCGGTGAAGATTCTGCGCTGGGCAGTAGAGCCCAAGTTGGTCAATTCACTATCCAAACAATTGGTGGAAAACTTTATTGGGTTGCTCCAATTGTCCATTCTGGTTTTTTCAAGTGGTGGAAATATTCATCAGAAGGAACTCCTGGATACGTAAAAGTATCTGCAACTGATGAGCGAGACGTGTCCCTTGTTTCTGGTTTGCATATTCGTTATCAACCAGAGAGCTTCTATGGGCAAAATCTTGAGAGACATATATATTTCAATGGCTTTATTACCCGCGGTGTGTCCGACTACACCTTTGAGGTGGATGACACAGGCAAACCATATTGGGTGGGGACGATTTACAGGAAAGCCGTTGGATTTTTTGGTAAGGATGCGACAGGTGTTGTGGTGGTAGATGCTCAGTCTGGAGAGGTGTTAGAGTATGCTATTGAAAAAGCACCTTCATGGATTGACCGTATCCAACCTGAAGAATTTGTCGCTCAGCAACTCACCGATTGGGGTGAATTTGTTCATGGTTGGCTCAACCCTTCCAATGAGGATAGACTCAAGGTAACCCCTGGAATCTCACTTGTTTATGGTGGTGGCCAATCTTATTGGTATACCGGTCTGACATCTTATGGTGCCGATGAATCGACCGTTGGTTTTGTTCTGGTAAACACAAGGACAAAAGAATCTAAGATGTATAAGCAAGGCGGTGCAACAGAACTTGCTGCCATGAGGTCGGCAGAAGGGAGAGTTCAGGAGAAAGGATACAATTCAAGTTTTCCAGTCCTGTATAACGTGTCGGGTGCTCCAACTTATGTGATGTCCCTTAAAGACAAAGGAGGTCTTGTGAAAGCAGTAGCTTTTGTCTCTGTAGAGGACTATTCCTTGGTTGGAGTGGGTGAGACAACTGAACGAGCGCTTCGAAATTATCATGCTAGGCTCGCAAGAACAGGCACTGCAAAGCTCGGTACAGCAGCAAGTAGTAAATCTATTTCTGGTAAATTGAGTCGTATAGGGTATGATGCTCAATATGAGGTGTACATTTTTACAATCGAACAGAGTCATCTGATGTTTTTTGGAGGCCCAGACCTATCAAGAGAGTTTGCAATT
>JABJHO010000027.1 GCA_018661775.1 Candidatus Magasanikiibacteriota bacterium | reverse complement strand
TTTTTTTTGTTGTTTCCTGTCATTACTTACGCAGCACCATCATGCAAATGCAAAGTATTTGAAGCTGGCATGGACCCAAATATTGGACTAGTGTCAATCGGAGGAAACCTGGGTTTACGCGCCCCAAATTGCCAAGGAGCAGGAAGGACAATGACGGTATCATCGATACAAGATATCAAAAATGCAAAAGGCAGCTCTCAATGTGTCCCAATTGTCGCAAACCTGGCCACAGTCGAATCAATTGAGATAACCGGCTCTGCAGCAGTTGATATAAAATTCTGGGGAACACAAGCAACTGATGAAGATGTGTTGGTTTCTTGTGAAGATATAAACTATGCTCACATAACAATGAAAGTCGGAACAAGAACAAACTGTAGACTTCCAAACCTTTTTTGTGAAGGTGGTCAGTGCCAAGACGCCTCTGGTCCACATGTGGGCACAGTCGGTACATGTAATTTTCCATCAGGATATTCAATCCACACTATAAATGATTGTACACTAGAAGGAGAAGAGCTTGTAAAAGAAGATGAAGGTGAACTAGCATACTTCCACATTAGAGAAAAAATAAACACCCTCAACATCGGAAAAGCAAAAAAACCGGCAGATATTATTGGAAAAGCGATTAAACTTGTTATGGGAATAGTTGGTGCCATTGCGCTAGTTATGTTTGTGTATGCTGGTGGTTTGTGGATGGTTGCTGGCGGAAACGCAGAACAAACAACCAAGGCAATGAAGACAATGGTCTGGAGTGCAATCGGATTAATTGTTATACTATCATCATATAGTATTGTAAATTTTATTTTTACAAGCACTTTTTAATAACAACACACCACAGATTATGATAAAAGAACACACATACAATCCAAAAAAACATATGCATACATATTTGGCTATTATGGCTGTGTTCATGGGTGTGTTTTTTATTTCTTCTCCTGTTTTTGTGTATGCAAATAAAGCAAAAATACCAAAAAAACAAACAGAAACAGAAAAACTCATAGGAAATGCAAAAACCCTCAACATCGGACAAGCAAAAAAACCGGCAGATATTATTGGAAAAGCAATTAAAATTGTTATGAGTATTGTGGGGTCAATTGCGCTGGTTATGTTTGTGTATGCTGGTGGTTTGTGGATGGTTGCTGGCGGAAATGCCCAGCAAACAACCAAGGCAATGAAGACCATGGTCTGGAGTGCAATCGGATTAATTGTTATACTATCATCATATAGTATTGTAAATTTTATTTTTAGTAATACATTTTAAATATGCAATTCCGACATTTGGCCATCTGCATTATTCTTTGCAGTGTTATCCTTACCACAGGCCTTGGGTGCAAAGGATTATCAAACGAAGAAAAAAGAGCTATCCGAACAGTAAGGTTGCAGTATTGGACTGTTTTTGGCAATACCGAACAACTCAATGCGCGAGCCGCCGAATACATGCGGCGCCATCCATTTGTTAAAATAGATATTAGAAAAGTGCAATATAGTGAATTTGAAGACCGTTTTATTAACGCACTTGCCGATGACGTTGGTCCAGATATTATTTCTGTAAATATTCGTGAACTAAAAAAATACGCTCCACGCCTCTCCGAAATGCCGCCAGCAACACGTGTTGCCACAACATATATAAAAGGACAATACGCACAAGAACGTGTGGTTAACTTCCAGACAAACCTTCTGCCAAGTAAAAATTTCATTCGTGGAAACTATGTTTCTGCTGTTGCAAATGGTATAATTACAAACAACACTACCTACGGCCTTCCGTTAAGTGTAGACACCATGGCACTCTTTTATAACAAAGACCTTCTTGATCAGGCAGGGATTCCACTACCACCAAACACATGGACAGAATTTGCCGAACAAAGCACTCAAGCAACCAGACAAAATACCGCTGGTGATATAGTGCAAGCTGGTAGTACAATGGGCGCAGGAGAAGGAGTGGAAAATGCCCCAGATATGCTCATGTTGCTTCTCATGCAAAATGGTATCACGCCAATTAGAGGAAACCGCGTACAATTTACCGAAAACATGCGAGAAGCAAAAGCAGATCACCCAACGTTCCTGACCTTACGATTTTATACTGATTTTGCAAATGACACAAAAGAAGTCTACAGCTGGAACACCGAACTTGGAGGCGCCTTTGATGCATTTACCTCAAACCGTGCCGTATTTTATCCTGGTTTTTCTTATGAACTTGCCACAATTAAAGCACGAGCCCCACAAATGAACCTTGGAGTAACACAAATGCCACAACTCACACCCGAACGACCTATTAATGTAGCAAGTTTCTTTATTGAATCTGTAGTAAAAAAATCACCAAATCAAATATATGCATGGGATTTTGTACGATTCCTTAACTCAAACAAAAACCTTCTTGCGTACAACACGGCAAGCAACACAATCTCCCCGCTTCGGGCACACATACAAACACAAAAAGAAAACCCACTCCTTGAACCGTTTATTGCCCAAATTCTTTATGCAAAAAATTGGTATACCGGAACAAATATTTCTGCAACACAAACCGCACTACGCGATCTTATCGACACGTTCCCAGAACCAGCAGCAACCCCAAGCCTCAAAGTAAAACAAGATCAGACTCTGATTATAAATACGGCTAAAAAAATACAACAAACATTATAATTTTATGCACATAAAAAAGCACATAACCGCCGGCATAAGCACTCTCTTTCTTTTGCTTGTAGCAACAGAAGTCAAAGCGGCATCAATTTTACCAGATTGTGCCAAGATCGAGAACAAAGGGGGTTGTAGAGAAATAAATACGCTACTAGAAACAGCAATTAATATTGCAAAAATTCTTCTTGGTCTACTTGGTGTTATTGCGTTTGTTATGTTTATTTATGGTGGTCTTGTTACTATTCTTTCATTTGGCAGTCCAGAAAAATACAAAAAAGGAACACAGGTTTTGGTTAATGCAGTTATTGGTATTATTATTGCCGTAAGCGCATACCTTATTATAGATATTGTCCTTACAACACTTGGTGTTGATCCGGCTTTTCGCGGAGTAACTATTTAAACTCTCACTATGACAATCCATACAACATATCACAAACACATAGCCTTGACACTCCTTGCAATAAGTGTTATACTATGTGGTATTTTTCATTACACAATCCCAGTACAAGGAGCAAACAGCCCTCCCGTGGTAAAATTACCAAACCCGATGGAAACAACGTATACCGTAGATGACATACCAGTACTGATAGGAAAACTCCTTATTCCAGTGCTTGGTATTATTGGCTCAATCACACTCTTGGTGTTTGTTTATGGTGGGTTTGTGTGGATGACCTCTGGCGGAAGTCCAGAAAAAATTAAAAAAGGTACCAATGCAATGTTGTATGCTGCAATAGGCCTCTGTATTATTTTTAGCGCTTATGGTATAATAACAATAGTAACAAAAGAGTTTATAAAATAGTCACGTTAGCGTAATTAATATAACTATACACTATATGTATAAATCAAAAACAGGAAAGGGGGTGAAAATATGACATTAATGCTTAAACTAATCGAATACAAAAAATATATTCTTATTGGACTTGCAATGCTACTATCACTTGCCATCATGCCAGCAGCACAAGTAAGTGCTGTCGATGAAGATGTGTTTGGTATGCAAAAGTTTCAGGATCAGACAGATCTTGGAAAAAAAGATTTTACCACAACTATCGCTGAAATTATTAACGTAGCACTAAGCTTGTTAGGTATTGTTGCTGTTGTAATCATCCTTATCGGTGGATTCAAGTGGATGACTTCAGGTGGTGACGAAACAAAAGTCGGTGACGCCAGAAAATTCATCTTTGCGGGAGTTATTGGTCTTGCAATTATTATAAGTTCATGGGCTCTTGCCACATTTGTGCTTAATAAACTTGGTTCAGCCTCAGGTGTATTAGGAGAAGGTGGAATTGAACTTACATAAACCACAAAAGGGGTTCGTATATAAAACCCCTTTTGAGAATTATGCAGTAGACCTATCATAGTGCATAATTCTCAAAATAATACGTATTCTATGAAACATTTTATTCTTGCTTTTTCTTTGTGTGTATTTACCTTTCTAATTGTGAGTGCACCACTTAATGTACAGGCACAAACCAATCTTACCCCAGAACAACGATTAGGTTTAGAGTATGGAGAGTACTCTGGTCTCGGCACAGCCGACGTTCGAACAACCGTAGCAAAAATTATCAATGCAGCACTTGGTCTTTTGGGAACTGTTTGTGTGGTGCTTATTGTGTATGCAGGAATCAAATACATGACTTCTGGCGGAGATGAATCAAAGATGAAAGATGCCACAAAAGTTATTATGGGGGCAATACTCGGACTCCTTATTATCATGTCTGCATATGCCATCTCTACGTACATCACAAAAAATATTTACGAAGCTACAGTAGTTGGTGACATACCTAGGCAATAACACCGCTTCTTATGCGTCTTATACGATTTGCACTCCCCATACTTCTCTTCTCTCTCCTTGTTTTTCCAAGTGGTGTTTTTGCTGCTCCAGGAGATCCTTCTGCTACAAGCATACAAACAAAGCTTGAAACGGCAATAAAAGCAACAGGAACAGATAATAAAGGAAACGCCTACCCATACGCAGCCGACCTAAAAAAGCACAAAGATCCAGCCACGTTTATAGGAAATGTATTGAAAGTGGTTCTTACCATACTCAATACCGTCTTTTTTATCCTTATGATTTATGCAGGAATACTGTGGATGACCGCCAAAGGTGACGAAACACAAGCCAAAAAGGCACGAGACACCATAATAGCGGCAGTCATTGGGGTGATTTTGGTTCTTGCATCATATGGTATAGTAAGGTTTATCTTTGATCAATCAGGGATTGCTACAAGTGATGAATGCAGAAAACATAACACAGGCGAAGAAACTGGCTTTGCTTGCAAATATTATACAGAATGTAGTAAAGCCAATACTATGAAATTAAGCGAAGATAAAAAGACTCTAACTGGTTGCGGTGGCCCTGATTGCTACCCCAAAGAGTGTTCTGGTGTGGCAGAGATAGTTTGTTGTAAGTAATACACACTATGCAATATTTTTATACACACAATATACAAAAGTTCCAAAAATACTCTATTGGTTTTTTGGGAATTCTTTTCTTATGCTCTTGTCTGTTTTTTTCTACCCCCACACATGCTGTTAATCAAAAAAGTTACGGTACAGAAGACACAGCCCTAGAAGCAAGACTGTTTCGTTATAAAGGTGAGTCTATCCAAACCAGAATAGGAAAAATAATCGGTGCCGCCCTCTCTCTTACAGGTATTATCTTTTTTATTCTTGCCGTGTATGCAGGGTTTTTGTGGATGACCGCAAGAGGGGATGAAACACAAGCCAAAAAAGCACGAGAGACTATTATTATGGCCGTGACTGGGCTTGTTATTATTTTGGGTGCGTATGCAATTACAGACTTTGTCTTTAGTTCGATTGAGCCTCCAAAAAAAACGTCAGCCCAAACTAATTTAGGACCTGGCGATTTTATCCCGCAAGACTCTAATCAGATGGCAGCATAAAAAATCCATTTAAATCCAATGAACACCAAACCAAAACATACAATCGTATTGGTTTTTGCTTTCTGTGCAGTACTTTTTCTCCCTTTGTTTGCACATGCCCAACACGGATTAACAAGAGCAGTAGATGCCTCAACACTAAGTACGTATAACCAAGATGTTCCAACCATGCTAGGAACAGTCATTGGTGCGGCTATGTCTTTGGTTGGAGTGGTATTTTTTGTATTAAGTATTTATGCAGGGTTTTTGTGGATGACCGCACGAGGGGACGAAACACAAGCCAAAAAGGCAAGGGATACACTGACCATGTCGGTAATTGGACTTATTATCGTGTTTAGTGCGTATGCGATTACGGCTTTTATATTTGCTAGTGATGTTTCAAAAGACTGTAGTTCGCACAAAACACAAGCAGCGTGTGAAAAGAACGCACTTGCATGTGACTGGCATGATGGAAAAGGGCAGTATGCTGGTCTTCCAGTAAAGTGTGTACCAGCTGCCTCCGTGGATCAATTTGATCGAGACATAGATTTATAACAAGGTAATACCAAAAATAAAAATACCAAAAAGCTATGCGTTTAAAAAACAAAAAAACTTTATTCCACCATCTTATACCTCTTTTCTTGTTGTTTTTTTTGGCTATACCGGTATACGCCCAACACGGATTAACAAAAACAGCCAAAGCGTCAACACTAAGTACGTATAACCAAGATGTTCCAACCATGCTAGGAACAGTTATTGGTGCCGCCATGTCTTTGGTTGGGGTGGTGTTTTTTGTATTAAGTATTTATGCAGGGTTTTTGTGGATGACCGCACGAGGCGATGAAACACAAGCCAAAAAAGCACGGGACACACTGACCATGTCGGTAATTGGGCTTATTATCGTGTTTAGTGCGTATGCGATTACGGCTTTTGTAACAAAGCAAGAAACACCTCAAAACAAAGACTTACCAATATGGGAGCAAGGGCCACTTGACGAAAGTACACTTCAACAGCTCGAACAAGATTGTAACACACGAGGTGGGCAAATGACAGAATTTGGTTGTGAAGACCTTATGACCGGCATGATTATCCAGATATAAGCAATTCGATGGATTTTAAATAAGAGTAACAGACTTTTTGTTTGCCCAAAATCATAAAATACAGTATACTATACGTAATTATACTAGCAGTATGAAAACTTTTCTTCGTCTTGGACTGACTATATCTTGTGTCGTTGTGGTATTGGGTGTGTTTGTGATACCAACAAGTGTCGGAGCAGAGACAACACTAGGAATAAATGGGGGTAAAAGCTTCTTGGATTCAGTTGCCGGGCAAACAGGAATAGACACAACAACCGACCTCCAAACAGGTACTGGGGTTATTATACAACGTGCACTACAAATTGTCGGATCCATTTTCCTTTTACTCATGATATATGCCGGATTTTTGTGGTTTGTGGCAAGAGATGATGAAACCCAAGCAAAAAAAGCAAAAGATACTGGCACCATGGCAGCCATTGGTCTGATTATTATTCTTCTTTCATATGCTGTAACATCTCTTATAATTAACCAAGCTAAAGCGCCAGATGCATCTAAAGCGGGAGAACTTGGGTGTTGTATGGATTATATTGGCGTAGAGTATGGTTATGATATTGGCTGGTCATGTTCAACCAAAACAGCAACAGAATGTAAACAAACGGCAGAAGTGTGTACCGAGGCCGACAATTATACAAATTTTGAGTTTAACGCAGGCGCTACCGGAGCAGATTGTATGAAACTTTGTGCAGAACCTAAAAAATCGGCACCATCACCACTTATCGATTGCAGAGACTAGGTCTTGAGATTACACTACATAAGATATACATAGCACGCAAAAACATACTTCGCTTCTCTTTTATATAAAATATATGAATGCAACACAACAAAACAGTAAACAAAAAATTAGCACAAAAGCAGTCGCATGGCTTTCTCTTGCAGTCGGCACATGTGTGTTGTTACCACAAAAACTCTTTGCTGCAACACTAGATGACGCGACCAATTTTTTAGGAAAAACAGCCAACACAGCAACAGGAAAGGATGGGGCCCCAGAAATTGAAACTGTTCTTGGTGGTTTTATACAAACCGCACTTTCACTTATTGGTATAATTTTTCTTATTTTAATGATTTATGCTGGATATCTTTGGCTTACCGCACAAGGCGAAGATGCGCAAATTGATAAATCAAAAAAAATTATCAAATCAACCATTATTGGATTGTTTCTTGTGGTAAGTGCTTTTGCTATTACACAATTCATTCTTGGTGCCACAGGCGGCTAAGCCTTTTTGACACTAATTAACCCTTCACTCTTACTATGAACACCTTCCAACATGTCTTAACAAAAAGCATATGCTTCACCATGCTGCTTTTTGCGCTCGCCATAGCTTTTGTACCACAAACCACATTTGCAGCCGATATGCTTGGGGCAAGTAAAGCAAAAAAACTCGCACAACAGGGTGGCTATGACGCAAACACCACAAACACAACACTGGCGGCAAACATCGGAAAAGTCATTGCTGTTGCGCTGTCAATGGTTGGTACAATTTTTCTGTTAATCACTGTATATGCCGGAATAGTTTGGATGACCGCAAGAGGGGACGAAAGCAAAGCAGAGTCATCACAAAAAATGTTGCGCAATGCACTTATTGGTCTTATTATTACTCTTGGTGCATACAGCATTACCGCTTTTGTAATACCACAAATAATAGGCCGCTCTAGCACTGGCGGAACATGCTCTTTAGGAAGTGATTGTGAAGGTAAAATGATCGGTGCGTCTTGTGGAGACAGATTTTGTCAAGTGAAAAGCCAAAGTGGTGATGTCATCACCTGTGAGTGCACCTAAACATATGACACACGCTATTTATACATACACCACAAGAAACATAGTTATTGCTTTTTGTGTTATTTTTTTCTGCCTTCTTCCCTCTCTTGCTGGTGCAAAACCAGCTGATACACCTCCACACATGAGTGAGGGTATTAATACACAGTTAATGGCAGGAGTGGGGCAAAAAGGCGCCGATCTTGGTATGGCTGTTGACCCACGAGCAATAGTTGTGTCTTATGTTCAAACACTCCTTCAAATAGCAAGTGTGCTGTGTATTTTGCTTATTGTATATAGTGGATATATGTTTTTTATTGCCAGAGGCGATGAATCAAAAGTTGATAACGCAAAAAAAACACTGCGATACACTATTATAGGACTTATTATTATACTTGCTTCATATAGTATTACCCTTATTGCCTCAAGAATTATAAGCACTGCAGTTCAAGGAGAAGAATATCGCCAAGAAAATACACGTATCAGATTTGAAGGGTTCACCCCAACTGAGGTACGATAACACTCATACACAAATCATACACTATGAAACATATTATATTAGCCGTAACCATTCCTCTGCTCTTTTTTGGTTTGTTATATTCTGGAAGCGCTTCTGCCGACTACGCACAAAATATCGGAAAAAATCTTGAAGCAACCAAAAAAGAAGCGAGATACGAGGCAGTTGCCACAGACCCTCGTATTGTTGTAATGAAAATTATATCTGCTTCTACTGCATTTATTGGCACAGCGTTCCTAGTTTACCTTGTATATGCCGGATATTTGATTGTAGTAGCCCAAGGAGAAGAGCAACAAATAGGTGATGCAAAGAAGATTATTATACGCTGCACCATAGGAATTGCCCTTATGCTTAGTGCTTACGGATTAACAAAACTCATCATTAATGTTCTTGATCAAGATGCCCCGCTCCAAGAAACAGGTCTACATATTCAGCCTACACGAAGAACGGGTGGAGGCTTAATGCAAATGGGAGGAAGAGAGTAAGTAAAATAAAAAACACCGCATACAATCGCGGTGTTTTTTATTTTTTTATACTAATAATTTTTTTAGTATATTCTTTGTTGTTTGTCTTTTGCGCACCACCGTATGTTTCGAATTCTTTTTTATGGCTTGTTCTGTGTAGTACATGATATCCAAATCATTAACAG